>NZ_JANHAW010000010.1 GCF_024464595.1 Halobellus litoreus | reverse complement strand
TATTGGTGATTGAGCGGGCCTACGACCGGGCGGATGTATCGACTCTTGTTATTTTAGTCGTCGGATGGGGGTATGTCCGCCGCTTGTCGCTTGACAGCGGAGATCAGATTGGAACTTGTCAAATACAACACTGCGATCGTGAAACCCACCATCGTTGTGTACTCGATGATCCCCACCACGAAGTGCAGTTCAGCGGGTATGTTGACCGTGAACAACAACGGCGGTTGATTCATCGTTGCGTGGAACAGCGCGACCAGCCATAGATTGTTCGTCAGTGCATAAATAAGTCCGAAAGCGAGACCTGAAATCACCAGTACAGACAGTCGGGTAGCCAACGCTGGGCCAACGCCGTGGCCGGACATCAGGAACCAACGCGGGAGGTGGAACAGTGCGAACAGGACAGCCGCGGTGCCGGTCCCAGTTGCGACTGCACGCCAACCCGTTCCACCAGATTCCGTGATGAGTTTCGACTGGAAATAGCCACGAAATACGAATTCTTCGGGGAGGGCTGTGAACAGCAGAGAGCTCCCGAATGCCGCGGAATAAAGGAAGGGATGAGCGACGACCTTTGAGGATGCAGTCGCAAATCCCGGGATATTTCCCAGGGCAAGGACGTATGTGGTAAGATTATACAGGAGCCAAAACGCTCCTACAGCTCCCAGAACCAAGAATAGTGATTGGGAAAACGACAGAATCGAACGTGGGGACACTCCTTCAAGTCTATACGCTCCAACCCCGATTCCAACAAGCAAGATGCCCCAAGCCATCCCCAGAAGTGGTGGGGGAGACCCTCTGCCAGAGATAAGTGCCAGTCCAGACAGAAGAGCGATTATAACAAAATATGCTGTGACGAGGACCAATAACCCTCGCTTAAACGCAGGAGGGGCTATCTCAGGACGAG
>NZ_JANHAW010000009.1 GCF_024464595.1 Halobellus litoreus | reverse complement strand
GGTTCGAAATGAAGCGCGCCCACGAGACGCGGTGTCTCGCGGGCGCGAGTGTGTGGTATGAGTGGGAGGCGGCGAGCCAGTGTTCCCAGAGGATCGCTCACTCCAGTACTTGCTGACACGCTGGCAGGCTTAACTTCCGTGTTCGGGATGGGTACGGGTGGAACCCTGCCGCTCTGGCCGCCTTAACGCCGACTGGGGGACTCGAACCCCCACTCCCCGTCTTTCAACGTGAGAGTGACCGTCGTCGGTTCCGGCTTCCGTGACGTACGGTAACCATTGAAACGCGCGCAATCCAGTTTCCGCCTGAACCCGTCCATCGAGTGGACTGTAGTGTGATAGTCTCGATCCACCAAACACGACCATCAGTACTCGTAACCGACTATCCTATGCAGGATAGTTGGACGACACTGTATTCTCGTGTATGAGTGTGGCTTTGGACTGTTAGTGCTCGCGGGCTTAACACCTCGTTGCCTCGGTGCGTACACCCCGAGTCTATTTAACTCGTCTTCTACGAGTGTCCTCGACGGTACGTCTTTTTGAGGTGGGTTTCGAGCTTAGATGCGTTCAGCTCTTACCCCGTGGTGCGTGGCTGCTCGGCATCTGCCCTTTCGGACAACCGATACACCAGCGGCACCCAGTCGTAGTTCCTCTCGTACTATACGACCGTTCCTCGCACGTACCAAAACACCCCCAATAGATAGCAGCCGACCTGTCTCACGACGGTCTAAACCCAGCTCACGACCTCCTTTAATAGGCGAACAACCTCACCCTTGCCTGCTTCTGCACAGGCAGGATGGAGGGAACCGACATCGAGGTAGCAAGCCACTCGGTCGATATGTGCTCTTGCGAGTGACGACTCTGTTATCCCTAAGGTAGCTTTTCTGTCATCAACGGGCCCCATCCAGGAGCCTCGTTGGTTCGCTAGACCACGCTTTCGCGTCAGCGATCCTCGTTGGGAAGATCACTGTCAGACTTCCGTGTGCTCTTGCGCTCTTCTCCGGGTTTCCGACCCGGGTGAGGAAATCTTTGGGCGCGCTCGATATCTTTTCGAGCGCGTACCGCCCCAGTCAAACTGCCCGGCTACCGGTGTCCTCCGCCAGGAGTGAGAGTCGCAGTCACTAACGGGTAGTATTTCACGGTTGCCTCGGTGGCCCGCTAGCGCGGGTACCTGTGTAATGGCTCCTACCTATCCTGCACATCAGCGACCACGTCTCAGCGACAGCCTGCAGTAAAGCTCTATAGGGTCTTCGCTTCCCCTTGGGGGTCTCCAGACTCCGCACTGGAACGTACAGTTCACCGGGCCCAGCGTTGGGACAGTGACGCTCTCGTTGATCCATTCATGCAAGCCGCTACTGAAGCGGCAAGGTACTACGCTACCTTAAGAGGGTCATAGTTACCCCCGCCGTTGACGGGTCCTTCGTCCTCTTGTACGAGGTGTTCAGATACCCGCACTGGGCAGGATTCAGTGACCGTACGAGTCCTTGCGGATTTGCGGTCACCTATGTTGTTACTACACAGTCGGAGCGTCCGAGTCACTGCGACCTGCTCGGTCAAAAGCAGGTATCCCTTCTTCCGAAGGTACGGGACTAACTTGCCGAATTCCCTAACGCCGGTTGCTCCCGACGGGCCGTGGCTTTCGCTGCCTGAGCACCTGTGTCGGATCTCGGTACGGTCGCCGTGCGCCTTTTCACGGGCTCTCGGTACCAGCGACTTTCGCTGTCTCGTGATTCAATCGCTTCCTGCCGTTACGGCGTCCACGATTTTCCACGATTCGACGAGGCGAAGGCCTCGCTCGCTGTTTCCAAAAGCGTTGGCTGAATGCACGGTGGTACTGGAATATTAACCAGTTTCCCTGGTTGTCCCAGTCGAGTTACGGTGGGACTTAGGACCGACTAACCCTCGGCTGATTAGCAGTGCCGAGGAACCCTTGCTCATTTGGCCGTCGGGGGTCTCACCCGACTCTCGCTGCTACTGTGACCAGGATTTTCGTTACTGTACGGTCCACGCGAGCTCTCGCCCGTGCTTCCGCCCATACAGTACGCCAAGCCTACTAGGTCGTCCTTTCACGGACGCTGCCAGGTCTCGGTGGTAGATTTGAGCCCCGATCATTTTGGGCGCCTCGAACCTCGGCCGGTAAGCTGTTACGCTTTTCTTAGAGGGTAGCTGCTTCTAAGCTCACCTCCCGGCTGTTTAGGGCTCGAGACCACCTTCGGTTGCACTTAATCTACACTTGGGGACCTTAACCCGGCTCTGGGTTGTCTCCCTCACGGTACACAGGCTTACCCCGCATACCGGATTCCCGACGTCGACGGCGTCTGCAAGTTCGGAGTTTGACAGGACGGCCGACTCCTCTCGGAGGCGGTTCGTCCAATCGGTCGCTCTACCTCGCAGACTACCTCAGTCGAGGTCATGCTTCGACATGTTTCGGCTGGAACCAGCTGTTGCCGAGTTCGATGGGCCTTTCACCCCTACGCACGAGTCAGAGGAGGGTATTGTAGGACACCATCCCTTCAGGCCTCCACGCAGCTTTCGCCACGCTTCACCTTGCTCGCGCGTAGATCACTCGGTTTCGGGTCGCATCATCGGGACTCCCCGCGCTTGAACACGGCGGCCCTGGTCCGGAAGGACTGCGGCCATGTCGGTTTCCCTGTGCCTGCCTGGATAATCCAGTTAGGCTTGCCTCGATAATGCACTCCCTGGGTCGTTTTTCAAAACGCACGACGCGACATCGGCTTCCTCGAAGTCCTACTGGTGGGTCGCCCCACGGTCGTTTGTTCGAGGACCTTGTATGCCTCGTCGTTCTATCACTGACTGAGTTCAGGCCCTATTGCACCGCCCTGTTCGGGGTGCTTTTCAGCGTTCGCTCACGCTACTTGTTCGCTATCGGTCTCGAGGAGTGTTGAGTCTTCGCAGTTGATGCCTGCGGTAGTCACGAGGAATATCCAATCCCCGCTACTCTGGAGTTGGTCCGGGATCTTCGCTACTAGATACGGGGCTGTCACCCTGTATCGCACTCCGTTCCAGGAGATTTCTCCAGTGTTGAAGATCCGTTGTGACCAGTCCGAACACCACATTTCCTTACGGATTCGGTTTGGACTGTGTCGCGTTCACTCGCGGTTAGTAACGACATCGCTGTTGCTTTTTGTTCCTGCTCCTACTGAGATGTTTCAATTCGGAGCGTTCCCCATTGCGCGAAGCAATTGCGGTGGGGATTCCCATTCGGAGATCCCGAGTTCTTAGTCTCCGTGCGACTCCCTCGGGCTTTTCGCAGCTTGGCACGTCCGTCGTCGGCTCTCGAGCCGAGCCATTCACCAGCCAGTACAGTAGCCAGTTTGAGTGTCGTCTGGTTACGACTCGTCTGTGTGCGACCGGGTGGTCACGCACAGACGATGGTTTCTGTTGCTGTTGGTTGCAAGTTGAATTGCAGTTATGATTTGGTGATCTGAGACGTCCACAATGTGTCCGTCCTCGGTGGACGGGTTCAGTGGGCGTCTGGATTGCGCGCGTACAATGGTCGTCATTGAACGTCCGGTGGCTGCCGGAGCGTCCGTCGAACCCTTCCTATCCGCGTTTTCACGGGATAGTGCATCAGTTCGTGTCCACTCCAGTCGAGTTGACTGTCCCACTTAAGGGACTCGTTCTGTCTCGAGTGGGGTGGGTGATGGACCCGCTGGGATTTGAACCCAGGGCGTCCTCCTTGCAAAGGAGGTGCTCTACCGCTGAGCTACGGGCCCGTGTTAGCCTTGGTGGTTCTTAGGTGCCTGTCTGGCGTGTGGTGAGTGCTGAACGGTCCGCGCGATGAGTGAAAGTGGGCTAGGCACGACGGCCTAGTCCCGGTCTGTAGGAGGTGATCCAGCCGCAGATTCCCCTACGGCTACCTTGTTACGACTTAAGCCCCCTTGCGAAGCCCAGATTCGACTGTGGTGACACAGCCTCATCCGGACCTCACTCGGGTGCTTTGACGGGCGGTGTGTGCAAGGAGCAGGGACGTATTCACCGCATTCTTGTGAAATGCGATTACTACCGAATCCAGCTTCATGTGGGCGAGTTTCAGCCCACAATCCGAACTACGATCAAGTTTCGGAGATTAGCGCCCTCTTTCGAGGTTGCGACCCATTGTCTTGACCATTGTAGCCCGCGTGTAGCCCAGCTCATTCGGGGCATACTGACCTACCGTTGCCCGTTCCTTCCTCCAGTTTGGCACTGGCAGTCCTCTTAATGTACCCAGCCAGTCGAAACTGCTGCTGGCAATTAGGAGTGCGGGTCTCGCTCGTTGCCTGACTTAACAGGACGCCTCACGGTACGAGCTGACGGCGGCCATGCACCTCCTCTCTACAGCTCGTGACGAGGTCATCAACCTGGCCGTCATTACTGTAGTCGGAGCTGGTGAGATGTCCGGCGTTGAGTCCAATTAAACCGCAGGCTCCTCCGGTTGTAGTGCTCCCCCGCCAATTCCTTTAAGTTTCATCCTTGCAGACGTACTTCCCAGGCGGTTCGCTTCTCGGCTTCCCTACGGCACAGCACAGGCGCGTAGCCTGTGCCACACCTAGCGAACATCGTTTACGGCTAGGACTACCCGGGTATCTAATCCGGTTCGAGACCCTAGCTTTCGTCCCTCACTGTCGGATCCGTCTTCTCGAGATGCTTTCGCCATCGGTGGTCCGTTCGGGATTACGGGATTTCACTCCTACCCCGGACGTACCTCTCGAGCCTTCCGGTCCCAAGCCTCGAAGTTTCCGCCGGACGCCCACTGGTTGAGCCAGTGGATTTCCCGACGGACTTTCGAGGCCAGCTACGGACGCTTTAGGCCCAATAAGATTGGCCATCACTTGAGCTGCCGGTATTACCGCGGCGGCTGGCACCGGTCTTGCCCAGCTCTTATTCGTGTACCGCCCTACGGTACACAAAAGCGAGGACGATATGCCCTCGCACTCGGAGTCCCCTTATCGCACTGGCGTGCAGTGTAAAGGTTTCGCGCCTGCTGCGCCCCGTAGGGCCCGGAATCTTGTCTCAGATTCCGTCTCCGGGCTCTTGCTCTCACAACCCGTACCGATTATGGGCACGGTGGGCCGTTACCCCACCGTCTACCTAATCGGCCGCAGCCTCATCCTACAGCACCGTAGTGTTTGTGACTCCCGGCATTCCAGCGTGGGAGTTGTATACTGAGTTAGCCTCAGTTTCCCGAGGTTGTTCAGTTCTGTAGGGTAGGTTGGCCACGTGTTACTGAGCTATCTGCCACGAGTGTGAACTCGTGCGACTAGCATGGCTAAATCGGACTCCGATAGCAATGGCCTCCGGCAGGATCAACCGGAATGGGTCTCCCCCAGAAGGGGGAGGGGTGTGGCGGGATTTTCTCCCTGGAAGGGAGAGAATCACCAATCATTGCGTGGTCCGTTCAGTGGTTCAGTGGACACCAGACAGGTGTCACCGAACCACCAAGGCTAACATCAGATCCCATCTGTACGGCGGACCGCAGGGGTGGAATCCTCAT
>NZ_JANHAW010000008.1 GCF_024464595.1 Halobellus litoreus | reverse complement strand
GGGGAAACGGCCGCGGAGGTCGCTCAGTCAACGCCCGGGATAGCTCAGGACTTCAGCGGGGGCGAGATCGCCGAGACGACGACCGCGGTAGCCCGCGACCGCGCGGCCGAGACGGCCGCGGCGGCGTCGGCGAACCCCGCGGAGTTCGCCGGTGCGGTCACGGCGGGCGCGCTGGCGGGCGGTGCTGGCGCGGCCTCAACCGGCGGCATTGGCTCGGGGCTCCGCGCGGCGGCCCGCGCCGAGGTCGACCCACGAATCGGCCCGCTCGGGACGACCGTCGAGACGCGCCTCGGCCGCGGCGTGCGCGACTTCCTCGGCGACGACCGCGGCCAGCTCCAGATGGGCCGCTCCCGCGGCCGCGAGTCCGGGGGTTCGGACGCCGAGACCGCCGAGGTCGACGCCGACGAGGACCTCGGTCCCGACCTCGACCCGTTCGAGAGGAGCGACCGCCGACTGTACGACCCGACGCGAGAATTCGACGACGACGTCGGCGGGATGGCCGACCCCGACATCGACGCGCGCAGCTCGTCGAACCCGTCGTCCGACGACATCGGCGGTGGTGTGAGCGGCCAGGGGAACCCCCAAATGGCCCCGGGCGTCGAGGCCGAGAGTTTCAGCGAGCGCGGCTTCGGCGACGTCGACGGGACCTCCGTCGACCCGAACCCGACGGACACGCTCGACCGCTTTGATCGCCTCTCACCGGGCGTCGACGCCGGTGTCGGCGGGCTCTTCGGCAGCCCGGGCGCGACCCCCACGACCGGCGCGGACGTCGGTGGCGCGCTCGGCGGCCCTGATACCTTCGACGCGACCGGGACGACGGCCGACGTGGGCGCGGACACACGCGGCGGTGTCGATCTCGACACGGGCTTCAACGTCGACACCGGGAGCCCGACCGACACCGGGACGGACGCGCCGACGGACACGCGCACCGACACCGGCGGCGATCTCGACCAGCCGGACCCGTTCGACGTCGGGACCGACATCGACCCGCGCGACACGCCGGACACCGACACGCCGGACCCGACCGACACCGATCTGTACGACCCCGACCCGTACGACCCCGATCGGTACGACCCCGACCCGTTCGACCCCGGGCGCGACCGCGATCCCCGAATCGAGGGGGACGAGGAACCCGACGACGACGAGTTCACGCTGTTCGGCACGCGCAGCGACGACCGGCTCGTCGACAGCGGGATTCTCGGCGGGGAGGCGGCGATCGAGGAGACGTTTAACGTCGATCTCGGCGGCGACGACCCGTTCTCCTTCTGAGCGGGCCGCTGGAGGGTGGTTCTCCGGCCTCCAGGGGTAGGGGTAGCGTCGACGCGAATCGGTGAAAAACAGCTTTTCGCGGCTATTCGGCGTATTCGCCGAGGTGTCGCTGTCGTATGTCGACGAGCGCCTCGTGCGTCCGCCGCCGCCCGATCGCTTCCAGCGCGTCGCGGTCGGCGTCGGTGAGCGTCGCGGCGGTCATTCCTCGGCCTCGCGGTCGTACCGCGTGCGCTCGGCGGCGATCGCGTCGAGAGCCTCGTCGAGGTCGTCTCGGAGCGCGCGGGCGTCCTCGACGGATAGGTTCGTGCGGTTGCGGTCGGGGTTGCGGTCGAGGGCGGCGGTGTCGACGAGAACCGCTCCGTCCTCGTCGTCGTACGCGTGGGCGGTCGTTCGCTCCGAGACGTCAATTTGTGAGGAGCCGAGACCGTCACGCTCGACGGCGAACGCGTCGAGGACGGTGTCGGGGTCGGCGGCGGCGAGCTCGTCGGCCGCGAGGCGGAGCTGCTGGGCCGCGAGACGGCTCCCGCCCTCGACGGTCAAATCGTAAATGCCCTTAAACGCCTCGTCGAGCGCGCCCGCTGCTATTTTGTCCTGAATGTCGATGTTGACGTGTGCGGCGTCGGCGATCGCTGGGTGACTCCCCGCGATCCCGCGGATTAAGAGCCAATAATCCTCTTCGGTCGCGTCGCCGGTCTCCAGGTCGGCCGCGAAAGAGTCGAGGTCGTTCTTTTTCGCGTTCGCTATTTTGCTGAGCGGTTCGATCGCGTCGTGAGGGTCTTTACCCTCGCAGTTGTCTACTGACATGGGTCTTGGTCGACCCACCTTGTCGGGGTGTTGTCGCACCCCGGCGGTTTTGCGAACCGGCTCGGTGGGTTACGTCGAACGTGTGAGCGTGTGCTAATAATTTTATCGAATCTTAGAGTCTACATACAGAGTCTAAGATTGAAGTGTCCTCGGGGTGTGTTCGTTTATAAACAGGGTTCCGAGTAATGTCCAAAAATGCAGATTCCAAGACCCAAGCGAGCGTGTGGCTCAAACCCGACCAAGTCGACGCGCTTCGGTCGGCGGTGTACCGGTGTCGTCCCGATTACCTCCAGCAGCGCGACGACGCCCTCCTCGCGCTTATGTACGACACCGGCCTCCGCGTCGGCGAGCTCGTCGCCCTCGACGTCGACCACCTACGGGAGGGAAACACGCGTCTGTACCTCCCCGGACACCTCCAGAAGGACTATCCAAACGACAATTCGCCCGACGCTGTTCGTATGAAGCTCGACGCCGACACCACGCGGACGCTGTCGGCGTACCTCGGCTCGCGGTGGAAAGACACCGAGGCGCTCTTTCCGTCGCGTGAGCGCGACCGGATTACCACCCAGGGCGTCCGCGATCTCCTCCGAACCGTCGCTCGCGAGGCCGGGGTCGAGCCGTTCCACCTCGACGGTTCCCGCGGCGAGCCCGACGACGTCACCCCCCACGCGCTCCGCCACTCGGTCGCCTGGAGGATGATGAACGCCGAGGAGGGGAATACGCTGTACGACGTGCGTAATCGGCTCCGGCACCGGTCGATCCAAACCACCGAGCGGGTGTACGACCACCTCGTCGAGGTGTGAGCCGCCTGTCGGTGTCTGACGTATTCTTTTGTATTCTCTGGAGAATACGGTGGTTATGCAAGTCGTCACCGTCCGCCTCGACGAGGACCTCGTCGCCGAGTTGGAGGCCGAGGCGGAGGAACGCGGGTGTAATCGGACGGAATACATACGTAATCTCCTCCGTAATCGCGAGAGAATACGAGAGAATACGCCGGAGCATACGCAAGAGAATACGGGAGAATACGCGGCGGTCGTCGACCGCCTCGACGCCCTGGAGGCACGCGTCGACGAGCTGGAGGGCCGCGGGACGTCGCCGCCGACCGCGCCGATCGACACCGAGCCGACGCCGGACCCGCCCGCCAACCCCGACGCCGACGTTCGCGATCGCGTCCGCGAGGCGATCGGCGACGGACCGCCGCGAAAGAGTCACGCTCGCGACGCCCTCGTCGAGGCGGTCGCGCTCCTCGCCGAGCGCGGTCCGCTGTCGACCGGCGAGCTGAAAGACGAGTTATACCCGCGGTATGAATCGGAGTATTCGACAAAGCGGACGATGTGGAATTCTCTCGACCGGCACCTCGGCGAGCTCCCCGGCGTTCACAAACCCGAATACGGAACGTGGGCCGTCGACGTCGACGCGATCTAACCGACAGCAGCAATCAATTGGCCGAGCGCGTCGGGATAATTGGCATACTAACCCAATTACTCCATGCCGTCGAGTATTCCATCTAATCCCATTTCTCGCGCTCCCCGACACCCCTCTATAGAGAGCGACCCCGACCAATTCATACGCGGGAGGTATGACCGGCGCGGAGTGCCGATACCCGAGGGGCATACTACGTACGTTTCCCGAATTGGTCCTCGAAAGCAAGAATCAGAACCCTCACCGGCGGAGTGAGGTTTACATCTCGTGCCCGCCGCCTCGGGAGCGGGTTTACACTCCCCGCACGAGCGACACCCACGGCTATGAACCGGGGGCAAGCGACCGCGTCCCGACGCCGCTATCCTGGGGGCTCGACCCCGTCAACGGTGCCGGGAGCCGGTGGGGCTCCGGGTGTGCTCACGCGGGCGGGTTCTCCAGCGGGGTTCCGACCCGATTCACCCCCCGACACCCGGACATTCCACGTATAGTATTCCTTAGTCGCGTCGCGTCCGCCCTCGACGCCGACAGCGTCCTCGCGGGCGGGGAGGTCGACCTCACCGGCGCCCGGCGTGCTGCTCGGCTCGTAGACGCTCGCGACACCGTCACCGCTGGAGACGCGGCGGAGGTACCCGGCGTCGACGAGCTCCCGAAGGACGCGGCGAACTTGACGCTTCGACACCTCGACGGCGTCCGCGACGTCCGCGACGGTAAACTCGCCACCGAGCCGCCGCCACGCTCTCGCGATCTCCGTCGCCGTGTCGCTCCACGTCTCGACGACTTGCGCGTCGCCGACGACCGGGAGGTCCTCGCGGAGCGCGCCGGTCCGCGCGACGACTGTCGCCCCGCTGTCGCCGCGTGCGAACCGGAGAATCGCCTGCATGGTTTGGTCCTCGGTCATATGCGCGAGGTACTCGTCGGCGAGGTCGCTGTCGTACGACAGCCCGCCGCCACGGCCTCGCCCGCGATCGACGTCGACCTCCTCACCGGCGAGGGCGGCGAAGCGTTCGATCGCGTGGTCGCCGTAGTGCTGACAGCCGAGGACCGCGGCGAGACGGTGCTCTCCGAGGTCGTTCGCCCCGGTGACGTTCCCGTAGTTATCCCACGCGGCGACGACGTCGTCGAGTCGCGTGTCGTTCTCTAAGACCTCACGAACGCCCTTCGTCGTAATCGCGGCGGGCTTTCCGACGCTCGTCGGGCTCGCGCCCCGTTCCCGCGGCGCGTCGATCCCGGCGTACTCCTCGGCGATCGCCTCCAACAGGGCGACGTCGCCGTCGGTGTCCTTCGTCGTCGGGTCGCCCTCGTAGTACCGCGGCCGGTCGTCCGCCTGGAGGACACGGAGGTCGAGGGCGTCCTCTAAGAACGCGGCACGCTCGGCCGGAGTGTCGTGTATGTCGGCCGTGATGACGTCCTCACCGAGCGCGTTCGACCACAGGCTCGCCCGCCCGGTCGCGTCGAGACCGACGAGCGGGACGTCCTCACCGCCGAGCGACGCCCGCGAGGGCGGCGTCTGGAGGAGCGCGCCGTGGTCGTTCCGGTCGACGACCGCGGTCGCGGAGCCGGTCGTCTCGACGACGTCGAGGACGGTCCCGTCGGTCGCGTCGGGGTCGAACGCCCACGCGTCGGTGTGAATCCGCCGTGCGGCGTCGTCGTCGCTGTCGACGTCAGTCGGCGTTATGACGCCCGTGAGGAGGTGGTGGGCGTCGGGGTGGGCGTACCCGTCGTTCGCCCACGCGGCGAGCCGTCGGCACCCCTCACGGCCGCCCTGGAGCGCCGTCGTCGCGGCGTCGAGGACCGCCCGCGCGCCGTCCGCCTCCGTGCGAACGGCCTCGACGGCGTCCGCGACGAGCTCGCGAAGGTCGCCACCGACGGGGAGCGCGTCGACGTCGATCGCGTCGGCGCGCTGGGCGCCGGGGAGCGTCGCGTCGGCGAGCGGGACGACGACGTCGTCCTCGACCCACCGGGCGATCGGTTCGGCGGGGTGCTCGGGGTCGATCGCGTCGACGGCCTCGCCGAGACGGTCGTACGCGTCGCTCGCGTCGACCTCACCGCGGGCGAACGCGGCGAGAGGGTCGGCGACGCCCAGCTCGCGGAGGACGTCGCTGTCGTCGTACGCCTCGCGAATCTCGGCGGCGGCGTCGCGAGCGTCGAGGACCTCACCGGAGCGGGCGAGCGCGCCGATCGCGCCACCGACCGTGTCGTCCTCGTCGCCCTCACCGTCGAGCCACGCACGGACCCACGCGTCGCCGTGGAGGTCCGCGTCGATCATATCGCGCCGGTCCTCGACGTCCGCCCGAAGCGCCTGGGCGAGCCATGTCGCGTGATCGAGGGCCTCCTCGCCGAATTCGCGGACGTATGCCTCGCCGGGGAATTCGTCGACGACGACCGCTCGGGGTGCGTGGTCGACGTTCCCGTCGGCGTCGCGGGAGAAATGCGTGCGAACGCTGTCGACGTGTGCGTGCACGTAGGAGCCGACGAGGAGGTCCGCGGGGGCGTCGGGGTCCGCGACGTCGTCCCACGCGGCGCCGTATTCGCACGCGTCGGCCTCGTCGCCGTGGTCGTCGGTACACGGGAGCTCGGCACCGAACAGCCCTCGCGCCTGGGTGTGAATCTCCTGGGGCGTGTATCCAAGGCGGCGGGCGACGTGAACCGCGAGCGCCCACGCGTCGCCGTGAGCGCCTTCAGCGGTCGGACACGTCGCGCGGTCGAGGTCGACGGCCTCCGCGTCGTCCTCGTCGTCCTCGTCGAATATATCGGCGGACGCGTCGGTGTCCTCGGCCGCGTCGGTCGCGGCGGCGAGGATACTCCAGCGGTCGCGGAGCCGGTCTTTCCCGTGCTCGCGAACGTGTGCAACGGCCGACGAAAGGACCTCGTCGGCGACACGCTCCTCGGAGAACACCGGGAGGACCTCGGCGTCGACGCCCCATTTCTCGGCCTTGTCGAGCGCCTGGGCCTGGAGCTCCTTTCGGGGCGCGAGGTACGACAGCGGCCGCTCGGCGGCGGTTTTCACCGTGCCGGTGGTTTTCCCGGTCGCCGGGAGCGCCGTAACGACCGTCGGGTCGTCGGCGTCGGCGGTCGCGTCGCGAATGAGCGCCTCGACGTCCTCCCGCGCCGTCTCCAGCGCGTCGGGGTCGACGCCGTCGAGGTCGCGCGCGTCGACGAGTTCCTCGCTCGGCGGGAGCTGTGGCGTCACCTCGCGAGCGCCGTCCTCGGCGGGCTCCCAGCGCGGGAGCGGCGCGCCGTACTCGGTTCGGGCGCGTCGGTACGCGGCGGTGAACGCCTCGCCCTCCAGGGGCTCCGTGGCGTCCGTGAGGAGGCCGCTGTCGAGCGCGACGAACCGAAGGGCGTCGAGGACGCGCTCGGTGTCGGCGTCCCACACGGTCCCGCTGTCGAACACGAGGACCGATTCGCCGGATTCGGAGAGCCGCCACGCGGGGTTTAGCGCGGCGATCGCGTCGCCGCCGACCTCCTCGTCGCGGGCGGTAATGTCGCTCGCGATCGCGTCCTCGTCGAGGTGCCAAAACGTCACCTCGCCGATAACGTCGAGGACGGCGTCGAATTCGGCGATCGCGTCGGCCTCCGTGTAGTATCGGGGGAGCGGCGCGCCGTGGTCGTCTCGCGCGATCGCGTACGCCTCGGGGTAAGCGTCGTCGAGGGCGGCGTCGCACGTCTCGACGAGACCGGCGTCGATCGCGACCGCGCGGACGACGTCGACGGGCGCGCCACAGTCGGGACACGCGAACGCCTCGGCGTCGGTGTCGGCCGCGCCGAGGGCGTCGCTGTCGGTCTCCTCGGGGCTCACACGACCGGCGGCGTCCCACGCACGGCGGGCGTCGACGGTCGCCTCCAGGTCGCGCGGGTCTCGGCCGTACTCCTCGTCGTCGGTGTGGGCGTCCTCCAGCTCGGGGACGTCGAAACCGCTTTCGCGGAGGTACTCGACGGCGCGGAACCAATCAGCGCCCTCCAGGTCGCGCGGTTGCGTCCGCTCGTCGTAACTCGGGAGGTCGGGACACGCGACCGCGGCGATCACGTCGACGCCGCCGTACCCGCTCCCGCCGGTGTCTTGCCATATTTCGCTGTCGACGATGTTCGCCGTACCGCTCGCGTTCCGCCCCCACTCGGGGACGAACGCGCGGTTTTCGCCGGACGTGCTCGCGCTGTCGTTCCAGCGGTGAACGATCATATCGGCCGCGACGCGCCGCGCGTCGAGGCGGTCGATCGCGGCGAACACGTCGCGTATGTCGTCGGTCGTCTCGTCGCTCGACGTCGCCGTCGGGGTGTGGTTCTCCAGATCGACCGACGTGTCGGCGCTCGGTTCGGGGTTCTCCTCGTATCCGTTCGCCCGAAGGACGGCCGCGAGGGCGTCGTCGTCCCACGGCGCGACCTCGGTCCCGGTCCCGGCGACGTGGTCGCCGGTCGCGATGCAGACGTGTTTCCCGTCGTATATCTCGACCTCGGGGACGTCGTCGTTCGCCCCCCACGGCTCGGTGTCGATCGGGAACATAGCCATAGACACCCCGTCGAGCGGTATGTCGCCGCGATAGACGGCGTGAACGCCGCTCCCGGAGGTCGAGACGTCGGCGTACGTCAGGCCGAGGTGTTCGAGGAGCGCCCGAAACGCGGGGTGAATCTCGCCCGTCTCGGGGTCGCGGACGTCGTCGCCGTCGACGAACGCGAACGAGTCGGCGTCGCGCTGGATAAACGCGAGGTCCGACGACAGCGAGGGGTCCATCTCGGACCACTCGCGGGCGGTACCGTGGTCGGCGTGAACGTGCTCGCGCGAACCGTCCGACCCCCACTTGTACCCGGCGTGGTGGTCGCACGCGTCGCACGTCGTCGCCTCGTCGTGGTCGCCGTGGTTACACTCGACCGGCGCGTCGGCGTCCGCCCAGGGGGCGTACGGAGCCTTGCTGTCGGTCCGACACATCCACGCGTCGACGTCGATTTGTGCGGGTGCCCATGTCCGGGGTTCGACGGCCGAAAAGTCGGCCTCGCGCCACGTACCGACGCTCGCGGGCGTTTCGCGATTCTGCACGGTGGTCTCCCCCGCCTCGGGGGTAGGGGTTTCGCCTCCAGTATCGGGTTCCTCGGGGTTCTCTCTCGCGGATTCGGGCGAATCGCCCTCCTCGGTAAGCCGAACGCGGAGGTCGTCGAGGTCGTCACCGACGCGCTCCAGGTCGTCGGCCTCCCGCAGCGCGCGGCGGGCCTCGCGTTCGCTGTAGCCGTTCGCCTCGGCGGTCGCGACGAGCTCGTCGACCGGGACGGCCGCGTCGTCGTCGAGGCCGAGGTAGCCGCGGGTCTCCCAAAGGAGACCGCTCCAGTCGGGGCTCATTCGGCCTCACCTCCCGCGAGGAGGTCGCCGACGTGGTCGAAGCAGACGTACCCACCGACGCCGCTGTCGGCGTCGTAAACGTAAAGCTGGGCCTCGTCGCCACAATTACAACACAAATCGCTGCCGGAGAGCCGAAAGACGGTGTCGATCGCGTCATCGACGGCCGCCTCGGGCGGAGCGCGCTCGTCGAAATGTTCGTTACAACCCGGGTGTGTACAGCGGTAGGCGGTGTCGACGGCGTGGCCTTGCCGCCGGGAGCGGTCGGATTTGGGCCACCACCGGACCGACAGACAGGCCGGACAGCGGGGAAGCCCGGAGGTGTCGACCTCGCGATTTTCCGCGCGTTCGAGGGCCTCGGCGACGTCGTCGGTGCCGTACTCCTCCAGAAACTCGGGGTCGATCAGGTCGGGGAGTTCCTCGGGGTCGACGTCGACGCTCTCGCCCTCGCTCCCACCGACGTCGATCTCCTCGGGTGGGTCTCGGAGGACCGCGAGCAGGTCGCGGAGGTTCCCGACCTGGGGGTCGCGTCCGCGCTCCCAGTCTTTTAGCGCCGACACCGACACGCCAACGGCCGCGGCCGTTTCCTCGACCGTGAGCCCGGCCTCCTCGCGAAGGCGCTGGAGGTCGTCGCCGTCGGGGAGCCGGAACACCTCGGCGCCCTCTCTCGCGCCCGTCTCCGACGGCGCCGTCGCGCGGCTCATTCGGACCCCTCCAGAACGATCGCGCCCTCACGTTTCGCCCGTTCGAGCCACGCGAGGACCCGCGCGCTGTCGTCGGCGTCGCGAGCGGCGATCGCCCACCGACCGGCCTCGCGGACGTCGACGGTCGCCGGAAGCCGGAACAGCGCGGCCGCGGCCGCCGAGGTGGGGTTTCGCCACACCGGGTTTTGAGAGTGAGCGCCCGGGTGCGTCTCGGCGCTCATTCAGTCAACACCTCCTCGGAGACGACCTCCGCGTGGCCTGTCGTGGAGCGCGCCGACACACGCACCTTCAGCGCGCCCACCGGGACGTTCGCGCGAAGGCCGACAATATCGCGCCCCAACACCTCGCCCGGGGCGACGGTTCGCGTTCCGTCGTCCTCCAGGACGTTCACGTCCCTCACGTCGGCGTCGGGGTGGGCGAGGAGGCGGCGCGCGAGACCGGCCTCCGCGGTGTACACAGTCGCGTGCTCCTCGTCTTTCGCGAACCTAATCGTCGTCTCCTTCTCTTGGGGTGTAAGTGAGGGGTCCTCCCTCACGAGACCGCGGAGCTCGGCGCTCGCGGTACTCACCGGCGCTCACCTCCGTTGTACGGGGCGAGGCGGTCCGCGGGGAACGTGTACGTCGACAGCGCGCCGAAGCTCACGGCGTCGCGGAGGTCCTCCGTTTTGTACCAGTCGGGGAGCGTGTCGTTCACGTCCTCGACGTACGCGGCCTCGACGACGGGCGCGCCGTCGTCGTACTCGGGATTCGCCTCGGCGACGGTCGCGCCGATCGCGTCGATCGCGAAGGACGCGGCGGTCGTCTCGGGGTGTGTGTCGACGACGACGAGCGTGTCGCCCGCGTCGCTGTCGCGATCGCGAACGACCTCGCCCTCCTCGGGGAGACGGTACGCGGTCCCGCCGTCGGCGCGGAGCTCGGCGTCGACAGCCTGGGCGGCGTACTCGTCACGCCAGGAGCCGCTCGCGTCGGGTTCGGTGGTTCGGGGTCGGTTCGTCCGTTCGTCGTCGAGATTTGTCATCGTGAATGGTGATAGTGGCGATATATCTCGACGAGGGGGGTCACAAACGGGAGAATTAAGGTCGTCGGGTGACAACCACCGTGTGACGAGCCCCACTCGTCGCAATCCTTTGCACCCAGGCGCTCGACGGCCGAGGACCCCAACACCTGCCACAGTAGCCGAGGTCCCCGGGCGTGCAAGCGCCTGGGGGCTTCGATTCGTACCCAACCAGCGACGCGTGAAGCCTCCGCCGCGTCGCCTTGGTGGGCGCGTCCCGTGTTTCTCACCTCCTAATATACCCTCCACCGACAAAAAACCTCGCCTATCCAATATCAGCGGTTCGTAGGCACCAGACTTTTGAGATTGGCCGTTATAACCGTTATAACGTAATGCCCCGGACGGTATCGGCTCGACTGGAGGACGACCTGGAGAAACGGTACAATGCCGCCGAGGACGCGTCGGCCGAGACGAACAAGTCGGCGTTTCTCCGGTCGGTCGTCGACGACGGGCTCGACGCAAAGGAGCGCGACGTCCTTGACGCGGTCGGCGCCTCCGACGAGCTGCGCGCGGCCGTCGAGCGGCGTCGTGAGGAGAACGAACCGCTCGACGACGCGGTTCGGCGGTTTCTCCGCGACGGTGTCTCAATGACCGGCGGCCGCGGCCCACGCACGGCTCGCGACCGACTCCTCACCGCTATCGGCGGCGCCACGATCTCGGGCGCGGCCGTGGTGTCCGTCTTATTCGGCGGTGTGGTCGGTGGTGTGGTGGCGATCGCGCTGTTCGCGTTAGTGTTTGCGTTCGGGGACGCGCTCGGGGACGGCGTCGGCCGCTTTCAAGCGTGGGCGGCCAGTCTCCTCGCGGACGAGGCCGAGCGGAACCGGGCGCGGTGAGGCCGTCTCACCGTCTCGCCGCGGTCGCCTCGACGACAGCGTGCTCGGGTGCCTCGCGGCCGGTGTAACGGCCGACGACGTCCGCCGTGAAACACCGCTTACAGGGGCGTGCTCGCGGTGGCGTTTGGTCGACACGGCGGCGGCGGACGTCGTCGACGGCGCGGCCGCACACCGCGTTTCCGCTCGCCGTTGGCGCGTGATAGACGTCCGCGCCGCCGCTCGCGACGAGGACCTCGGCGGTCAGGGCGTCGACCTTTTCGCGCGCCGACCGCGGCGGGTCGAGGTGTGAGACGTCGGTCTCGACCTCCGCGGGCGTGTCGTGTTCGGCGAGGCGGTCCTCGACCGGCGACGCATCCATCCGCGCGAGGTGGGCGAGCGCCGGGCGGTAACATTGCTTACAGAGTGTCGCACCGTACGACAGCGCGATCTCCGTCTCGACGTACTCGACGTCGCCCGTCGAACTACACCAGGGCTCGGCCTCGCCCTTCGGTCGGTGCAACCGGCCGGTGATCTCGCGGGCGACGACTACCTCGCCGAGGACCGCCTCGACGCCGACGTACCGCTCGCGAAGGTCGCCCATTACCGACGCCGCGACCGGCCGAGGTCGTTCGCGAGCCCGAGGTCGCCGCCCGCGATCTCGTCAAGCCCCGGCGCCGGACCGCTGTCGCTGTCGGTCGCGGCGCGGGCGTCCTCTAACTCGTCCTCCAGGCTGTCGACACGCGCCGACAGGCGTTCGATGTGGGTGTCGGCCTCGTCGAGGGCGTCGAGGAGGAACGTGATTTTATCGTCGGTGGTGAGGTGCTCCGCGGGGACTTTCGTCCGCGCGTCGACGAGCGCGGCGAGGCGATCGTACGTGTCCTCGTCGAGCTGCGGGCGTGGCATACTCGGTGTGAGCGCCGCGTTTGACATAAAGAGGTACCGCGAGGGACACTAACGGACAGGTATGTCACCGACACCACTACTTAAACAGACACCGACCAGAGAGCGCGAATAGGCGCGAGAGGCGTTTAGACGCCGATCCCCGCGATTGCGCGCACACAGACAGGCCCAGCGACCATTTGCGTACGTAATTCACGTGTGGGAGCGCCCTCGGCCGCGTTGATACCGCAGGGCGGCAAATCGCCGGACCGTGTCGGGAAATGATGGATTGATAGATACCCTGCGGTGCTATATCTATACGCTATCGCGTGCTAAGGGAGCGAGGTCGTCGGTGTCGATACCCCGGGGAGGACCGACAGCGGCGTAATCAGCGTAATTCATTCATTCATACACTATGGACAGTACAGGACTTAGTACGCGAAGCGGTGGCGATCGCGCCGCTCAGACACAGAGCACACACCTCATACATTTTGTATTATCGCGAGGAGTGACGTCGACGAAGCCAACAACCGACGCCCCGGGAGCGTCCGCTGGTGGCTTGCCAATTTGATTGTGAAACCACCCGACGGCGGCAACACAAAAGCGTGGCAACAACAACCCACATAGTGCTTGTACTGTACTATATGGAAAGAGGGGGTCGGGAATTCGCTGTTACCAGTCGGGGAGGCAGGCTATACATATCCATTCTACGCGCTAACACAGAGGAGCGGCGAGGAGGGTCCAGGGGGGCGACGGGGCTCGTCGTGCGGTGTGTAATAGCCGGGAGGCGCGCCTATACATACACACTCTATGGTTGCACAATAGCGGGAGGTGCGGTTACACACGGCGCTCGGGGCGCGTCTCCTCTTTTTTGGGCGAGAGGACGACCACACTCCTATGCGAGCCGCACGTACTGAAACGGCAGCGACCGAACCGCACGCGCCCCCCGACGGCCGAGACGACCCGGACACCGTCGCCGAGCTGCTCGACACCGAGCTTCGGCCCGGCGACGCGGCGGTGAGACTCCACCGGCCGGAGTTCTACGTCGTCACTCGGCACCTCGACGCGCCCGCGGGCGAGATCGCGAGCGACTACGGGGGGTCGCTCTCCGATTGGGTTTCGGTCGAGGACGACACGGCGGTCGTCGCGGCGGTCCCACTCGATCGGTTGGACAACTGCCCCGCGCGGATCGAGGACAACGCTTCGATCTTCCAGGCCGTCGCCGACGGGCTCGTCCAGCAGCGCGCGGTTCCAAAGAAGTGGCTCGTCCCGGCGGTCGGCGAGTTCGTCGACGCGAAGAAACGCGGCGAGTGGGACGGGCTCGCCGACTACGTCGAGGAGGAGTGACGATGAACGCGCGTCTCCTTTTTACGGAGATTCAGGGAGTACGCCCCGCTATGGAACCGATACAACGAGGTGAGACCGATGAGCGGTCGTGACCCCTACGCGGGCGGCTACTACGACCCTGGCGGTGGCGGGTACGACGGCGGCGACGACAGCGGCAGTTCGTCGAGCAGCGACGACGAGCCCGACGGTCCGGGCGGCGGTGTGAACCTCGGCCCCGGATTCGGCGGCGGTGGCAGCGACGACGACCCGGACCCGTCGCCGGGCGGGTCGAGCCCGCCCCCCTCGGACATCGGCGGTCCGTCTCCGGATCCGTCGCCGAGTAACGGCAGTACCACCGAACCCGACGGCCCCGGTGGCGGTGTCGACCTCGGCGGCGTCTCTGGGGGCGCGGACCCCTCGGACGCGCCCGGCGCGGGCGGCGGCAGCGACCCACAGCCCGAACCCGAGACCGTCAGCGGGTCGACGACGATCGACGGCGTCGACCTCGGCGGCGTCGCCGGAGGTGCCGAGCCGAGCGACTTTCCCGGAGCGGGCGGCGGCATCGACACGAACACCGACCGGCTCGACGACCCCAATCTCGGCCCCGGACCGACGAGCCCGGGCGGTCGCGGGGCGGTCGACGTCGGCGGCGGTTCAACGTACCCGATCGCCGAGGAGATCCTCGACGCCGGCCGAAACGAGACGATCGTGGACCGCGCGACGACCGGCGGCGTTCTCAGTGAGCGCGGCGAAAGCGCCGGACTACTACCGCCGGAGGTAGGCGGCGTCGACACCTCCGAGACGCGGGCGCGGGAGTTTGCACGTACCGTCTCCCGAGCCGGAGACCGCCTCGACATCGGCGCGATCACGTCGGCTCAGGCGGCGGCCGTCGCGCCGTTCACCGGCGGTGCGGGCGTCACCCCGAGCGCTCGCGACCTCGACCCGCTCGACGACAGCGGCGACGAGACGACCCCCGAGAACTTCGTCGAGGGCGGCGCGAGCGTCCCGTTCGACCTCCCCGCGGGCGTCCTCCAGGGGGAAACGGCCGCGGAGGTCGCTCAGTCAACGCCCGGGATAGCTCAGGACTTCAGCGGGGGCGAGATCGCCGAGACGACGACCGCGGTAGCCCGCGACCGCGCGGCCGAGACGGCCGCGGCGGCGT
>NZ_JANHAW010000007.1 GCF_024464595.1 Halobellus litoreus | reverse complement strand
GTTGTTGTTCACGGTCAACATACCCGCTGAACTGCACTTCGTGGTGGGGATCATCGAGTACACAACGATGGTGGGTTTCACGATCGCAGTGTTGTATTTGACAAGTTCCAATCTGATCTCCGCTGTCAAGCGACAAGCGGCGGACATACCCCCATCCGACGACTAAAATAACAAGAGTCGATACATCCGCCCGGTCGTAGGCCCGCTCAATCACCAATATGCACGTTCATCCTTCGGCTGATTCATCAAATCAGGGATGAAATTAAATCCTTGTGAGTAGTTCAATAATATCTCTGCGTAAGCCTACTATCGACAGATTCTGGCGGTCGAATCGGGCGTTAGAAGTTCCAGTGACCGTTTCACAGGCTGGTCCGAGAACTCTGCGGTAACCGAACAGTGGATGGGTGTTAATGGTATTTGCGGGACATAGGAAAGTAGAGATCACGAAACAAGGCATATTGGCCCTCCGGAAATTCCGGTTATTAGTAACTCGACTTTCAGGGAGTTGGCAATCCCGGGACTGCTGGTAGAAGCAATCAGAATACCCAACGTATTAGCGGTCCACGGATATATACCTGAATCGGGTCAATCAAGTAACAATGGAACGAAATGTGGAGCTACGCCTCAAAGGCCACCTGTACGAGATCGCGTCAGTAAATGACGAGGTGCTCGGCTCTCGTCAGGGATTCCCAGCATCGGAGACCGGCTATCGAAAAACGCTCGGCAGCGTCGTCGATATCGCGGGTCCAGACCTGATGGACGAGGTAGCGGCCTCAATCAAGGAACACATTCGAACCTACGAGGAGAGGCCCGCGAACCAAGTGGTCCGGAAGGATGCTCGGAGTCTCGTCTCGAAAGCAGGGTATCCGCCCGACGAGTACCTCAACGCAGCGTAGGTTTGGGGGACCTTTGAGCTTGGTTACTGGTGTTACAGTTGAAGATGTCGATTAGAACGGGTGCCTGACTTGTTCTTTTTCGATAGATCTCGATAGGAAGGATATTTCTACGCACTATCTGATCTCCAAGTGATGTATCGTTTCACCCCGGACGAGATCGACCACGAACGTGCCCACCACCAGGCGATCATTCAGGGAGCCGACAACCCCGATGTCAAGCGGATCGGCAACCTCGGTGAGCTCGCATTCGAGCAGTTCTGCCGTGAGTATCTTCCCGTCGAGATGTGGGAGTGGAAGAACGAAGAGGCGATCCGGCGGTGTAATCCCGAGAGCTTCTCCGGGCACGACTTCGAAGTGTTCGGGTACACCGTCGACGTGAAGTCCTCACGGGACGTCTCTGCTTTTCTCCCTGAGTCCTTGGTCGAGCGGGACCCCGACGACGACATCGTGGTGATGGTCTGGCACCGCGACAACTAGGATAGTCTGATGTTGCTCGGCTGGGAGCGGCTCGAAACGCTGAAATCGAAGGTCAAAACGGAAGCAGAATTCTCCGGCGACTCCCCAGAGAAACTCGACCACCTCGCTGCCCGACCAATGAACGAACTGATCGATCTCGGTCCCAATACCGCTCATATGAATCAAAAGCCGGAGAATCCATTCTCGACCGGTGACCGGGTGGTGAAGGCCGGCGACACGAAGCCGTCGGTGGGGATCGTCATCGAGGTGCTACCGCCGGAGCAGAACACCGGTGCGTTCGGACACGAAATGGATGGAGAAGCGGTGCGGGTCGCGTTTCCGAGTTCGCTCGATGAAGGACCGGGTGCGTGGCGCGACTACCATCCTGCAATTCTCGCGTCGTACTGCGACGACCAGGAGATCAAGCTCTGGACGTACAAACACGAGAACCTCGCTTTCGCCGATAATCCGTACGTGCCTGGAGACCAGGTGATCAAGACCAGTCACAGCGATCCGGATACAGCCGTCGTGGTAGAGAGTCCGGACGGGAGCGAAGACGTTGCGGTCGCGTTTTTCACTGACTACGAGGAGATCGACGTGCTCCCGATAGGGCTAGTCGACTACTGTGAGGACAATGGTATCAAGCGCTACACGTACGAGCACTCGGAAATCGAGTTCGTTGTGTGAGAGGACGGAGACTTCTGAAGTCGAAGACGGATCAGTCGTTGTTTTTGGCTACCGTGGCACCCTTTCTATAAGTTTCTGAAATGCCGCAGACTACAAATCGATGACTTCCGTATCGATATTTTCAACGACCTCACTGTATCTTATCTCTTGTCAAACTCTTTTCCTGAATGATTCTCTTCCGGACTATTCAGAGGATTATCTCACGTCTGGTCCCGGAGGACAGTTGCTACATCCCCGAGACGCTCGGATTCCTTCGGGAGGTTTTCGAGTGCCGTGTCCAGATCGACTGCGAGCGAGTACTGATTTTCGTCTCCGCGGCCCCTTCCCTGCCGCTTGTTGAGCACGTTCGTATCAGCGAGGTCATTGAGTCGATCGCGGAATCGGCGGTTTGACAGGACGTTCACGTCCACATACTCACAGAAAGTCTTGTACTGGGTGTAGATTGGCGTCGTCGTAGCCGGAGTATCGTCGTATATTTGGTGGTAAGTGACCGCCATCAGCGCGAGCATTCGCTGGTTGGGGAGTGTCTGGATCCCCGATTCGATGGCCTTCGTTTCGAGGAAGTCCCGTGCTTCGCGTACGTGCCCTTCAGTGACCGTTATTTCCCCTCTATCGTCGGCGAATCGGGTCGCACGGAATAGCAGTCGGATCGCCTCACGGGCGTCTCCCGTGTCCTGTGCGCCCAACGCTGCGGCAAGCGGGATTGTATCCTCATTCAGGACGTCGCTTCTGAGGTGCTGGTGGTCCTCGATGTCGTCCTCGAAATACGTGTCACGGAGGGCACCGACGGCACGTCGTGCGAGGATGTCACGGAGCTGATTAGCGTCGTACGGTTCGAAGCGGACCTCGTCCTCGCCGAGGCTCGACCGGACGTCGGCGTCGAGGTTCTCTCTGAACTGTAGGTCGTTCGTGATTCCAATTAGCGAAAGACGGACACCGTCCGGATTTGACCGCGGGAGTTCGTAGAGAATGTAGTCGTCGTCGCCGATGGCGTCGATTTCGTCGAGGACGACGATAACCGTCCCGCCGACCTCCTCCAGATTCTCTATCACCATATTGAGCAGGGTCTTCCGCTGGTGACCGCTTGGGAGTTCTTCACCGGGTCCAAACCGCTTCTCCCGGAGTCGCTTGACGAGATGTGTCAAGACGTGATAGGAGCCGTCCATACCCTTGCAGCGAATGTGAACGACGGTGAGATCCATACCAGATTCTTCGGCGTACTCCTGAAGCTGATCGGTCTTGAGACGAATCCCGACAGTTTTCCCCTGACCGGATTGACCGTATACGATCAGGTTGAGCGGCGTCGATCCCATTGTCGCCGGACGGAGAGCGGAGTGGATCTGGTCGAGTTCGACCTCGCGCTCCGGCAGCGACTCGGGCTGGTACGTCTGCTCGTTAGGGTTGAGGACGTCCATATCCTCGAAGATCGTTTCCTCGTCGCCGAACGCCTTCATAAGCTCCCGTTTTCACGTTTCATATATAAAACCCCCGCGTCTTACAAGTCTTCCTGTCTGGAAGACGGGGTATTGTCTGGAATAGTGTCGTCTCTTGGGCCACACCGAATTTTGGCTGGAAGCAGGGGCGGAGGGGGGTGCGTCCAGCAACCCATCGAGATATCGGACTGTGAATTGAGTTCCGTAAGAACGAGACACATAACCAGAACCGTCTCCACAGGTGGAACAGCGATCGTATTCAAGAGCCACGTTCGGGAACTACTGGTAGATCGAGCAGTACAGGGATTTGATGCACTACACAGATCCCTAATTGGATGTTAGAATATACACTAGGAAACTGTATTGCTCAGAGAGAGCGGAGAGA
This sequence comes from Halobellus litoreus, assembly GCF_024464595.1. Taxonomy (NCBI): domain Archaea; kingdom Methanobacteriati; phylum Methanobacteriota; class Halobacteria; order Halobacteriales; family Haloferacaceae; genus Halobellus; species Halobellus litoreus. The sequence continues at coordinate 15,487 of NZ_JANHAW010000007.1, read as the reverse complement.
CTACCAGAATGTACCGTGAGGTTTCGTGGGCTGTTCCAGCTGACCCATATATCCTAGAAGAGTTGTCTGCATACGAGGGATGGCAGACCGTCAAGAATATTTCAATTAATACGGACTTCAGCCGTCAGTGGATTAGTCAGCGCTGTCCAGTGTATGTTGAACACGGATTGGCTGAGCGCCACGAGACGGAACCCGCGTACCGAATTACTGAACGGGGAAAGAAAGTCGTTGCTGGCGAGATCGAGTTGGACTCTCTTAATTAATTTCCACGGCGTCGCAGAACGGTTAACAAATCCGTGTTTTGACTCTCCGATTCGATCAAGATAGCTAAACAGGAGGCTTAGTTTTTCATTGAATCAAGAGCACGTAAAAGACGATCCTCAGATTCCTGTACGGGATCAGTATGCTTTGAACCGAACGCACGCCAACTCCTATTCCCAGGGAACGTAAGTGGAATCACAGTCGCTTCGATTCCTTCGGGACCCGTGTAGGCATATGGATGCGCGTGGACAGATGTAATGCCCTCGCTTGCGTCTGGGGAATTAAGAAGTGGCTCAATTGATGCATCTTTTCTCCGGAAAAATCGCTCCTTCGGCAAGTTACCGAACGAAAGGATTAGATCTGGGTCAATCTCGGCTAATTCACGCCCTAAGACAGTATTCGGGATAATATTCTGTGTTTTGGATTGATCGAGATATCCTCTTGGTAAGCATCCGTCTACAACCTCACGCGGAGACTTTTCGGCGCTAGTACGACTCATCAGTTTATCTAATCCTGATTTCAAGTCTCCTTCACCAGGCGTCGCATATTTGAACCAGTTAGTGTAGTAAATTTGGTTCGACAAGGTAGCATCCTCTCGGGGAGAGAGTCCCGTAATATCCTCCTTTTCGATATCGATCCAGCCTTCCTCAGCGAGAGTTACCAGAATTGACAGCACATAGCCGTCGCGTCCACTATTTGAAGACTTGTTCGGGAGGAGCCAATTCAACCCAGCTCCGGCGGCATCAACTAAATCACTCTCGGGTTCATCAATTGGATTCAATCCAAAACGAAAGTTCGAATCAAAGTTGTCCGTCTGGAAGGGGGTCTCGGTCGGCAACCCAGTAGCAATGTCGAACGAGAGATGTGGATTAATACCGACGATTGCAATTTCCTGATTGTTCGCAATTGTTGGCCGTTCAAACCCGTGAACTCCCATTTGTTCGAGAGCAGTTAGCGTCATTGCTTCACGCGCCTCTTCACGGATACTCTCTGCCGATTTATCGGTTCCCCCAAACAACTCCAGATACTCTGTTGCGCCTCTGACATCTGCTTGGGCAAACCAGTCAAGGTACGTCCAACGCCAAGCTAACCATCCGCTCGGTGGTTTGACTGTCACATATGGTAATCTAAACGAGTTGAATAGTACCTTACTGTTCGTTACTCTCTGCTCCTCTGTATTAAACGCTGAATGACTGAAAGAAGCGGACAATAAGTACGCCTGTTCTGACGGCTGATTCACTGACGAGATCGTCAAAACAACACTCCGTGAGCTCGCCTAGAGTCTACTAGTAGTTTCTGAGTTTGGAACGCCATTCCGCAGAGAGTGCCTCTCAAGCTGTGGGGTGAGCACACCGAAGAACTACTAGCAGCGGTTGGAGTTCGTTGAGTGATGGATTCGCCGAGATTCTGTTCCACTGATTCAAGGATTCGTTCAATCCTTGTTCTGTCCGGTGGTTTGGATCATAAATAAATGAAAATCCACGCCACGAGCACTATTGAACGTATCAAAACCTGATACGGTTGGCGTACAGGATACAGAAGGTTGATTCGTTATACCACACTGGTTTCGTTCAGCTCGGAGCGAGTTCGGTCGTACTCGGATTGATCGAGAATTTCGAATTACGCTTCGCCGATCGCAAGCATTGGTCGGGCTGGAAATGCGACGTTCCCCATAGTTGGATTCGTCTTGCTTGTGGTCGGCTTGCCCAAGTCGTCCCCATCAAGTGTTGCGACAGCGGATTCGATGGGATACATCTGACGAGGCATCAAAATTGCACGCTGGCCATTCGGGGCAGTACCGATCAACGTTACATCGCCGATCCCAAACACGGTATCTGCCACCCGAGCAAACAGCGACGCCACTCCCGGAACACGCCAGAGTGAGGACGGGAAACGAGCGCCGATAGCATTTAGAATCGTTGCAGTCAGAGGCGCGTCCATCCGCACCGTCAAGAGAAGTTCGGGGTCGTCCATCCGGACCTGAAGCTCGATCGGATCGAGCCACGTGAGCGTGATGTCTGCTGACTGGACGTGAACCGTTGCGTCTCCGAAGTACCGGGGGCAGGCAGTATCGTGACGGGGGCCGTCCACGTAGATCGACCAGCGCCCGTCCGGCGTGCGATGCCAAACCGTCATATACGGTGCAAAATCGTTCTCGGGAAACACGCGAAGCGCGAGCACGTGGCCAGAATCAAACGGAAGCGCGTAGATGCCGAAGCCGCGAACGTGTTCGTATCCATGTATCGGAGAGGGTTGGACGGAGGGACGAATCTGCTGGACCTTCGCGGCAATCCCACTCTCGAATTCTCCGGTCGTCTCTTGACGTTCGGTAACGCTCTCCCCTGAGTACATGTGACCAATACGCTCTTGGAGGACATAAGGGCGAGTGACATACTAGGTCAGTAGTTAGCTGAGCAGCTTTCCCCGGGAGATTCGCACCCTGTATGCATCAGCGACGTACAGATCTACTCAGGAGTTGTCAGGAAGACTCTGCTGGAGACAGAGAGTGGATGCAGCATAACATCCACGTTCGATTCAAGTAGACTTGACTGAAACGGCTGTCACGTAGGCCTGCACATCTCTCAGGGGGTCTCAAGATAGGGACTCCAATCTCTGGTACCGTTTAACACACCCGTGATCGAACTCGATTGAGGTCGAAATCCGGCCGGGCGAACGTCGGGACGCTGACTGGCGGACCTATTGCTCGACTCTCGCCTGTTCGGTCTTCGGTTCCGACAAAACATCGGACCCTTCGTCTCTCACGGAAGAACGAGAGGATACGCTTGGATTGCTCTCTACGGGAGGATACAGTTCCCCGAGGTCTCCCTCCCATGGTTGAACATGTCCGGGGAGCAGGGTGACGTGGCCGAGCGTGCCCAATTTTCGGGCGGAGTCCATTTGTTGCTCTTTATTATAGTTCATCAGGTTCCCTCCTCGCACGGGCTCAGGATCCACGGCCTTCCCACTCATTATGTCCATCGTTAGCAACGCGTCGCTACCGAAAAGAATTCGAGACTCCTCCATCCAGAATGAGCAGTGCTCTTTCCGATGGCCAGGTGTGTGAATCACCTTCGGCCTGCCGGGGACATCCAATACCTGACCATCCGTGAACGTGTGAGCCTCAGCAATCGGTTCCACGTTCGTAAGTCCAGCCTTCATCAGTGCGCGGATAAATCGCGCAAACGCGGGTCGCCACAAGAGGAGGAAGGATCCAAGCTGTGGATTGTGTCCGCCTTCCAACGCTGTTTCATATCCCTCTTCGGGGACCCAAACGGGGATTCCCTCCTTCCGAAGCGGTTCAGCCAGTCCCATATGGTCTGGATCTACGTGGGTCAGAATCACCGCCTTGATGTCGGTTATATCGGCCCCAATTCGTTCGAGCCCGGCCTCCAGTAGTTCCATTTGAGTAGGCAATCCTGCATCGACCAATGTCAGCCCATCATCGTCCTCGATGAGGTACATGTTGGTCATGGTCGAACAGAGCTGGTAGACACCATCGGCCACTTCCGTAGCCACTTGCTCTTCCCTGAGATGGGATTCTATGTTCCAGGGAATTCTCATGAGTCGTTCACCTCCCCGTGCCCGTGGATGTCCATGAACTGGTGGACGAGGTCAATACCTGCGAACTGGCTGCAGTATCTGCCATAATCTTTAATTATTATTAGATACGGTCTCTGAGTATATAACCTAGCTGAGGCGTGTTCACACGGTGCCTGAAATTCTGGCGCTGTAGACGCGCGAAGATTACCATGGTGAGTTATCTTCGGAAATTCTGCACGATACGTGCCCTATCACCGTTCGAGGATCTCAACAGACTTACTGAATAGAGGGCCTGAATCGCTTACGAACGGTTATCGCCGCGTCGCTCCTTGGAACAGGTATGGGAACAAGTCCAGGCACTATCGTCAAACGCGTCGTCGAGGCACAGAATGACCATGATCTTGAGGGGATGCTGGAATGGATCGCACCGGACTACCAGACGGAGACACCTCTCCATCCGGAGCGCAACTTTACCGGCCATGACCAGGTACGCGAGACGTGGGAGACCGTCTTCCGAACGACCCCGGATTTTGAGGCGACCCTTCTGAATCTGGTGGAGGACGGGACTACCGTTTGGGCGGAGTTCCGATACTCGGGAACACAGATTGACGGAACACCGTTGGACATGTGGGGCGTCATTATCTTTGAGGTGGAGGACGGACAGCTGGCCCGCGGACGCGTCTACTTGGAGCCATCCGAGGCCGGGGAGGAGACGTGGCAAGACGTCTACGAGGTCGAGGGAGAGGACGGCACGAACTGAGCGCGAGGCAGTGTGTTGGACCCCGGTCAGCGGCCAGCAAGATTCTGTAGTTCCTTTCGTTAGATGTCTGAGCGAGAGGTGGTGCATCCGTGGGATGCAAGCGCATTCAGAGCAGTCGAATCTTGATGTCTCCCACTATTCACAGGGTCGATATCCGTGATAGCATAGCTCACTACGAGGCTAAGTAGTTGGCACCCCTATTTATAACGAATAATAATGTCGGAAATGGCTCAGCCACTGGTCTCGGACGACGATATCACCGCACTCAGAACCGGGTTCAGAGGTGACGTACTCGTCCCGACGGACGAGGGATACGATGAGGCGCGTTCGATCTGGAATGCCATGATCGACAAGCACCCGGCGATCATCACCCAACCGCTCGGGGCGAGTGATGTGATGGCGGCTGTCGCGTTCGCCCGCGATCACGAGTTGGAGGTTGCTATCCACGGCGGCGGCCACAACGTCGCCGGGAACGCCGTCTGTGACGACGGCCTGATGATCGACTGCTCCGCGATGAAGTCCGTCCGCGTCGATCCCGAGCAGCAGACAGCGTGGGTCGAACCTGGCACTCTCCTCCACGATGTGGACGTCGAAGCGCAAGCACACGGGCTCGTTCTCCCGGGCGGGTACGTGTCCTCGACCGGTGTCGCTGGCCTGACCCTCGGTGGGGGGTTCGGCCACCTATCACGCACGTTCGGGCTGACTGTGGACAGCCTCCGGTCGGTCGAGTTAGTGACTGCTGACGGCCGGTTCGTCACAGCTAGCGAGAGCGAGAATCCCAATCTGTTTTGGGCACTCCGCGGCGGCGGCGGCAACTTCGGGGTCGTGACGGCCTTCGAATTCGACCTCCACGAACTCGACCCGACCGTCCTCGCAGGGCCTGTCGTCTACGGCATCACTGACGCTCCACCGGTGATGCGCGAGGTTGCCGAAGCCATTGACCAGGGACCGGACGAGGTCGCCTGCATGATGGCCATCCGCAAAGCTCCGCCCGCCCCGTTCCTCCCCGAGGAGGTGCATGGTGAGCTCGTGCTCATGGTGGTTGTAATGTACGCTGGCGATGTAGAGACAGGTGAGAGCGTGCTCGCGCCGATCCGCGAGATCGGCTCACCGATCGCCGACGCTGTCGGGCCAAAGCCGTACACAATGTTCCAGACCATGTTCGATGGGGCGACGAATGCCGGGGCACGCAACTACTGGAAGGCACACTACCTGCCGGAGATGAGTGACGAGGCGATCGACATCATATGCGAGTCCGCCACCACGATCGACTCCCCGGAGACGACGATCGGTATGATGGCACTCGGGCGTGAGATAACGCGTCGTCCTGCTGACTCGACTCCGTATCAGCATCGGGACGCCGAGTGGGTGGTGAACATCCAGTCACGATGGCGCGACGCGGACGAGGACGACTCCCACATCGCGTGGGCACGTGAACTGTTCGACGCCCTGACGCCGCAGGCGACCGGCGGCGCATACGTCAACTTCATCAGCCAAGATGAAAGCGAACAGCGCGTTCACGATGCATTCGGTGATGAGGTGTACGACCGACTCGCTGCTGTCAAGGCCGAGTGGGACCCGGAGAACGTGTTCCATCTCAACCACAACATACAGCCAGCGGTCTGAAATAACAGGGACGGGAACCGTGATAGCCTGACTCACTGCGGGGCCATATTCCCGGCTATCGCATAGAGGATAATCTACATGCCAAGACAAACGGAGAAGACCAATACCGAGAGAGTACAGGAACTGTACGATTCGTTCGCCGAGGGCGATTTCGAGACCGTCCGAGACATCATGGATCCGGATGTGGAGTTACACGAACCAAAGGGGATTGCCGGCGGCGGGACGCAACACGGATTCGACGAGATCGTTGAGAACGTCTTTTCCAGGATAGGAACTGAATGGGAGGATGTTTCGGTCGTTCCAGAGCGATACGTCGCAGACGGTGATACCGTCGTTGTCCTTCTCACGTGGAGTGGTACGGCTAGCAAGACGGGGAAGTCAGTGGAATACCCGAACGCACACGTCTTCGATTTCGAAGACGGGAAGATCGTTCAGTGGAGATCATACGCTGACACGGCGCTGTTTAATGCCGCACTCGAAGACTAGCCTATCTGTACAACATCTTCCGGCGATAGAATTATCGTACGATTGGTTCGTGAGCTCTCTATGAATCTTCTTCATAGGTATTCAGCAGTGTTCAGAATCGGGTCTTGGAACACCTGAAAGGACGATTCGTTCAACAGTCGAACAGAAGCCTGTAGCGCCCTGCTACATCTACTAGTAGTTTCTGAATGTGGAACGCCTCTGGGCCAGTCTTCCCTAGGGGAAGTGGTTGCGTCCAGCAACGAGTCTCAGCGGAGCGTGCTTGAGGAACCCGTAGTGAACGACGTTTTATCTAAACTCCCCTGGAAAACGTATCTATGGATCGGAACATCTCGCGAATTCGAGAGCATAACCTCCGTTCGGTGTGGGAGAACGAGGAACGGGACTTCACGAGATGGTTGACGGAGAACATCGACTTGCTAGCGTCGGAGTTGGGGATAGAGATTGAGGATGCACGGGCAGAGGAAGCCGTTGGCGACTTCTCGGCTGACATCGTTGCACGGGAGATGAACACGGGTGAGACCGTCGTTATCGAGAACCAATACGATAGGACAGACCACGATCACTTGGGAAAGCTCCTGACGTACTCGTCCGGCAAGAATGCCGGATTCACGATGTGGCTCGCCGAGGAGTTCCGACCGGAGCACCGGAGCGTGCTCAAATGGTTGAACGAAACCGGGCCGAAAGGTGCGAAATTCTTCGCGATCAAACCTCGCGTCGTGAGTATCGAGGGATCCGAAGAACGTGGATTCGAGTTTGAAGTCGTCGTTGAGCCCAACGAATGGGAACGAGAGGTTAGTGACGAATCTCTTTCCGACTCCGAGCAAAGCTATCGGCAGTTCTTCGCCGAGATGGTCTAAGCATACTCCCAGAGACGCCCGAAGTGGTACAAACTCAAACCCGGGCCTCGAAACTATCTGACGTTCAGTGCTGGAATTTCAGGGGTTAGATTTGGCTGGGTGTTCCATCAGGGACCAGAGTTTTCCGTCGAACTCTACATCTCCACGTCGGATAAGGAACGCAACGAAGAGATATTTGAAGCAATAAAACGGGAACGAACGGATATTGAGACGAATTTAGGTGTTGAGTTAGAGTGGGAACGTTTGCCCCAGAAACAGGCCTTCCGAATCAAGCAGCCGAAAGACATCGACGGGTCGATCACCGAACTAACCGCCGACCAGCGAGACCACCTGATTGAGTGGGGGGTTGATGCTATGGATGAATTCCAAGAGGAGTTCGAACCGCGACTTTCTGCGCTCGGATCCAACTGACTGCTGAGCGATTTCATCGGTGTATCGGACTCACTACGTGGGTGCCTTACATCCAATCCGTCTTGTCGGACGCACCCCCCTCCCCCAGTCCGTTTTGAATCACAGACGATATTGTAATTCTGTTGCAATGAGTTCTACATCTCAAGGAGATGCTGGATCGGTGTCGACGTCACGGACCGTCACTTCCAACGGCCCCTCCACGGGCTGATTGTGTTGAAGGCCGTTACTGGTCTCCACAGGTTATGCCAATCTGGATATTGTGTTAGTTCTGCTGATCGTATCGGTCCGTCGAAAACCGAGAGTAGATCCGAGTAGATCATCAGTTGTCTCGAATAACGAGATCCGACTAATACACTGGTAACCGCTTGTTACGTCACATTCACACCAATTATTTCCGGTCACTATGATCCGGCTACCGTTTCAGGATCCCGCTGTTACGCTATTTGACTGGATAGCTGAGCAACTTGGCGCGGCAGTGTCGCGCGAGGACAGACCACGCTACGGATCCGCCGCGTATTGAGGGAACTATCGCAATAGACTGAAGTTCCCTGTGGATCGTGGGAGACCAATATCACTGTGCTGTGTGGCGATTCGACGTAATCGGTCACTCGTAAACGTGAATTGGCGGAGCACTTGACAGACATCCACTGGGGTTGGTAACGGGATTCAGATCTGCCACCAGAATTGGTCGATTGATTTTTATATTAATCAGATTAGGTCCGATCAATAGCTTCAATCTCAAATAATTGGTGGATATCGAACCACCAACCCCAATTTTTGACCAATCTATATGTGTGAACCCGGCCAGGGCTTGTGACGTGAGAACCCCCACAGAATCGGTCGCTGCTCGTATCGATTCAGACACGAAGGACAAGCTCACGCTTGCCGCCGAGGAGTGTGATGTCACGGTATTTGTATACCTTGAGACGATCACCGAAGAGCACATCGACCGGAACCCCCGCGGTCTTCAAGCACTCGAATCGTCTGCCACCTCGGATCTCGACGAGTCAATCCGCACGACACGCGAGGAACCGCCGAATCAGTTCATCGACGGGATATTCAATGGGCTGGAGTAATCGTGTCTAACGACGTTCCAACCGTAGCAGACCCTGACAGTCTGGAGGCGCGCTTGGAGGAGGTGCTTGACCAGACGACCGAATCGCTCGAACCGATTTCCCCGGAACGGGCGTTAGAACTCTACCTCGATGATAAGGCCCGCGACTGCCAACAGGCGACCGTCGACGCCCATCGCTCCCGGATCGGCTTCTTCGTCGACTGGTGTGCAGACCAAGACATCGATAGCCTCGATCAGCTCTCTGCACGCGACCTGCACGAGTTCCGCGTGTGGCGACGGGAGGATCTGAACGTCGTCAGTGAGAAGACGCAGATGGACTCACTTCGGGTATTCATCGAGTGGTGTGAGACTATCGACGCCGTCGAGTCGGGACTGTACCGCAAGGTTGACTCGCCGAACTTGGACAATGGCGAGAACGCACGGGACACAGTCCTCAGCGCGGACCGAGCGCAGGAAGTGCTCGCATACCTCGAACGCTACGAGTACGCCACGACGGAGCACGTCTGTTGGGTCATCCTGACGGAGACGGGGGTACGCCTCGGGGGAGCCCGTGCGCTCGACGTCGAGGACTACCAGACGGATACGGAGACGCCCCACCTCGAAATCCATCACCGGCCGGAGTCAGAGACGCCGATCAAGAACAAGAAACCGGGAGAGCGTCGGGTTGCCATCAGCGAAGCGGCGTGCGAAGTGATCGACGATTATCTCGAACGACGGCGGCCGGACGTCGTGGACGATTATCAGCGAAAACCGCTTCTGGCAACACAGCGGGGTCGCGTAGCGACCTCAACCATTCGGGCCTACGTCTACCGGTGGTCGCGGCCGTGCGCTACCGGACGGGAGTGTCCGCACGACCGTGACCCGGACGACTGCGAGGCAGCAAACAACGAAGCCCGGGCTTCCCGGTGTCCGTCAAGCGTGACGCCTCATCCGATTCGTCGGGGATACATCACGCAGTTGCTTCGGGCCGGCATTCCGGTCGAAGTAGTCAGTGACCGGTGTAACGTCTCGCCGGCTATTATCGACCAGCATTACGACGTTCGATCGAAAGAAGACAAAATGCAGCAGCGCCAAGAGGTGCTTGGCGACCTCAGAGGCCGTGGTTCGTCGTACACCTAAGTACCCAGCTTCTGATTTCAGCGTGGACGTATCTATTAGGGTGTCATAGAACGACTTTCCAGGTTGGGGTTCGTTCAATACAGGCAGGAGAAGCGATCGCAGTCGCGGGAACGATCCAGTGCTCTCAACCCTTCCGCAAGGAGCGTTGGATCCGTTCGTTCTTCGGGGCGGTTGAGGAACATCGTTTCGACGATTATCGCCGCTATTGCGGTTTAGAACCGGTGACGTTCTCGATATCGGATGCAACTTCCTGGCGGCCGATATGCGTGATCCGGTAGAACGTCTGCCGGCTGTCCTCGTCTTCGGGCGCGCCGGTTCGAGCGACGAGACCCGCTTCGATGAGTTTCCCCAAGTGGTGCGTGAGGTCGAACTGCGGATCGTCGATCGCGCTGGCCAGCTCCTTGCGAGCGACTTCCTCCCGGTCCCAAAGGTAATAGAGGATAGCGTATCGCCTCGAATCGCCGAGGGCGGCTTTTCGGGCGACGTGATCCGAGAGCGTGCCCATACTGTTGCCGAACAATTGCTCCTCGACGTACTGTTTCAAGCCGCTCTCGTCGGGGTCTGGTGTCGGGTGAGTGGATTCAGAGGACATCGTTGGTTACTCGTAGAACGCGCTGCAGTATGATTCTACCGATTACAAAGAAATATTTCTTTATTTTATATTGATATTAAGCAGGTGGGAAGAGGCACAACGCCCACTCTTTTGACGAGGTAGATCTATTCGAGAGGTAATGTTCGATGGCGATACGGATTTTCGGTACGACGGTCGCCCAATATCTGATATTCTCGCTGAACAAGCACCAGAGCCCCCTAAGATCGGGCCGCACAACGACTTCACGGTGTACGTGATGGGCCCCTACACGGCGTTTAATGCGGAGAAGGCGTACGACGACGCCGACCAACTCCGAACACCGTTCCAGAAAGATCCGCTCTTCGATCCCGAGGAACACGTCGACGAGAACGGGAACAGCAGTATGGAAGAAGCACTGCGGGACTTTTGTCGCGAACTTCGACACGAACACAACTGTCGAGCGTTCATCGCCACCGATATCGACATCCCGACTCACCAGCAGGCGGAAAACCACAATAAAGAGAGGGACGCAGACGATCCGGAAATCACTGGAATGGACCCACTGGCTCAATCGGTAGCGTTTGCTGCGCACAGCGACGCGGTTATATTCCTCTTCACGCGTGGCGGGCTAACGACTGGGGTCGGTGCGGAAACAGGTGGCATCCTCGGCGAGTTCCACCTTCGACGCGGCAACCCTGCGACCACACACAAACCTGGCCAGCGGATCGCGATCTATCGAGACAAAAACTTCGGGAGTGCGACGATCGATGAACTTCCGAAGGGGTACGACGTCCAGTACGATACCTTCGGATCGAAAAAGAATCTCCATCAGACAGTTCGCCGGTGGTTCGATAACCTCAGCCGGGAAACAAGGGATACCGACCTTCCCGTTTTTATTCCCGGTGAAACGTATTCTTCAGAGATCGATACCTAATAGGGAAATTGAGCTATAGAAATTATCTATTTTTGATGCTTTCTCCCAGTAATCGCTCAATTCAGATGAAGCCGGTACCGAACCGGTTATCGACTTATCCGAAATATGCTAAGAGTCTCCTGCTGAATATAGAGGGTATAGTCAGGAAATTAGAGATAGTGGACGGTCCTTATACAGGCCTTGACTTAGAGTACTCCTCCATTCACTCAAAATATAAATAATGATGATATTTATCTCCTGGTATGTCGAATAGTTGTTTCAATGACAATCGAGGGATCACAGAAATTCACAGTTTTACTCACAAACTTCAAAAAGAAATGGACGGATGGTTGGACGACAACCCAAACATTCAAAATTGGCGGCTATACCTACCTATTCCTCTTGAAAAGTTCTAATGGAAATTCGAAAATATACGATATATCTAAGAAATATGGATATATTTCATTTTTGAATGAGGAATATAATTGGACGAGCGGCTGGACGACGGCCGAGTTCTACGAGGTTGCGGGAACGACTTACCTATTCTTGCTCAAAGAGGCCTCCGGCCGAGTCCACATTCAAGAAATGAATGCTGATGGAACAGTGGGCGATCGGGTTGAAGACCACCACTGGACAGGTGGTTGGACGACCACCGAATTCTACGAGAGTGGGGGGACGACGTACTTGTTCCTGCTCAAAGAGTCCAATGGGCAAGTCCACGTTCAAGAAATGAACGCCGACGGAACGGTTGGCGATCGGGTTGAAGACTACCACTGGACAGGCGGTTGGACGACAGCCGAATTCTACGAGAGTGGGGGTACGACATACTTGTTCCTGCTCAAAGAGTCCACCGGGCAGGTCCACATTCAAGAAATGAACGCCGACGGAACGGTGGGCGGTCGAGTTGAAACCGATGATTGGACAAGCGGTTGGACGACAGCCGAGTTCTACGAGGTTGCGGGAACGACCTACCTATTCTTACTTAAAGAGTCCACCGGGCAGGTCCATATTCAAGAGATGAACGCCAATGGGACCATCGGTCGCCGTGTGGGAACCTACGACTGGACCAGTGGCTGGACAGGCATCAATATCTATCAACCAGGTAACCAGACATATCTCTCACTCCTGAAAGAATCAAATGGCCAAGGTCATCTTCATGAGATTAACAATGATGGTACGGTTGGCAAACGAATTAATCCGGACGAACCATATTCTGTGAGTTATTACGAGGATCTTCTCACAGAGTCCGGAGCAGGCAAGCAGTTGGTCGCTGATTATTGGCGTGATATCTCACGCGGCAAAATCAACCTTGACGGAACGAAGGTATACGGCTGGATAACTATACAAAAATCGTGGGAGGAAACGAAGGGGGGAGACAATGCGAAAAGGTGGGAAAGGATTCAGGAGAGTATCGATGCAGCTGAAGCCGCACCCGGCCCCCCGAACAACCTGCAAGATCATCGAATAATTGCGATTCACAGCGAACCACCGGATTCTGGAGCAAGCGGGAAACACATCCTTGCACATCCAAAGGGAAGTCGTTCCAGCGTGACATTTTTCACACACGAGATGGCGCACGTCTTCGAAGATGATGTTCCTCACTCCGGATCAAATTTTGAGCCAGCATATGATGACCCGTGGGACATTATGAGTGCGCTTAATGTCTATACCTTCGACCGGGGACAGCCTGGTGGACCTAAGGGGCCGGGAATGAACGCTTATGGGGTGTACGACCTTGGGTGGCTCACCTCGCCAAATCTCAAGATGCTCAATTCCTCTCAGGATGAGACGTTAAATATCGAAGGCCCAATCAAGTCGCTTAGTCAACCGAATGAGAGCCAACTCCTCGTTCTTCTCGTTTGGGCCAGTAGAGACGATTATTATTATTTTGTCGAATTGCGAACAAAAGACAGCTGGGATAGGGGGATCCCCTCTGCTACTACGTTAATCCATAAGGTACTAATACGCGATAGCCATCCTTCACGAGTACTTCTCTGGGACGACCGATCTCCGAAAAAGTACCATTTCGATGATTATGCACGGGTCGGTATCACAACTCGCTCTATTGACTCAAATGCCGGTGAGGCGACTATATATGTAGGAATGAAACCAGGTAACGTTCGGATTCACCAACTCCCCGATGCTGGCAGGGTAGGCGGAGAGATCGATCGAAGAAAATGGTCGGAGGGATGGACGACTGCCACTGTCTACCAATCGCAGAATAGATCATTTTTATTCTTGCTCAAAGAGGCCTCCGGTCGAGTCCACGTTCAAGAAATGAATGCTGATGGGACAGTGGGCGATCGGGTTGAAGACCACCACTGGACAGGCGGTTGGACGACAGCCGAATTCTACGAGAGTGGGGGGACGACATACTTGTTCCTGCTCAAAGAGTCCAATGGGCAAGTCCACGTTCAAGAAATGAATGCCGACGGAACGGTTGGCGATCGGGTTGAAACCGATGATTGGACAAGCGGTTGGACGACAGCCGAGTTCTACGAGGTTGCGGGAACGACCTACCTATTCTTACTTAAAGAGTCCACCGGGCAGGTCCACATTCAAGAAATGAACGCCGACGGAACGGTGGGCGATCGGGTTGAAACCGATGATTGGACAAGTGGTTGGACGACAGCCGAGTTCTACGAGGTTGCGGGAACGGCATACTTGTTCCTGCTCAAAGAGTCCACCGGGCAGGTCCATATTCAAGAGATGAACGCCGACGGAACGGTTGGCGATCGGGTTGAAACCGATGACTGGACAAGCGGTTGGACGACAGCCGAGTTCTACGAGGTTGCGGGAACGACCTACCTATTCTTACTCAAAGAGTCCACTGGCGATGTCCATATCCATAAAATGAAATATGATGGCGGCGTTGGAGATCGAACACAAACACGCTGGTGGTCGTCAGGATGGACTACTGTCAGCACCTATGAAATGGGTGGTCTATCGCATCTTCTCCTTCTAAAAACAGAAGGTATCTAATTTGCGCATTGTGACAGTAGTCACAAGGACGGTCACCCACTTGTGAGGCAGTATCCACCCGCCCCAGATAAATCGAGCAGGCTTCTTTTCAGATAAAGAATGGCCAGTACTCGATACGCGCGTTGTATTCAGCAGTCGGTGAGTGGAATGCTCGGTTGCTGTCAGAAGAAGTGCGTTGTATACAGAGGGTATGTGCAGTACAGGGATTCCAGCAAATTCACGGTGGACTCCGACACATCCCATCGTCGCGTTAGGAGTCAAAGACATATCCTCCGCCGATTCACAGCTAGAGTGGACGAGCCCAGAACACGTTGTAACCGTCGCTGCTACTCTTTATGTTGGAGATGCCGGTAGTATCCACTTGAATTATCGAGGCACAGACGCCGCCTCACGCCGACTCGCGCGTAACAGGAGGATGCCGAGGCCGACGAACCAGACAATCTGGGTAATCCCGAAGATGCCGCCGCCCACTTCGCCGAGTGCCGGGATAGCTGAGAGGATGCCTGCCGTCCCGACCACGAGACCAACGTAGTTCAGCGCCCGGTGTAGTGCCCGTGCCCGTAGTGCGACCACGCTCACCAGAAGGGTCCAGATACCGCCGACGATCTCGTTGCCGCCACCAAGCCCGTCGATGACCGGACTGACCGCTAGCCAGACCGTCGTTGCTTGGGTCGGGTCCGTGCCGTACAGATCTACGACGACGCCCGTGGCGATGTTGGCCACCATCCCACTGGCGATGACGAGCCCGGCCCATATCAACCCGAACGCGGTCGTCGCCCCCATCAGCATCGGTGCGTCGGTCTTGAGGCGCGCGTGGAGTGACAAGACGAGCGCTACCAGAACGACGCCGAAGACCACGTAGATGAGTAGGTACATCGCGTACAGA
>NZ_JANHAW010000006.1 GCF_024464595.1 Halobellus litoreus | reverse complement strand
CACTACAGTCCACTCGATGGACGGGTTCAGGCGGAAACTGGATTGCGCGCGTTTCAATGGTTACCGTACGTCACGGAAGCCGGAACCGACGACGGTCACTCTCACGTCGAAAGACGGAGAGTGGGGGTTCGAGTCCCCCAGTCGGCGTTAAGGCGGCCAGAGCGGCAGGGTTCCACCCGTACCCATCCCGAACACGGAAGTTAAGCCTGCCAGCGTGTCAGCAAGTACTGGAGTGAGCGATCCTCTGGGAACACTGGCTCGCCGCCTCCCACTCATACCACACACTCGCGCCCGCGAGACACCGCGTCTCGTGGGCGCGCTTCATTTCGAACCAGGACGTCACCACACCGTACCGCTAGGCTTAAACGCTGAAACGCAATAGTGAGAGATGCGCCAAGGTGGCAGAGTCCGGCCTAACGCAGCGGCCTGCAGAGCCGCCCATCGCCGGTTCAAATCCGGCCCTTGGCTCTACTGAAGCCGAAGACGACTCCGTCTCGGCAACGCCTCTCAGTTCGAGAGACGATGTGTGATCGCTGAGATGAATCTCCTGAGAGGGGTTCGTCTCTCTCGAACCGTCGTCAGACTCGTCACTCGGTTCGAGAATCTCCGCTGTCGAGCAACTCGTACACCGAGGTGAGCGGCAGTGCCGGTCGCCCTTCTTTTCCGGCGTCTCTGCGAGTAGGCAGTCTCCTCGTCGCTCTGTTCGGTGAGGACGTCGACGTCCCCAGTAGAGCGCACCCGCCCTGTGAGGATGGAAACGTGCCCCGGGATGTACACGTGCTGAGGGTTGGCTCCCTGCCCAGGGATCGTTCGATACAGAGTGACCGGATTCGTCCCCGAGCGGGGGACTCGACCGTCACCGTTGCTCTTCGAGGTCGTCGATCGCTTGGTAGAACTGCTCGGTGTTCGCTGTATGCTCCGACGCCGCTTGGTCCGCTAGCGCCCCGACGTACTTTTCGAACTCGTCTTGGTCAGGATCGGCCGCGAGCACGCACTCGACGTACCCGTCGAGCGCAGACTGCAAAGCTTTGGCGTAGTGATCGTACGCGGCGTCGATCCGAATCTCGTTGTCGTCGATCTCCTCGAACAGCGCGCGATAGACGGCCGCGGCGTCCGAGTAGCGCCCGCGTTCGCGGTACTGCTCGGCCAACTCGAAGAAATGCGAGAAGTCGATGGCGTCGGTGACGACCGGATAGTGTTGGGTGTGCCGGTCGAACCGGTCCTCGATTTCGGTGCGATACGCTTCGACAGGTCTGCCGGTGTCGCCGAAGCGCGCGAGAAACTGATCACGGAGCTCCGTTCGGTCCGCGAGCACGTCGCGTACGAATGCCCGGAGGTCGTCGGCCGAGACGTCTTCGAGTGTTGACCCGACACGCTCGCTCTCGTCTCGGGGCGGGTCGACGGCGACGTCCAGCAACACCGCGACAACGTGTTTGCACTCGCCTGCGCCGTCGTAGGGACACGTACACCGGGCGTCGATAGCCTTCCCGTCCCGTTCGACGGTCACGTCGTATCGAGACGATCCCTGCACGACGGCGGTGACGACGTCGTCGAACCGTTCGAGGCGCTGGATGCGTCCCTCCTTGCGGTACCTCTGCCCTCGCTCGAACACGGCATCAGTACACAGGTTTCGGATGGTCGTTTCGTCGATGGTCATCCGTCGAGGCGTACTACGGACCCGGGGTCGTTTTGTTCTCTGGTCGTGTTGACGGGCTCCACCACGGTCAACCGCCGCCCCCGCACCAGTGGCACCGCGCTCTCGGAGTAGCTCGCACCTCGGCTCGTGCGTTCGAGAAAACGGTAACCGTTATACGCCACGTGATCAAATCCGGAGATATGCAACGACGCGCCGCGGCGATTTACGTCGCACTCTTCATCGTTATCGGTGCGGCTTCGTACTCGCTCATCGCGACCGCGCAGACGCCGACCGTCGAGTTCGAGAACCCCGAGTACGAACTCGCACAGGGCGACCAGTTCCAGGTCGGAGCGCAGACTTACACGGTTTCGAGCGTCTCCGAGGGCAGCGGTGAACTCCAGTACACGGAGGAGTCCGCAGAGTACACGGTCACGTGGGAGAACGACTCGACACAGAGCGTCGACGGCGACGAGTGGCGAGTGCTCGTCGGCGACGGCGACGACCCCTCCGAGTTCACCCTCCGCGAGGAGATAAACGAGACGGCCATCCTCCAGGAGGACCCCGCCGCGAGCGAGGAGACGGTGGAACAGAACGGCACGCGCTACGTCGTGCTCAACGGTTCCGAACTCGTCGCGGCCGAGGAGTACTTCCCGGAACCCGAAACCCAGTCGTACGCCGAGGGAGAGACGATCCAGTACGAGGGCAACACGACCACCGTCGACTCGGTGACGACCGACGCAGTCGAGTTGACGTGGACGGCCCCGCGGACGAACACGATCAGCGTCGGCGACGAGGCAAACGTCACGCTGAGTGACCAGACGTACCTCGCGCACTTCCCCGACGAGTCGACGATGCAACTGACCCAGGACTTCGAGAGCTACAACAGCCAGGTCGCCGACATCGACCGCTTCCAGACGCACGTCAACGGACTGTGGGGGATCAGCATCGTCTCGTTCCTCACGGCGGTCTTTATGATCGGCTTCGCGTACCTCCCCTCGCGGTACTGAGCGACGGCGGCGAGCCAGCCTTTCTTCGCGTCCTCTCATTCATCGATCATTATATATCCGGAACGTTGATATACGATCACACACTCCGTGGGAGTATGTCCATCCAGCGGCCGTCGAGCGTCGAAGCAAAGTGGTGTCCAGATTGTGGTGAGGAAATGTCGTTCAACGGACTACAGCCGGCCGGCTACGCGCAGTTCTTCTGTGAGCAGTGTCGGTACCGACGGGACACGTTCGTCGGCCAGGACTCGGAGGCGTAGCCTGCGCCGACCCGGCCGGTTCGACGCTCACCAGTGACACCGGTGTCACTCCGGAACTTATGCCGGTGGCCGTGCTACGGCGGGTATGAGCGACGAACCGTCCGTCACCGCGGACCGACCGGACAGCCCGTTTCAGACCACCGGGACCGACCACATCACCATCTGGGGGAGCAACGAGGAGGACACCCTCGCCTTCTACCGGGACCTGCTGGGAATGCCGCTGGTTCTCAGACAGCCGAATCTCGACGACCCCTCGCAGACGCACCTGTTCTTCGACACCGGCGACGGCCGCATCCTGACGGTGTTCGTCGGCGATCGCGCCTCGAACCGCGGCCCGCAGCGCGGCGGCACCGGCTCGGTCCATCACCTCTGTTTCAGCATCGCGCCCGAGGACTTCGAGGACGTCGCGGCGGCGCTCGACGACGACGGACGCAACTACAACGTCTTCGACCGCGGCATCTTCTTCTCGCTCTACACGCACGACAACAACGGCCTCGTGATCGAACTCTCGACCGACAAGTACGACATCCCCGACGACCGCCGCGGTGAGGTGCTCGCGAAGGCCCAGGAGCTGCGCGTCGAGGACGGCGCGGAGTACGCGAAGGACGAGCACCTCGCGGCCGCACTCGAAGCGCTCGGCCTCGACGCCGACCCGCACGACCTGCCCGACGCGGCGTCGGGCGTCGGCGGCGTGCAGTGAGGGGGACCGCCGTCAGACCTCGACGAGCACTTTGATCGCCTCGCGCTCGTCCATCGCTCGGTAGCCCTCGGCGACGTTCTCCAGGTCGACGGTCTTCGTGAACACCGGCGCGGGATCGAGCGTCCCCTGCAGGACGTCGGCCATCAACTCCTCGGCGTAGGCGCGCACGGGCGCGACGCCGCCCCGGAGCGTGACGTTGTCGCCGAAAAAGGAGAAGAGATCCAGGCCGCCGTCGAGACCGTGCGGCACGCCGACGTAGCCGACGGTGCCGCCGGGTCGGCAGACGTCCACCGCCGTCTCCATCGACGACGCCGCGCCGACGCACTCCATCACGTGGTTCGCGCCGCCGTTCGTCAGGTCGCGGACCCGTTCGATCGCCTCCTCGCCGCGCGCAGCGACGACGTCTGTCGCGCCGAACGCCGCGGCCAGTTCGAGCCGATCCTCGTGGTGGCCGACGGCGACGATGCGCTCCGCGCCGAGACGGCGCGCGGCGAGGACGCCGCAGAGTCCGACCGCCCCGTCGCCGACGACGACGCAGGTTTCGCCCGCGTCGACGCCCGCGCTCACCGCGGCGTGGTGGCCTGTTCCCATCACGTCGGTCAGCGGGAGCAGCGAGCGCAGGGCGTCCTCGTCGTCGGCGTAGCGGTCCGGCACTCGAAGGAGCGTCCCGTCGGCGTGCGGGCAGCGGATCTTCTCGCCCTGCGCGCCGCCGTTGTCGCCGCCCCAGCCGTCGCCGTGCACACAGGAGGTGTGCAGGCCCTTCCAACAGAACTCACAGGAGCCGCAGCTGATCTTGAACGGCGCGAACACGCGGTCGCCTGGTTCCACCGAGCGGACGTCGTCGCCGACGGCCTCGACGATTCCCATCGGCTCGTGGCCGACTGTCGAGCCTACGTCGCGGTCGCTGTCGCCGCGGTAGAACCACAGGTCGGAGCCGCAGACCGCGGTGTGGGTCACGCGGACGACGGCGTCGGTGGACGCTTCGAGTTCGGGTTCGGGCACGTCTTCGACCCGGACGTCTCGCGGACCGTGATAGACTGCTGCGCGCATACGCGACCTGCGTCCAGCGCGAGGAAAAAGCCGAGGATTCCCCCATTGGGTCGATTCCTCGCCGCCGGACGCAACCGTTATACGATTTTAGGTATACCAAAAAATATGCGCAGGAACGCGACCGCCGCTCGCGCCCACGTCTTCGACTCGATTGGAACCGCCCGCCCGGTGTCGATGCGGAACGGAGGTGAAGGACCGTGCCGGACGTCGGCGACGCCGTCGACGAACTGACCGCGGCCCGTCGTATCGCCCGCGACGAGCGCCGTCGAACGGAGCGCCTGCAGGGCGGGTTCGACGGGTTCCGTCGCGTGGCCGCCGAGACGGAGACGACTGACCTCGGCGGCGTCGACGCGGGAACTCACCCGTCTTCGGCCGGGTGGACGACGAGCGCGTCGACGACTGCGGGAGGATGCCGTCGCGTCCGCGCGGCGTTCGAGGAGTTGGTCCTCCCGCACGTCGACGACGCCTCGCGCGACGTCCACGCCGCCATCGCGGCGGAGTTGAGCGGCGAAGTCGCCGTCGCGCTCGCGTCCGGGGGCGGGGGAAACCGGTACACTGAACCGCTCCAACGCGCGGTCCTCGACTGCGTCGATCAGCGCCTCGCCGAGAGTCGGGTGATGCTCCGCGTGCTGGAGCGGGAGCTGTCGTCGCTCGACGACGCGATCGAGGCGTTGAAAACCGTCGCGTCGTCGCTCCCGTCGGTCGAGCAGTCCGCTCTCCTGCTGTGCGACGACGCCGAACTGTGGGGGCGTCGCCGTCAGTCGGCCGCGTTAGAGACCGACCTCGAGGACGCGATCGAGACCCGACAGTCGACGCTGGAGTCGGTGACGGCGTCGGACGTGAAGGCGGGCATTCGACACGACACGGTCGTGGAGTACCTCTTCGGCGACCGCGACACGACGTATCCGGCGCTGGATGCGCTCCTGTGTGGGGCCCGGGAGTGTCGGCGGCGGCGAGACGCGCTCGACGACGCCCTCGCCGACGAGTAGTCCCGGACGTTTCCGATGTCCGGTCACTCTACTCGGGCGCGACCGCGTCGGGCGCGGCCTCGCGCTCGTTCGATGGAACTGACAGCAATCCGAAATCCGGTCAGTCGCGGTCGCTTGCGTCGTCGCCCAGGTAGAGCGGCGACTTCGTGGCGGTGCACTCGGCGCGACCACAGACGCCGGCGTCGTCGCCGGCACGCTCGACGCCCGCCGCGAGCCGATGGAGTTCCCACGTCGCGTCGTGTCCGGTCTCGGACCGATGTGTTTCGATGAACGACCGCGCGCGCCCGAGTTTTCCGAAGGCCTCCGTCCGCGCGCACTCGGGGCAGGTCACCGTCGCACGCTTCTCGACCATTGGTGTCTCTCTCCCGTGGAACAAACTTAACGGCACGGTTTCGGGGATATCCCCGGACGCTTCCGGATTTTCCTCCGACCGATTCAAATACGTTATCCGCCACTCGCCGTCGGTCGAACCGCTGCCGCTCGCCGTGCGGTTTATCGTACCGGTTGCGCGTCTTCGCTCACTCGATCGCACGACCGGGTGCGATCGGACGAGTACTCAGTTGCGGACGCTACGATAGGATACCCTACAAGACCGGGTCACTCTCGGAGTGTGATCGTGGCTACTACGAAGCGCTGCGAAAGAACTAAGCGCCCGGACTATATAGCCTAAATAGAGAAAATACTGGTATATATCAATATGTTCTACCTCCTTCGACGACACACCACGGGTGAACGGTGATGCTGCTGCAGTTTGGACCGGATGCCGTTCCGATCAACGCGGACGTGCTCAACCTCTTCGTGGCGGGAGCGCTGGGTATGCTCCTCGGACTGGAGCGCGAGTGGTCGAACAAGTCCGCGGGGATCCGAACGTTCACGCTTACCAGTCTCGTCGGCGTCGCGGCCGCGACCCTCGGGCAGACGATCCTCCTGGCGCTCGGCGGCGCGCTGGTGCTCGTCCAGGGCATCCTGCTCGGTACCCGCGGGCTACTTATCGACGCGCGCGAGGAGGAGACCGAGGAGGGCGGACTCGCGCTGACGACGTCGACGTCGCTACTCGTCGCGTACGTCGTCGGGGTCCTCATCGGAATGGACTACCTCCTCGTCGGCGTCGTCATCGCGATCACGTCCTCGTTCCTCCTGGTCCTCCGCCGGGAGCTCCATCAGTTCGCGAATCAGCTCTCACACCAGGAGGTCCGCGGCGCGGCCGAGTTCGCGATCATCGCCTTCGTCGTCTACCCGCTCTTGCCCACCGGCACCTACGGCCCGTGGGGCGCGATCGATCCGCAACTCATCTGGCTGCTGGTGATCGCCGTCAGCGCGATCGGGTTCGTGAACTACGCGATTATGCAGCGATACGGGGGTCGCGGGATGCTGATCACCGGCTTCTTCGGGGGCCTCGTCAACTCGACGGCCGTGATCGGCGAGATCGCGAACCGGGCGAAGACCAACACGGGGATCCTCAACCTCGCGGTGGCGACGATCCTCGTCGCCGACGCCGCGATGGCCGTCCGGAACATCATCATCGTCGTCGCGTTCGTGCCGGAGTCCGCGTTCAGCGTCGGCCTGCCGCTCGGACTGATTGCCGTCGGCGGCATCGCGCTGACCGGCTACGAACGCAACTGGACCGGCGATATGGAACTCGACCTCGACTCGCCGTTCAGCAGCGCGAACGCGCTGACGTTCGGCGGACTGTTCCTCCTCGTCCTCGTGCTCACCGCCGGCGCGCAGCAGATGTTCGGCACGGCCGGCTTCCTCCTCACGAGCTTCCTCAGCGGACTCCTGTCCAGCGGGACGACCACGACGACGGCCGTCTCGCTCGCGAGCACCGGTCAGGTCACGCCGGCCGTCGCCGCCCAGGGCGTCCTGGCCGGCACGCTCGCGAGCATCTTCGTCAAGGTCTGGCTCGCGGTCGGTATCAACCGGAACCTGCTCGTTCCCGTCACCACCCGCTCGGCGTATCTCGCGCTGCTCGGTCTCGTCGGCGTCGGCGCGGTCCAGATTCTGTGACCGAGAAGCGTGACGCCCGAGAGAAGCCTCACCCGTCCCGACAGTCGTCCGCCAACCCGCAGTCGTCGATCACGACGCCGTCGACGCCGCGCGCGCGGAGTTCGCCGATCGTTTCGCGCTGCTCGGCGGTCCAGGCGTTGACACCGAACCCCCTGGCGTGCGCTCGCTCGACGACGTCGGTGTCGAGACAGAGATGCACGTGCGGGTGGACGTACGAACAGTCCAGGTCCTCGCCGACGTCGAGCGCGCCGGAAACGTCGAACTCGGCAGTCGCGTCGGCGTCGGCGTAGAGCAGGAACGCGACCGCCGCCGCGCCCGCGTCGCGAGCGTCCGCGACGTCGTCGGGCCGGAACGAGGAGACGATCACCTCGTGGTCGTACCGCCCGGCGATCTCGACGGCGTCGGCCGCGACGTCCGTTCCCTTCAGTTCGAGATTCAGCCCGACGCTCGGGGGAACGGCCTCGAACACCTCGGTCAGGAGCGGAATCGACTCGTCGGTTCCGAGGACCGAGGCGGCTCTGAGCGTCGAGAGCGGCGTCGACGCCACCTCGCCGGTCGCGTCGGTCACCCGATCGAGGGTCTCGTCGTGGAAGACGACCAGTTCGCCGGAGCCGCACCGCTGGACGTCGGTCTCGATCATCTCCACGACCGCGGCTGAGCGCCGAAACGCCTCCAGGGTGTTCTCCGGGTACTGCGCCATACACCCGCGGTGGGCGATCGGGCGCATCTCAGCGCCCCCCTGCCGAGTTCCGGGATGCTGGCTCACGCGCCGTCACGGCCAGGGGCGACGGCGTGCTGATAGACGCCCAGTCGAACCCTGCGACGTCCGTCCTCCCGCGCATCAAGGTTCGACCTGCGTCTCGACGGTGTCGGACGTCGACGCTCCTCGCGGCGAGGAGTGATAGATCGCGTCGCCGGCGTCGTTGAAGACGTGCAGTCGTTCCTCGTCGACCTGGAGCTCGATCGTGTCGCCGGGATCGATCTCGCTCCGCGCTTCGGCCTTCACGTGGAGTTCGTCGTCGCCGAGCAGACAGTGGATGAGGAGCGACTCCCCGAGCGGCTCGGTGACGCTCACTTCGGCCTCGAAGGTCTCGGCCTCGCCCGCCACGTTGTCCGCGAGCGAGATGTCTTCCGGACGGACGCCGAAGTACGCCGAGTCCGGTCGCTCGGTGAACAGCTCCGGGTTCGGCAGCGATAGCTCGAAGTGCTCGTGTCGAGCGTAGGGCTCGTCGCCCCCCGTGAGTTCGACCGGGACGATGTTCATCGCGGGGCTGCCGATGAACTCCGCGACGAACCGCGTGTCGGGGAAGTCATAGAGCATCTGCGGGGGATCTACCTGCTCGATCTCTCCGTCGTTCAGGACCGCGACCCGATCGCCGAGCGTCATCGCCTCGGTCTGATCGTGGGTCACGTAGAGGGTCGTGGCGTCGAGTTCCCGATGCAGTTGCAACAGCTCCGCGCGCATCTGCACCCGGAGCTTCGCGTCGAGGTTGCTCAGCGGTTCGTCCAGGAGGAACACGTCGGGCTCGCGGACGATCGCTCGGCCGATGGCGACCCGCTGTCGCTCCCCGCCCGAGAGTTCGCTCGGTCGGCGCTCGAGCAACTCCGGGATGTCGAGGATGTCGGCGGCGTCTCTGACGCGCTGGTCGATCTCCTCGCTGGTGTAGTCGCTGACCGACTTCATCCCGAACTTCATGTTCTCCGCCCCGGTCATGTGCGGATACAGCGCGTAGTTCTGGAACACCATCGCGATGCTCCGTTCCTTCGGTTCCAGATCGTTCACGCGGCGGTCGCCGATGCGAAGTTCGCCGCTCGTGATGTCCTCCAGCCCGGCGATCATCCGGAGCGTGGTCGACTTTCCGCACCCCGAGGGACCGACCAGCACGAGGAACTCCCCGTTTTTCACGTCGAGATCGATGTTGTCGACTGCCGTTACGTCGTCGAACTCCTTCGTCAAATCACGGATATTGATATCAGACATGTGTGATCACTTCTGTTGGATCGCCAGCGTCTTGAGGAGCGGGCGGTGCATGATGATGAGTACCAAGAGCGGTGGCAGGAGCGCGATCACCGCGCCGGCCATGATGATTCCCCACCGCGTGAGCCCCGACTGCGAGGCCGCCTGGAGGAACCGAAGCCCGACCTGCACCACCTGCTTGTTCTGATCGCTCATGATGATGAGCGGCCAGAGGTACTGGTTCCACGCGTAGATGAAGGTGATCACCGAGACGCCGGCGATCATCCCTCTCGACATCGGGATCAGCACCTTCCAGAGGAACGTCAGCGGCCCGACGCCGTCGAGGTGTGCGTTCTCGACCAGCGAGGCGGGAATCGACATGAAGTGCTGTCGGAACAGGAACACCGCCGTCGCGCTCGCGATGTACGGCCCGGTGATCGCCATCAGGGTGTTCCCCCAGCCGAGCCGCGCCATCAGGTCGAACAGCGGCACGATCCGGACCGGGACCGGCAACAGGAGCGTGAGCAGGATGAACATAAACACGGCGCGCTCGTAGGGGAACCGGTAGTAGACGAGCGCCAGCGCCGCGAACAGCGAGAGCGTCACCTTCCCGACGACGATGATCACCGACATCACGACCGAGTTGATCATGTACTGTCCGAAGTTGTACTCGCCGAGCACGGTCCCGTAGTTCGAGAGCCCCTGACTCCCGATTCCGACGTTGGTGATCTGATACACCTCCGTCGTGTTCTGCGTGCTCATAATCAGCGCCAGGAGCAGCGGCAGCCCCATCAGGAAAATCGACACCGCGAGCCCGCCGTGAATGAGCGCCTGCTCGGCGTCGACGTCCCCGGGTAGCAACCGAGCGAGCGCCGACTCGGAAGATGACCGTGTTGCCATCTGTCAGACTCCTCCGGGACGGGCGGTCCTCGGTGCATCGGTTCGTCGCGACGAGCGGGGCTCGCGCCGTCGGCTCAACTGGTGGGTTTCGCACATCGTATCACGCATAGGTAGTGTAGCTCTCCGACAGCCGCAACTGGACGTACATCAGTATCGCCACGATGGCGAACAGGACGACCGACTCCGCGGACGCGAGTCCGAGGTTACTGAACTCGAACGCGTCGCGGTACAGTTTGAAGATCAGCAGGTTCGTGGCCTCGTTCGGTCCGCCGCTCGTCATCAGGTCGACGAGTGGGAACGTCTGGAAGAACGCGTAGATGGTGTTTATCACCACGAGGAAGACCAGCGTCGGCGACATCAGGGGGACGTAAACCCGATAGAGCATCTTCAGGTGGCCGACACCGTCCAGTTTGGCCGATTCGGTCAGCGTCTCGGGTATGTTGTTCAGCGCCGCCACCATGAAGATGATGTTGTACCCCAACTGCTTCCAGATGGCCACGACGGCGACGACCGCGAACGCCTGCGGGCCGCTCGTGAACCAGTCCAGCGAGGTCCCGGTGAGGCTCTCCAGCACGTAGGTGATGATCCCCAGGGACGGATGCAGCAGGAACAGCAGCACCGACGCGGCGACGGCCGTCGGCAGCGCGTACGGCCATATCGCCGCGATCAGGTACGTCGACGATCCGATGTCGACCTGGAAGAGGAGATACGCGACGACCAGCGACGCCACGAGCGTGCCGATGACGACGACCGCGGCGAAGGCGACCGAGATCGCGAAACTCCAGTGGTACGTCGAGGAGGTCAACAGCGTCGCGTAGTTCTCCAGCCCCACGAACGTCTTTCGGGTGCCCAGGAGAATCGTCTGTTGGAGACTCAACCGAAAGGTCTCGACTCCCGGATAGTACAGAAACGCGATCAGGACCGCGAACGTCGGCAGCAGCAGCAGAAACGCCTGCCACCGCGACTCGTACGGTTTGGTAAATTCTGGCATTCTCTCAGAGAGGGTGAGTCGATTACGAGACCCGGTCGTTGTAGCTCTGCAGCGCGCTGTCGACGTCGCTTTTGACTTGTGAGAGTCCGTCGGAGACGCTCGGGCCGCCGTCCTGGATCATACTCACGTAGCCCTCTTCGATGATGGTGCGGACCTCCGGGAACGGCCCCATCAGGGCCCCGCTCGTCGCCGGGCTGCTCTCGGTCTCGTTGAGCTGGTCGATCGCCGTCCGGAACGCCGGGTTCTCCTCGTAGAAGCCGTCGTCTTCGAGTTGCGTGATCGACTCCTCCCGGACGGGGAAGTAACCCGTCCCCGTGTGCCACTGCGCCTGCTGCTCCGGCTGCGTCATGAACAGGAGCAGTTCCGCGGCGGCCTGCTGTTGCGCGTCCGAGAGCCCCTGCGGGACCCACAGCGACGCCCCGCCGATGGGGATCCCCGTCCGATCGCCGCCGGGCGCGGGCAGGTACGCGGTGTCGAGTTCGAACCCGTTGTCGGCGGCGCCCTGCTTCATCGGCGCGATGCTCGACGTCGAGTAGATGATCATCCCCGTCTGCTGGGTCAGGAACGCCTGCTGGGCCTCGCCCCCACGCCTCGATTCCCGGATTGAGGTATTGATCCTGGTCGTAGAGGTCGACCCACCACTCGAAGATGTTCTGGGCGGCCTCGCTGTCGAGGTTCGACTCCGTCGCGCGTCCGCTCCGCCCGTTCTCGTTGTTCACGAGCGTCGTGTTCTGCTGTCCGAACCAGGACTCGACGAACCACGAGTGGTTCGGGAACGTCATCCCCTGGTCGACGACGCCCTCGCTGGTGAGCGTGTTCGCGGCGTCCGTGATGCCCTGATACGTCGTGGGCGGGGAGTCCGGATCCAGTCCGGCCTCCTCGAAGGCGTCCCGGTTGTACATCATAATCGCGTTACTGGAGTTGAACGGCATCGAATTCAACTTCCCGTCGACGCGGTAGAAGTCCAGCACCGGGTCGAGGAAGTTGTCGAAGTTGATGCGATCGCTCGGAATGATGTCCTCGACCGGGACGAACGCCTGGCTGTCGATCGCCAGTTGCGTTCCGATCTCGAAGATCTGCGAGAGCGCCGGCGGGTTCCCGGAACTCACCGCCGACGTCGTCGCGTTGAGGTTGTCCCGGTAACTGTTTCGGGACGTCGTTTCGACGGTGATCCCGTCGCTCTGCTCCTCGAAGTTGTTCACGATGTCGTCGATGCGCTGCGCGAGGTCGCCCCCCATCGCGTGCCAGAACTGAATCGTGACGGATTCGCTCTGACCCGACCCCATCGTCGTTCCGCTGGAGTCTCCACCCGAGTCTCCACCCGAATCGCCCCCGGAATCGCCGCCCGAGTCGCCGCCGCCGTTCTGACTCGAACACCCTGCGAGTCCCGCGACGGTCGCTGCGCCTGCACCTTTGAGGAACTTCCGTCTGGTTTTTTCTGGCACCATTTGTACTCGCTATATGATTACATTTTACATACAAAATTCTTTGGTATTTTCTATATATATCGGTGTATAGGTGCGCTACTTCGGCGTGTCTGAGCGGCAGCTCGCTACGACGACGGTAAAACGATTCAATATGCGGGTTTTCAGCGGTTTCGTTACACGAACGCCCGAATAACCGTGGTAACATATTTCACAGTAGCGGACAATAGTGGGGTGAAACACCTCGTCTTCGACTTCCCCTCCGTACGCCGGCGAGCCCGTGTTCTCGTTGATTTCGCCGTTCTCCGCCTAGATCACTGTCGTCGCGTTCGCACTCGAGTACGCGCGGTTCTGCTCGTTCGTATTCGGAGCCGCTTCAGTCATCGCGGACGCGTTTCGAGCCGACCGGGACGGCCTGTGACCGTTTTAAATTAAAAGTTTGAATATATGAAACTGAAATCTAATATCGATATCTCGTGCACCGTCTGAGTCTGTCGATAGATTGCGGCCTTCTGAAACACTACTAGATGTACAAAGACGAGAATTTATAAAACGATTAAATCTTTACCCGGCCAGGAAAAACAACACTTGAAATTCTGAGTTTCGAGAAACGAAACTCATCGTATAATCAGTATTTACTCTCTGGCGGCGATCCGACTGGTCGTGTCCGCTCTCGCGACACGGCGTCAACCGACAGCGGGTCTGAAACCCGTGAAAAGCAGATCGAATTCACTTCGGACGCACTGGCTCGATCGGTCCGATTTTCGTCCCACATCTCGCTCTTCGAAGCTCCCGCTAGTTCTATATAGCCGAACAGCGGACGCTCGATAATACATTCTTCTTTTCTGGTACGTATCGCCCCCGCTCTGTAGCGAATGTGGGGATGCGTGTTCGGTACTGGTGATCCTCATACTGATAGGCTCGTGATTTGATGTGGTATTCTGCGGTCTCTGTTTGCCCTCCCTGTCGCAAAGCCCGATCGCCGGATACGCACCGGTGTCCTGCCGGCTCGGTCCCTCCCGTGGCTGACGGCTCGTTATCGACGCGGGAGGGCCGATGGCTGCTCGATCGGCCACGTGGAACCGACTGAGCGTCCGTCGCATCTGCGTCGGTTACGGATCGGAGAGAATCGGAGGCGTGGGACGAAAGCGACGCGAAAACGAGCGCCGGTGGTCAGCGCACCTTCCGGCGTAGGTACGCCGAGACGACCTCGCTGAAGATGACGATGGCGAGGATCGCCAGGAGGATCGTGAGGACTTGCTGCCACGCGAAGAAGTTGATCGACGTGTTCAGTTCGACGCCGATCCCGCCCGCGCCGACGAACCCGATGATCGTCGAGGCGCGCACGTTGATGTCCCATCGGTAGGTGGAGACGCCGATGAGCGCCGGCTTCACCTGCGGCACGATGGCGTAGATGGCGGCCTCGACCGAGTTCGCGCCGGTCGCTTGGATCGCTTCGACCTGTCCGGGATCGATCTCCTCGATGGCCTCGGCGATGAGTTTCGAACAGAAGCCGATCGAGCGGACCGCGATGGCGAGCGTCCCCGCCAGCGCGCCCGACCCGAAGACGATGACGAAGACCAGCGCCCAGATGATCACGTTCACCGACCGCGAGGCGGAGATGATGAACTTCCCGAGCAGGAAGGTGAGCCGGTTCGGCGTCGTGTTCTCCGCGCCGATCAGCGCGACCGGAATCGACATCAGGACCGCCAGCGCCGTGCCGAGAATCGCGATGTGGATCGTCTCGATCATCGGGGAGATGATCTCGCCGGAGTACCCGACGTTCGGCGGGTACATCCGAGTGACCAGATCCATGAACTCCGTCGGGGCGGTCCCGAGGTAGTTGTACTCGATCTGGAGCAGCTGCCAAGAGATCGCAGCGGCGACCAGCACGATCAGCATCATCAGGTAGCGAACGATCCGCTGTCGGGGCGTCCGTCGCTCCCAGGTCTGGTAGTCGGTCATTGTATCCGCCCCCTGATGTAGGTGCTAATCAGCTCACCGAGCATCACGATCGCGATGATCGCGAGGATGATCGTCAGGAAGAAGTCGTAATCGTACTTGTCGAACGAGTTCAAAAGCGTCGCGCCGATCCCCCCAGCGCCGACGATGCCGACGATGGTGCTGTGGCGGATGTTGATGTCCCAGCGGTAGATGGTCAGTCCGACGATCCGCGGCATCACCTGCGGGACGACGCCGAACAGCATCGTCTGTATCCGGTTTGCGCCGGTGGCTTCGGTGGCTTCCATCTGCCCGCTGTCGATGTCCTCGATCTCCTCGGCGAGCAGCTTCGCGAAGAAGCCGATCGTCTTGTACGAGAGCGCGATCACGCCGGCGAGCGCGCCGATCCCGACCGCCTTGACCGCGATGATGGCGATGATGAGTTCGTGGAACGCGCGCGAGACAGTGATGATTCCGCGGCCGGCCCAGTAGACCGGTTTCGGCGCGATGTTCTCGGCGGCCATGAACGCGACCGGGATCGAGATGATGACGCCGACGATGGTCGCGATGACCGACATCGCGAGGCTCTCGACGAGGCCCTCGATCAGCAGGTCGTTCTTGAACTGCGTGGTGTACTCCGGCGGGACCATTCCCTGGACCAGCCCGACGGCGGCGTTCCATCCCTCGAACACCCGGGCCATCGAGATCCGCATGTTCCAGGCGCTCCACAGGAGGAAGGTCGCGATAATCACGTAGACCGCCCACTTCACGTAGTGGTTGTAGAACGCCGTCGGACGCGACCACGAGCGACGATCTGTTTCTTTGGTCGCCATCTTAGCCTCGCCTGATTTCGCCTTCTTCGGTGGCGGCGCCGCCGGCCTCGGCTTCTGCCACTACCTTGCCCGTGGGGCCGGCCCCCTCGGGGATCTCTTCGCCTCGGTAGATCTGTCCCCGCGCGGTCTCGTCGAGATCGGCCGGCGTGCCCTCGAAGACCTTCTGTCCGTCGCGGAGGCCGACGATCCGGTCGGCGTACTCCTCCGCGAGGTCGACCTCGTGGATGTTGATCAGGACCGGAATGTCGTCCTCGTCGGCGATCTCGGTGAGGAGGTCCATCACCGCCCGCGAGGACTCGGGGTCGAGGCTGCTCGTCGGCTCGTCGACGAGCAGGATCTTCGGTCGCTGGAGGATCGCCCGTGCGATCCCGACGCGCTGGCGCTGCCCGCCGGAGAGTTCGTCGGCCCGGTTGTTCTCGTGGCCTTCGAGTCCGACACGGTCTAAGACCTCATAGGCGCGTTCGATGTCGTCGCCGGCGAACTTCCGGCGGAACGCGTCCCACGTGTTCACGTAGCCGAGTCGGCCGGAGAGGACGTTCTCCATCACGGTGAGTCGCTCGATGAGGTTGTACTCCTGGAAGATCATCCCGATGTCGCGACGCGCGTTCCTGAGTTTCTTCCCGGAGAGCGTCGTGAGTTCCAGCCCGTCGAGTTCGACGCTGCCGCCGGTCGGTTCGGTGAGTCGGTTCACGCATCGGATGAACGTACTCTTCCCGGCGCCGCTCGGCCCGATCATTGCCACTGTCTCGCTACCCGTTACGTCGAGCGAGACGCCTTTGAGAGCCTCGTCACCGGACGGGTACGTCTTCTGTAAGTCAGTTACTGAGAGCATATCTACGATAATACTGTTGTACTAAACGAGTGAACGGGGAGAACCGTCGATTACTCCGAGAGGTTGCCCGTCTCGTACTCGACTTCGAGCGATTCCTGGATCTGGAGGATGATGTCCCACACGGTCGCGTAGTCGATTTCGACCCAGGTACCGCGCCCCTCGAACTCCTCGGAGATCGAGGTGCCCTGGTAGTCGTAATCGAGGAACGCCGCGCGGACGCCCTCCTGGATGTCCGGGTGGAGCGTGTTGACGTACGAGAACGCCGTCGTCGGGAACGGCTCGGACGCGTAGACGGCCTTGATCTGCGTGGGGTCAAGCTGGTCGTCGCGTGCGACGCGGGCGTAACACGTCGAACAGACCGGGGCGGCCTCGTAGTCCTCGTTGGCGACGCCGAGGGAACTCTGCTGGTGGCCCCCGGAGTAGCTCACTTCGTAGTCCTCGCCCGGAACGACGCCCTCGTTCGCGAAGAGCGCTCGCGGCGCGAGGTTGCCGGAGTTCGACGACGGATCGGCGTGCGCGACGTTCTGCATCGGGTCGCCGGCCAGGTCTTCGAGCGAGCCGATATCCGGATTGTCGACCTGCGTGATCAGCCAGAGCCGGTAGCCGAACGAGCCGTTCTCGCCGCTGCCGTCGATCTGAACGCTGAACGGCACCGCGTTGGCGATGTTCACCGCGTACGGGACCGCGCCCGTCGAGAAGCCCGCGAGGTGCAGGCGCTCTGAACGCATCGCCTCGACCTGCGCCGCGTAGGAGTCGAGGGAGGCGTAGTTGACTTCCTTCCCGGTCTCCTCCTCGATGTTGTCGAGCAGCGGGCGGAGCGTGTCCTCGTAGACCGTCGGGTCCTCCGTCGGCGTCAGCGAGAACTCGAGCGTGTCGGGGTCGAGCCACTCACTCTCGTCGTCGGGGGTTTCCGCGACGGGCTGACCGTAGCGGGGCTCGTCTCGGGGGTTCTCCTGCATCCGCTCGAGGTCCGACATCGCGCCGGTCTCGAACCCTGCTTCGAGCAGCGTGCTGGTCAACTGCGGGAACTCGGGGTCCGTCGGGTCGAACTCCGGATACGTCGAGGGGTCCGTATGGGCCGGCATATCGTCGCCGCCGTCGCCGTCGCCACTGTCGCCGCCGGAATCTCCTCCGGAGTCGCCACCGGAATCTCCTCCGGAGTCGCCACCGGAGTCCCCTCCGGAGTCGCCGCCACTTCCTCCACTGCTACACCCTGCGACGCCCGCAAGCGTTGCAGCACCAATGCCACTGACGAATTTTCGTCTATCCACCTGACGCATACTGCGTGAATCGATAGTGATAAAACTTAACTCTTTGGTTACTACTTACACCCAAAGTGGAAATAAAAGTATCACTAAAGACGATGACTGCCGTCGGGGTATTTCAGGCGCTCACGACCTCTCACGGGTGGTACAGTGGCGCACGGTACCGGGATCGCAGTCACATACCGGGGCTGTCCCGAGGTATCGGCCGATCCCTCGGCCGGGCTCGAACTCCCCACCGTCGTCGTCTTTATCCGCACTGCCCGTTGTACATCGCCCACGACAGTATGAATCCGACACGATTCGACCGACAAACGCACCCTCGCGAGGTTGCCGCAGGACCGCCACAGTACCGACAGCGCACGCCCCTCGCCGGGCCGTCCGGTCTCCCGCTCGACCGGTCGCCGAAGGCTCGGGCACTGGCTGGTGGCCGATGAGTCGTCCGCTCGCCATCGACATCGACGGGACGATGACCAGATCCGCGGGCGGGATCGACGAACGGCTGTTCGCCCCGCTCCGAAGGTGGGACGCACCGGTCGTGTTGGCGACCGGGAAGTCCTTTGCTTACCCCGTCGCGCTGTGTACGTTTCTCGATATCCCAGAACGGGTGATCGCCGAGAACGGCGGCGTGATCCTCGTCGACGGCGATCTCACCGTCGCGGGCGACGCGACGGCGGCACGACAGGTCGCCGAGCGACTCCGCCAGGGGGGCTATCCCGGCGGGTGGCCCGAACCGGATATGCACAACCGCTGGCGGGAGACGGAACTCTCGGTGACGCGGTCGGTGCCGCTGGAACTCCTCGACGACCTCGCGGCCGAGCACGGACAGACTATCGTCGATTCCGGGTACGCGTATCACGTCAAGTCGCCGTCGGTGAGCAAGGCGACGGGCCTTCGGCGGGTCTGCGACCGCCTGGACCTGGATCCGGGCGCGTTCGTCGCGGTCGGCGACTCCGCGAACGACGCGGAGCTGTTCGACGTCGTCGGCCGCTCCTACGCCGTCGCCAACGCCGACGAGACCGCCGCCGAACGGGCCGACGTCCAAACCGAGGGCGCCTTCGCCGACGGCGTGCTCGAAGCGCTCGACGAGGTGGCGGCGGAATGAGGGCGGCTCCCCGCTTCGGCCGATGACCCCGCTCTCCCGACTCCGTCGGCCCGAACACACCGGCGACAGCCGCTGCTGGCCGTGTACGGTCGTCAACGTGATGATCCTGGCCGTATTCGTCGGGGCCGTCGCGCTCGTCGCGCCCGCGATCGCGCTCGCCCTCGCGATCGTCGGCCTCGCCGTCATCTGGCTGCGCGGGTATCTCGTTCCGTACACGCCTCGCTTTGCGCCCCGACTCGTCTCGTGGGTCCCGGGCGACTACTTCGCGCACGCGACCCCCTCGGAGACGCTCGGCGAACTCGACGGCACCGACGTCGACGGCGTCGACGGAGATGAAATCCTCCGCGAACTCGTCGCGGCCGGCGTCGTCGAGTTCGATGGCGAACGCCTAGAACCGACCGAAGCGTTCGCGTCGGCGTGGCGGAGCGAGATGGACGCGCTCGCTGCGGACTCGGACGACCGGGTCTCCGGGGTCGACGACCAACTCGCCGATGCCGTCCGTGACGCGATCGGCCGCGTCGAATCGGCGCGGATCGAGCGAACGGGATCGGAGACGTTCCTGGTCGTCACCGACGTCGACGGGTCGACCACGTGGCTCCGGCGACCGGTCGCGGTCGCGGAGGTCGCGGCGGTTCGCGCACTCGCCGACACCGACTTCCCGCCCGAACTCCGGGCCCCGGCCGCGCGCGCCCTCTGTGCCTTTCTCGAAAC
Source organism: Halobellus litoreus (assembly GCF_024464595.1). NCBI lineage: Archaea > Methanobacteriati > Methanobacteriota > Halobacteria > Halobacteriales > Haloferacaceae > Halobellus > Halobellus litoreus. Next base: position 14,548 of record NZ_JANHAW010000006.1, on the reverse strand, counting down.
GTGTCCGGTCTGTGCGGACGACATTGTCGAGACCACGCCCGAGGACTGCTGCGGTCACACGCTCTCGGGAACTGTCGAACGCGCGACAGCGGTACTGGCGTGTGAGACCTGCGGCGTCGTCTTCTACGAGTTCGACTGATACTGCGTACTCTCGTCTCTCACCGCCGAGCGTCGTCAGCGGGGTGGCGCTCGGCGGTAAAATGCGAGAGAACTCATTGTGCACCACCGTGGACTGGACTCGGCCCCCTCGCATCGCCCGGAGTGGTGGGGACGAATTTTCGTGCCGATTAACGGCACTTTTTATTCGTCGACTACGAACTCGATTTAATGACACAGGAAACGTCCGAGACGATCCGCACGCTGCTCGAAAGCGTCATCGAGCGGACGGACGACGAGGAGATCCACTACAAGATCCGGACGGCGCTACAACTGCTCGACGTCGTCCGCGTTCGCAACGAACAGGTCAGCGAGACCCTGTCGGCGGTCGAACTCGACGAGGACCTCGAAAACCGGCTCGAAGACCTCGGCTACCTCGAATAGCGTCCCCGCCGAGTCAACATTGATGGTCCGGACCCGTCAACGCCACCGCAATGGCTCCCGGGTTCGGTTCGTCGGCCCTGCGGTCGCCGAAAGTCTGGATCGGCGGCGCGGCCGTCACTGATCTGCTGGCTCGGCTCCCCGAAGACGTTCTCGTCCCGCTGATCTCGCTCGTCGGCGGTGCCGTCGGCCCGGCGTCTGTCGCGGCGGCGACGACGTGGCTGCTGTTCGCGATGGTGTTCTACACGTTCGCCCCGCTGGTCTACACGTACCTCGACTGGCTGCCGTCCGAGGCACGCGGGTTCCGACTGCTCTTCGCCGCCTCGGCGGTGAGCGCGGGGCTCCTCTTCGAGTTCGCCGAGGGCGCTCGGCTCACGGCCGGCATCGGGGCGCTGATGATCGCGAGCGCGGGGGCGGTGTTGTGGTATCTGAGTCGGGTCCGCGGCTGGTCGCTGTTCGATCCGGAGGGGCGCGGCGTCGAGGTCCTCCAACTCGTCTCGCCCCACCAGGACGTCTCCGCGGAACTCCGCGCCGACTTCGCCCGCGAGGGTCTCGTCGGCGTCGCCGGCCGCGCGGCGTACCTCGCCGCGCTCGGCGTCCTGTTGGTCTTCCCGGTGTTTCTCGCTGGCGTCGTGTCGCAACTGTTCGTCTACGCCTATCCGCTTCCGGACCTACTGTTTCTGGGCTGGGCGGTGGTGGCAGCCGTCTCGCCACGGCTGACGATCGGCCCGAGTCGCGGGCAGGTGCTGGACGTCGAGTTCGACCTGGAGCGGTACTTACTGGACTCGCTGGAGAACGCCTCCAGGAGCGTTCAGGGGCTCTTTCTGACCACGTTCGTCGTCCTCGGCGCGTTCATCGCGGCGGGGTATCTCTTCTTCGCGGTGACGCTCGGATCGCAGGTGGCGGGGCCGGCGCTCGCCCTCCTCGGCGGGCCGATACTCGGACTCGGTCTCGACGCGTGGGTCACGCTCTGGAACCTGGTCGGCCTGGTCGCGATGCTCGGGTTCGCCGGGGGATTCTTCCTCTGGCTGTGGGTCCGCGAACTCCAGCGGTTGCCCCACTTCCTCGACGTCTGGGAGGGCAGAGCGACGGCCGAGGGCGAGCCGATCGCCCGCCCCGCCGGATTCGTCGCCCTGCCGCTCGCCACGGTCGTCGCGTCGGCCGCCTACGCCTTCGGCGTCCCGGCTGCCGGGATCTCGCCGGTCGAATACGGGTTCGCGCTCTGCTGGCCGCTGCTCCTCGGCCTCGGCTGGTGGGTCGCGAACCACTCCGGAGAGTCCCAACCGCTGACGCACGAGAATCTCTGGATCGCCGTCGGCCTGTACGCCGAGACCGTGTCGGTCTGGTTCCTCGCGCGGACGCTCACCGTCGCGACCGCGGGCGGGTCGCCGTCGGTGTGGGCGCTTTTCGAGTCCGCAAATCTTCCGATCGTTCTGGGATTCATCACCGTGTTCCCGACGCTGCTCCCGTACGTCTCCAGATACGAGGACCGGGACGTCAAGGGCCGAAGCTACGCGCTCGTCTGGTTCCTGCTCGCGGTCGCGGGGCTCGCCGTCCTCACCGCACGGATCGCGACCGACCCGGTTCGGTTCCAGTTGCGGCTGCTGGCCGGCGCGGCTATTTTCGGGGGCCTCGCGCTGGCGCTGGTCCGGCGGCGCGGTCTTTGACCCGTCGGCCCTTGGTTCTCTCACTCCGGTTTCGGCACGAGACGCTCCCCGTCGGGAATCGCGACGACCGTCAGTCGTCGATCAGCCACCAGAGCGCGGACACGCCGTACACCCCCAGCGCGACCCACAGAAGCACCGCGACGACGAACTGCAGCGAAAGGGCCTGTGTCACGTTCGGGTTCGAGCCACGGTCCGGATATAAACACACGTGAAATTCACACAACGCATCGTGACCACGGACCGCGCCCCGGCTCCCGCGTCCGCGCGCGACGAGCGAAACTGGTCACTCGACATTCACGAAGACGACCGCTTAAGTTTCCGCCGCGTGAGGCTGCCCCAACGAGTATGTACGTATGACCGACAGCTCCGATACGATCGACGTCCTCCACGTCGACGACGATCCCGATTTCACGGATCTGGCGGCGACGTTTCTCGAACGCGTCGACTCCCGGATCGCCGTGCGAGCAGCGGATAGCGCGGCCGAAGGACGCGACGTTCTCGCCGACCACGACGTCGACTGTATCGTCTCGGATTACGATATGCCGGGGGCAGACGGCATCGAACTGCTCGAAGCCGTCCGCGAGGAGTACCCGGACCTCCCGTTCATCCTCTACACGGGAAAGGGGTCCGAGGAAGTCGCCAGCGACGCCATCTCCGCCGGCGTGACCGACTACCTCCAGAAGGGAACCGGCTCCGAGCAGTACGAACTGCTCGCCAACAGGATCGTCAACGCCGTCGACGCGCACGAGTCCCACCGGCTCCTGACCGAACGGACCCGCCGCCTGGAGACGCTCATCGGCAACCTCCCGGGGATGGTCTATCGCTGCCGGAACGATCCGCCGTGGCCGATGGAGACCGTCGAGGGCGAGGTTCAGTCGCTCACCGGTCACACCGCCGGCGAACTGGAACGGAACGAGGTGAAGTGGGGCGCGGAGATCATCCATCCCGACGACTGCGAGCGGGTGTGGGAGACGGTACAGGACGCACTCGCGGCTGACGGAGCGTTCGAGATCACCTATCGGATCGTCACCGACGACGGGGACACCAGGTGGGTGTGGGAACGGGGAGGCGGCGTCTACGACGACGACGGCTCGCTGATCGCGCTGGAGGGGTTCATCACCGACGTCACCGAGCGAAAGGAGCGCGAAGAACGACTCGAACGGACCACCGCCCGACTGGAAGCGCTGTTCGAGAACTCCCCGGATATGATCGACGTCCACACCGACGAGGGGACGATAATCGACGTGAACCAGCGGTTTTGTGAGGTGTTCGATCAGTCCCGGGAGGAACTGCTCGGAACGAAGGTCTGGGACGTCGACCGGGAGAGCGACCCCGACGAACTCCGTGAGACTTGGGACGGGATGGCGGTCGGCGAGCGCCACGAGGTCGAAACGGAGTTCGGACGCGCAGACGGCGAGCGCTTCCCGGTGAAGGTCCACCTCACCCGACTGCCGACAGACGAGGACGAGGCGGACCGCTTCATCGTCATCTCACGGGACATCAGCGAGCGGCGCGCCCGTGAGCGGACGCTCCGACGCTACGAGCAGATGGTGAACACGATGCAGGAGGCCGCCTGTATCTACGATTCTGACGGTCGCTTCGAGCTCGTCAACGAACGGATGGCCGAACTCTACGGCTCGCCCACGCACGAACTCGAAGGCCGGCAGAGCACGCTCATCTCCGAGATCAGAGACGGCCCGGACGGGGACCGTTACCGCGAACTCCTCGACGGCGACCGGGCGGAACTCCGCGGCGAGATCGAGGTACCGATCGGCGAGTACGGCCCCGCGGTACTCGAGTACCGACTCACCCCGCTCGTCGCGGACGACCCGGCTGAGGGCATCGTCGGCGTGACCCGCGACATCACCGACCGGCGCGACCGCGAGCGCGAGTTCGAGCGGATGCGCGAACTGCTCGAACGAACCGAACGCATCGCGGACGTCGGCGGTTGGGAACTCGACCCCGACACGCGAGAGGTGTTCTGGACCGAACAGCTCTACGACCTGTTCGGCGTGAGCCGCGAGACCGAGGTTTCACTGGACCTGGCGCTCGACGTCTATCACGAGGACGATCGCCAGACCGTCGCCGACGCCGTCGAGACGGCGCTCGACAGCGGGGAGGCGTTCGACATCGAAGTCCGGTTTCGGAGCCGGGACGACGAGACCCGTTGGCTCCGCGTCCAGGGCGTCCCGACGGTCGCGGACGGCGAGGTCGTGACGCTCCGCGGTGCCGTCCAGGACGTCACCGAGCAGCGGCGACGCGAGCGGCAACTCCGGCGGGCCCGCGAGGACGCCTCGGAACTCTTCAACGGAATGAACGACTCCGCCTGGGTCATCGGCCTCGACGAACAGTTCCGCGCGGTCAACGACGCCGCGGTCGACACCCTCGGCTACTCGCGACCGGAGCTGCTCTCGATGGGGCCGCACGACATCGACGCCAGCCTCGCGGACGGCGAGATCACGGCGCTCGTCGAGGCGATGCCCGACGAAGAGATGCAGGTCTTCGAGACGGTTCACGAGACCGCCGCGGGCGAACAGATCCCCGTCGAGATCAACTCCAGTCTGATCTCCTATCAGGGCGAGACGGCGGTGTTGAGTATCGCCCGCGACATCTCCGACCGCAAACAGCGCGAGCGGCAGATGGCCGAGTTCGCGTCCGTCGTCAGTCACGACCTCCGCAACCCCCTCAACGTGGCGGAGGGGCGGCTGGAACTCGCCCAGGAGGAGTGCGACAGCGAACACCTCGACGCCGTCGAGCGAACGCACACGAGAATGAACGCCCTGATCGACGACCTGCTCACGCTCGCACGCAACGGGACCAGCGTGACGGAGACTGAACCGGTCGATCTGCGGCCGTTTCTCGACACCTGCTGGCGGAACGTCGCGACCGCGGACGCGACGCTTCAGGCCGAGATGAGCCGGACGATCACGGGAGATCGGAGCCGCCTCCAGCAACTGTTCGAGAACCTCTTTCGGAACGCGGTCGAACACGGCGGCGAGGGGGTCGCGGTCACCGTCGGTGACCTGGACGACGGCTTCTACGTCGAAGACGACGGTCCGGGTATTCCGCCGGACCGCCGCTCGGACGTGTTCGAGATGGGTCACTCGACGGCCGACCGCGGAACCGGGTTCGGACTGAACATCGTCGAGCAGATCGTCGCGGAACACGGGTGGGAGATCGATCTCACGGCGGGGTCCGCGGGCGGCGCGCGGTTCGAAATTCGCGGTGTCGAGTTCGCGCACTGACCTCGCCCGTCACCGGCAGTGGGCGGTCTCCCGACGTCCCTCGTCGAACGACACGCTTTGCCGACGCCACCGCGCGATTGCCCCTCCCGGACCGCTCCACAGAGTGATGTGGTGTCGCTCCGAATGACGCGTATGGCGAGCGACGCCGGGGAGGATCTCGCTCCCGCTGCGACGAGAAATCCCGTGTGGGAGCTCTACGGCCGATACGGCCGGGGAAACCTCCGATTCGCGCTACTCGGGGCCGGCAATACGATCATCGGGCGAGCTCTCGGGCTGATCCCCGCCTTCGTCATCGGCCTCGCCGTCGACGCGATCTTTCTCGACCAACGGCCGTATCGGCTCCCCGGAGTCCCGTCGGCGTGGATTCCGGCTTCGCCCGCGGAGCAACTCTGGTTCTCGATCGGCCTGTTGCTCGCGGCGACGCTTCTCGGCGCGGTCGCGTCGTGGTTCGAGGACTGGGGGTGGAGCGTCTTCGCCCAGCGCATCCAACACGAACTGCGGGTCGACGCCTACGCCCGAATGCAGCGACTCGATCTCGCGTACTTCACCGGTCAACGGACCGGTGAGCTGATGAGCATTCTCAACAACGACGTCAACGCGCTGGAGACGTTTCTCGAAGACGGGTTGAGCTCGATCTTCTGGATCACCGCGACGTTCACCGGTATCGGCGCGATCCTCGTCTCGCTGAACCTGCCGCTGGCTCTCGTGACGCTCCTGCCGATTCCGTTCTTGGCCGTCTTCACGCTCGTGTTCACGCGCGTGATCGAACCGCGGTATCTCCAGATCCGCGGGGAGATCAGCGACCTGAACGCCCGGTTCGAAAACAACATCAGCGGCATCGAGGCGATCAAGACCGAGCGCGCGGAGGCGTACGAGGAGGCGCGTGTCGAAGCCGCGTCACGGGACTACCTGGGCGCCAACCTGGCCGCGGTCAGAGTCCAGATCACGTACTTCCCGGGGCTGACGATCATCGCCGGGGTCGGATTTGCGATCACGTTCCTCGCGGGTGGGCTCTGGGTGCTCACCGGCCCGCCGTTCGGGTTGACCGCCGCTCTGACGCCCGGCGCGTTCGTCACGTTCGTCATCTACGCACAACAGTATCTCTGGCCGATTGTCCAGTTCGGCAGCGTCGTCGACGACTACGAGCGGGCGAAGGCCGCCGGCACTCGCGTGGCGCGGCTGCTGCGGTTGGACCCAGCGATACGCGACGCAGCGGACGCAGACCCGCTCAGCGTCGTCGACGGCCGCGTCGAGTACGATGCCGTCTCGTTCGGCTACGGCGACGACGAGATCATTTCGGACGTGTCCTTCACCGCCGCGGGCGGCGAAACGGTCGGGATCGTCGGCCCCACCGGCGCGGGCAAATCGACCCTGCTGAAACTCCTCCCGCGGCTCTACGACGTCGACGCGGGATCGATCCGCATCGACGGCCGAGACGTCCGAACCGTACGGCTCGACGGCCTCCGACGGGCCATCGGATACGTCAGTCAAGAGCCGACGCTCTTCTACGGGTCGGTGGCCGAAAACATCAGATACGGCAGCTTCGACGCCAGCGACGACGAAATGCGGGAGGCGGCTCGGCGCGCCCGGGCCCACGAATTCATCGAGGCTCTCCCCGACGGGTACGACACGCTGGTCGGCGAGCGCGGGGTCAAACTCTCGGGCGGGCAGCGACAACGCCTCGCCCTCGCCCGGACGATTCTCAAGGATCCCGAGATCCTCGTTCTGGACGAGGCCACCAGCCACGTCGACACCGAGACCGAGGCGCTCATCCAGCAGAGCCTCGCCGAGTTCGCCCGCGATCGAACGACGTTCGTCATCGCCCACCGCCTCTCGACGGTGCGTCGGGCCGATCGAATCCTCGTCTTGGACGACGGGCGACTCGTCGAACGCGGGACGCACGAGGAACTGCTCGCTGCGGACGGCCTCTACGCTAATTTCTGGCGCGTACAGGCCGGCGACATCGAATCCCTCCCGCAGGAGTTCCTCGACCGGGCCCGTCGGCGGCAGGACGCTGTTCGGCAGCGCGACGAAGACGACTCGGATCGCCGCCCGTACTGAGTCGCCCCGCGACCGCTCCTCGTCGGACGGGAGGTTCTCGGCTGCGGGGGCGACGACTTCCGGACGGAGGTCGCGCTCGGGACTCCCTCCGCGAACCCGACTGCCGGGACCGGAGCACTGGCGGTTCGCGCGGCGGAATCACTACGTGACCGCTGCCCCAACAGTTCACTATGGAATCTCCGGCGGGTGACGGGTAGATGACGACGGCTCGGACCCCATCCGATCGACCCGTCGCTCACGTGTATGACGCGGCCTACGCCGGCGTTCCGAACTGGGACATCGGCCGGCCGCAGCGGGCCTTCGTGGACCTCGTCGAAGCCGGACTCGTCCGCGGTCCGGTCCTCGACGTCGGTTGCGGCACCGGCGAACTCTCGCTGTTTCTCGCGCGACAGGGGTACGAGGTACTCGGGATCGACCTCTCGCGGCTCGCCGTTCAGCAGGCCACCGAGAAGGCGCGCTGGCGGCGGATCCCCGCCTTCTTTCTGGTCTGGGACGCGCTGAACCTCGACGGACTCGGGGAGATCGGGTTCTCGTTCCGGACGGTCGTCGATTCGGCGATGTTCCACGTTCTCGGTGACCGCGAACGGGATCGCTTCGTCGACGGCCTGGCGGCGGTCGTCCCGAGCGGCGGTCTGTACTGCGTCCTCGGTGACGCCCGGAGCGACGACCGGCAAGTGTACGGGATCTCGGTCGACGAACTCAGAACTCGATTCCGGGCCGCCGACGGGTGGGAAACCGTCTTCGCCGTTCGGACGGTGTTCGAGCGTCGCTGGAGTAGCAATCCAGCGTACTTCGTTGGCGTCAGACGACGATGACTGGGTACGACGGAGCCCATCAGCGCTGGCAACTCACCCGAGTCTACGCCGTCCCTTGACTCTACTCCGTTCAGAAACCGAACGGACCCGACGGGATACAACAGACAGTGCTGAATAATTGGTGATTCGCTGCGCGGGTGTCCAAAGGCCGCGCCTTCGGGCGGTTCGAGATCGAGCTATGAAACTCGAACCAATCGATCCCGACACGGCGTTCGAGCTGTACATCGCAGAGAAAGAAACATCGGTTGCGGACGCGACGCTAGCCGCCCACAGATCGCGTTTAGGCTTCCTCCTTGACTGGTGTGAAGAACGCAACATAGAGAATCTAAACAATCTGACCGGCCGGAAGCTCCAGGAATTCAGGCTCTGGCGGCGTAACGTCGGCGACCTTACGAAGGTGAGCGAGAAGACACAGATGGATACGCTCCGCGTCTTCATCAAGTGGCTGGAGTCGATCGATGCCGTGGAGCAGGACCTCCACAAGAAGGTCCGTTCGCCGGATGTCACGCCGGAGGAGAACAGCCGCGACGTGATGCTTGAGGCGGATGACGCCGAGGCGATACTGACGTATCTCAAGCGGTACGAACACGCCTCTCTCCGGCACGTGACCGTGACGCTCCTCTGGCATACGATGCTCCGGATGGGGTCCGTCCGTGCCCTTGATATCGAAGACTACGATCCGGAAGAGCAATCGCTGACGCTTCGGCACCAGCCCGAAACCGACACGCCACTCAAAAACAAGCGCCAGGGAGAGCGCATCATCGCCGTCTCAAACGAGGTCTGTCTCGTGCTCGACGACTGGATCCGCGAGAAGCGGCCCGATGTGACCGACGACTATGGCCGGGAGCCACTCCTCTCGACGAATCACGGGCGGGTTGGCAAGGCGACGATACGGACGTACTGCTACCAGATAACCCGTCCCTGTAAGTACGGACAGGAATGCCCTCACGGCCGCGACGAAAGCGACTGCGAGGCGGCAGAGTTGAATTCCTCGTCAAAGTGCCCTTCAAGCGTCAGCCCGCACCCGTTTCGCCGTGGAGCGATCACGCACTTCCTACAAAGTGACGTGCCAGAGACCGCGGTCAGTGATCGGGCAAACGTAACGAAGGATATCATCGACCAGCACTACGACCAACGATCACAGAAGGAGAAGATGGAACAACGGAGGAGATATCTCGATAAGGTATAACGACCTCCTGGTGGCTGATTTGGATTGATAACTATTTTTGTGGGAGGGGGAGACGAATTTTAATATAGATCCGAAGGTGTCGTAGGGCCTCTCGTAAGGTGTTGTTTCCACTGGATTGTGAACGAATCATCCGGTCTATAGTACGTGCGAGTTGACCGCTGAAGTTTCTGTCAAAATAGGATTGTGTTGAGAGCGATCTGCTGAATACACAGCGCGAATTCAGCACGGGAGGTCGCTATGCCAAGACGTGTTCGGGGCGGTCAGTAGTAGCGACGGTGTTACTGTAGACATTATCCCACCACGAATCCTCTATGAATCCCCATTAGCGCCCACGTTAAGAGTAGGGTTCTTGATGTATGATGCCTTTCTTACTGTATGGACCCACTGTTCTTCGAGTCTCAGAACGGGTTCCGTACCTGGCTAGAAGAGCACCACGACACGGCAGAGGAGCTGTGGGTCGGCTACTACAAGGCCGATGCCGAGCGAGTCGGTATCGACTACGACGAGTCAGTTGAGGAAGCGCTCTGCTTCGGGTGGGTCGATGGCCTGGTCAAAGGCATCAACGATGAGACGTACACCCGTCGGTTCACGCCCAGGAGCCCCGACAGCAAGTGGTCGAAGGCGAACAAGGAGCGGGTCGGCGCGATGATCCAGGCGGGAAAGATGACCCCGGCCGGAATGGAACTCGTCGAAGTGGCGAAGGAAACGGGCGAGTGGGCGGCTGCCTATCGCCTCGGGGACGACCACAAAGTCCCGGCCGAACTTGAGGCAGCGCTGTGTGCGGACGAAACCGCCTGGGAGAACTTCCAGAACTTCTCGAATACGGACCAGTATGCTTTCATCGCGGCCGTCGAGGAGGCTAAGACGGACGAGACCAGGCAAAAGCGGATCGAGCGAACGGTCAAACTCGCGGCGCAGGACCTCCGAGCATACGATGGGAACAACAAGCGGCGGCTGTGATGTGGTCTTTCGGAGGTACCCGTTTCTTACGAACTCTCTTTTCTCGTGTCCCATTTCCTCACTATTACGGACGAGGTCACGGCTTTGCTCACCGGGAATGGTCGTGTAGTACGCGTGCTGAGTCGGTCGCGTCCTCCTGGCAGACTCCGAGTATTTTGTCGAGCTACTGCTGCGTACAGAGGATGAAGTGAGTGAGAGGATCCACTGTAGAGTTCCGCTCGATAAAAAATCAGAATAATTACGCAGCGTAGAGCATCAGTGACAGGTTGTTTGGCCACGAGAATCTGGAGCTAGTATTTGATTGATGACGACGTTATTGCAGGTATGGCCACTATCATTACTGTGTTTGGAACTGGCGAGGGACAGACCGCGAAGATAGCCGACAGCATCACGGCGGAATTCAGAGCCCGCGGCCACGAGGCGACGACGGTGAACGTCATAGATATCGATTCCGAACTCAATCTCGACGAGTTTGACGCCGTCTTGGTCGGCGCGTCAGTCCACTATGGGAGACAACAGAAGTCAGTTCGGAGGTGGGTCAAAACGAACCGCGACGTACTGGTGAGAAAGCCGAACGGATTCTTCCAAGTCTCCGGTGCGTCCGGAGCGAAGAATGAAGAGGGGCTCGCGGAGGCGACGGGATATCTCGACAAGTTTATCGACGACACGAACTGGCAGCCCGACAGAATCGCTCTCTTCGGCGGCGCGCTACGCTTCTCAGAGTACGGCTTTCTCAAGCGAGCGCTGCTGAAATTCATCGTGAGAAACCAGGAATTCGAGATGGATGAGGCAGGAGACGCCGAACTCACCGACTGGGAATCGGTCGCGTCGTTTGCCGGTGAGTTCGCTGTGTTCGTTGAGGAGCGAATAGGCGAGGCGGTCGAAGCAGCCTGAAGACCAACCGACAGTAGGCGACCGGTTGGCCCTCACGAATTGGCACCAGACGGCCGCTACTTCGGCCGAGAACAACTGACTGGAGGAACAGAAGCGCGACCGCTTTCAGGCTGACGAACCCGGTATCGCTCAACGGATAAGCCATAGCGACAGTAGCTGACGTGCGCTCTGTATGCACGCAATGCAGTAATCGACTCTGAGGTTCAGGGGTTTGTCAACCTCGGTTTCTGTTGGCATCTAAACGGCTCTCCTAGTCGGTTTCATTTCCGAACTCATCAGAGATAATTATTACGTATATCTCGAATTTCTACACGATGACGACTTTACCAGTAGCACGACCTGCTTCAAGATACTGAATGGCTGCTGGTATCTCGTCCAAGTGATACTGTCGGTCGATAACGGGCTCAACATCACCGGATTCGAGGAGCCCCATCACGAATGCTAAATCGTCCTGGGCGGGGTTGAGCATGAAGGTACGGAACCGTTGTTCGCCCGTCATAGAGAGCATTGGGCCCGCGAGGAGTGCGGTCACGAATCGTCGCGTGGGTCCTCCAACGAAGACGTACCGTCCCGTCGGGCGAAGGACGCGTGCGTACGCTCGCATTGAATGGGTCCCTGCCGCGTCCAGGATGAGGTCGTATTCTGCCTCGCGTTCGGTGACATCCTCCTGCGTGTAATCGATGACGTGGTCCGCCCCGATAGCGCGGACAGTCTTCATCTTCGCTGTGCTACACACCGCTGTGACCTCTGCGCCGAGGAACTTGGCGATCTGCACGGCGAAGGTTCCCACACCTCCCGACGCACCGTTGACGAGGACGGCTTCACCCGATTGGAGCTTCCCGACACCCCGGAGCGCCTGTAGGGCGGCAACACCTGCAGTTGGGGTCGCCGCTGCCGCTTCGAACGAGACCGGGGCCGGCTTGTGTACGATAGCGCTGGCCGGGACACTGACGTACTCTGCGAACCCGCCAAACCCGTTCTTGGAGAGATCGGCGACGACTTCGTCACCCGACTGGAAGTCAGCGACGTTCTTGCCGACTGCTTCGACCCGTCCCACGACGTCGACGCCCAGGATGGGGAACTTCGGTTTGCGGTAGCCGCCGTACACGAGGCGGACGAGGAACGGCGTTCCGCGTAGCAGGTGCCAGTCACCAGCGTTAACGGATCGAGCCATCACGCGAACCAGGACATCATCGTCGCCCGGCGTGGGCAGTTCCACCTCGTCCACTCGGAGCACCTCAGGGCCTCCGTATTCCGAGTAGACGACCGCCATCATCGTGGTCGGTTTGTGACCGGTCGTCGAGTGGGGCGATTCGGGCCGCTGTTTCGCGGTCGTCATTGGACAGCCTCCTGGGTAGCTGGCCGCTCCGTCCTGACGCCCTTGACCACGAGGTACAGGGCGAGCGCGATTTCACCGACGACGGCAGTCACGATGACAATCGTGGCGGCGACCGGTTCGTAGGCGGGGACGAGGAAGAATGTGAAGCTCTCCGTCAGGTACCCGACTGCCGCGAGTGCTACCAACGCACCGAGAATCGCTGGAAACAGGCTGGATCTATAGAGCAGGTATCCCAAGACGATGAGGTGCAGTCCGAAGAATATCCCACCGATCAGGTAGCCGTATGCGTGTGCGGTGAGGAAGAGCAAGACGAGCGCGTCAATTTGTTCGGGACTGAAGACGGTCAAGTACTCCTCCCCGCGCAGCAGCTGGAGTGCCATGTACTGGTTGAGCATATTGATGCTCGCTATCGCCGGGTGGGCAATCAGGCGTAAGGATGCGGCCAGCAGTGCGAGCGTTCGGCTCACCGGCTTGAGGAGGATGTAGAGCAGGACAGCCACGACAGCGTCAGCTGAAAAGGCGATCAAGTCGCTGACGATACCGAGCCGAAACAGTTGCTCAGCAGCGACGATGTTTGCGGCAGTCGCTGTCGCATCGCCCGGGACGATGAGCGAGGCGCGAACGAACCCCTCGCTGAAGCCAGCAGTGACGAAGATCAGTAGATAGAGAAGCCCGGTTATTCGGGCTATCGTCTTGGTTGAGATCGGTCGTTTGTTCGGCGTCTGCTCGACACCGACGGGCTCTGCGGTTGTAGTTGCCATTAGGTGTACCTCTTGGAATCCTACCTGAGCGACACCAGATACTGGGGTGGCGATATGACGAGAATCGCAGTCCAATCAACTGTGTGTGTCTACTAAGGATCGCTAGAGATGGAGGATGTGAGACGATATAACCGTTTGTGTCAGCTGGTAGTTGCATTAGATATGCATAACCGTCGGGTAGAGATTTGTTGCTACCATCGTCGGTTCCGGGTACTTGTTACGACGCTAATGAGCGACTCGTCCAAATCAAACGGACTGAGATGAGTACGTATGGGACAGAATGTGCGGAATGGTTAGGCTTGCCGGAGTGCTACTAGACCGGATGGAATCTCGGGCAGATACGCAACAGTCGATGGCACCAGATGGATCTAGGAGCGACGATCTACCTGGGTATCCGAATACCATTGAGGACGTGTCGACGGGCGCGTCTATCACGTTCCTTGAACACCGGGTTGACGAACAGGGCGCGTACTTGCTGATGGAAGGTCTTCTTCCACCGGGAATAGACAGTGGGCCCGCCCGTCTTCACCCGCGAGCGGAGGCTCACTCGGAGGTCATAGCAAGTCGGGCCGACTTAACGGTACGCGGCGAAACCTACACGCTGCTTCCTGGCGAGTCGCTGACTATCGAGATCGGCGAGGCCCATAGTATCCGGAACAGCGGCACCGACACGCTTGTCGTTCGGACGACGCTACGCCCGCCAGGCGAATTCGAAGCCGCGATTCGGGCGCTCTATGAAGCCAGTGCAGGCAGGGAACCGGACTTACTCGCGGTGGCGGCGGTGCTATCCCAATACCGGGCGGACGTGCGTCTCGCGGTGGTCCCATGGTGGCTGCAGCGCCCCCTCTTGAGCGTGCTCGCCAGGATTTCGACAGTGCTCGGTCGGAATCCGATCAGGTAGTCCACAGCCCAGACACACCTGGTCGGCTGCGGACAATTTTGTTTCTCGACTACCGGGCAATATGACGAGCTCATCTGGATCATCTGGACAGGGACGAGGACAGTATGATTGGCGAGTGGCGGCACTAGCGGCACGGTTATCTCCTCAGACAGCTATTGTAATACCAGTGATACAAAGTG
>NZ_JANHAW010000005.1 GCF_024464595.1 Halobellus litoreus | reverse complement strand
TCTGGAAGCCGCCGTAGATGATGGTCTCCGATCCTTCCTCGTCTTTGTTGGAGTCCTCATCGGAGTCGCTATCGTTACTAACAGCGATGGTGATGCCGTCTTCTTCGACGTCGTCTTCGATGTCCCCCTGATCGCCGGAGACGACGTGACGGAGGCTCGGGCAGATGACGACCATCTTGAACAACCCACCCCAATCGCGGTAGGACACCCACCCGAAGGGATTGGTTTCGCCGCGCTGCTGGAGTGCACTGATGATGGGGAGATACGCCTCCTGTGGGTTGATAATGGAGTACGAATCCGAGGCGATCTGCCACCGGAACTTAACATCGTAGCCGAGCGCGTTCAACGCCTTTCGGCGGTCGTCGACGATATCTTGATGATCATAGACACGCACGACTGCGTCGGCCTCACTCGCGGCGGCGAGGTCTTCGATCGAACTTCCGGTATAGGATTCAAGTGCGTCGACGTCGAGGCCATGCACACGGCGGATGACGGCAGTGTCGACACGCCCGGATGTCTCGACGAAATCGTTGGTCGCCCAGAGTTCACCGGAGCTCGCCTTCGGGAGGGCTTGGATAGCTTCCTTAAACGAGCGGGAGTTCGCTGCCGAACACCGGGTTTCCGGTGGAACTTCATCGGGATATTCCCGGGAGTCGTTCTCAGTGAGGCCGACGAATTTTCGGTCTGTCTCTCGGGTTAGGAGATCGGCAAGCGGAATGGGCGGGCGGTCGGTATCGGTGCGACTGGCGCTAGTATCGTTCTCGTCCCCACTGGTGTTCTCGGTCTCGTTCTCGTTCGAGTCGGAGCCGGGGGAGCGAGGCTGGCTGGAACTGGATTTGGATTCTGTTGACATGGGTGAGTCCTCGGTATCGAAAATGCCGCGGGAGTACGCACACGGCTGGGAGTGAACGGAGAAAACGCAGAGACGAGACGGCCGATCCCGTATCATGGGAGTTTGCCGCACAGTACTACAGCTACGAAGGGGAGTGGAGCGTGGAGAACCGCTAGAGCCGAGAGGAGAAAGATGGGGGGTGGTGGAGAGCCCGAACAGAATCCGTCCCGGTGGTCGTCAATCGACGCGCGGAACGCTTGGAGTGTTCTGTTTGGACATCCGATCCCCCCACCGAACAGGGGGGAACAAACAGGTGAGAGGGAAGCCGAGTCGGTCAGGCTGCTGTGGGTTACTCGTCTGCCTCACTAAGAGTACTTGTGAACGTCTGCTGGGCGGTGTCGCCCCGAGTGTTGGACATCTCCGAGAGCGACATTTCACGGGTGTCGTGCTCGGGGATGTGCTCTGTACCGCCGAAGTACTGGACGAAGCCGGGGCGAGCGTTAGGGATTTTCTTCGCGGATGCGTCGCTGATCCCCGCGAGCTGGGAGTGATTGCGCCCATAGCAGACCCAGGCTGCGAGTTCGCCCATCGAGTCGAACTGCTTGACGAGCGTACTGCGGGCGTTCGAGGGAATGTCGAGGCCTTGAATTCGATAAAGTGTCCCCGAAGCGACGGCGTCGCTGGCGGGATCTTCCTCACCGCTCCAGATGGCTTTCAGCCGTCGAAGGTTCTCGCGACGGTTCCCCGACTGCCACAGAACCTCCGCGTACTTCTCGGCGAGAGCGATCTCCGCGGCGTACGTGATGGACTCGAGGTCGGCATCCTCGAGATCGGGAACGTCTTCGGGGCCGGGGGCGGTGTTTTCGGGGTAGTCGCGACCGTCGATGGCCTCGACGTACTCATCTGAGCGGTAGTCTTGACGTTTGATTTCCCAGGTATCGTCGGTTAGTTCACGCCGGACGAAGTTCTCCGCGAATAGGTGGTAGTGTTCGACAGCGTAGTCCACGCCTTTGAGCGGGGCGAGGAGTGCGATAGCGAGTTGACTGGCCTTCTCGTCAGAGGCGTCAGGCCCCCAGTCGAATCCGCCGGGAGCGAGTCGGTGGACGAACAGATGCTTGTCGAGCAGGTTATCGCCAGCGTAGACGAAGTTTCCGCCAACGCCTCGTTCGCCTTGGTACGGTTCGTTCTTCCATTTCGTTTTTCGCGAGTAATCGGTTTTTGCTGGCATGAGATTAAGTCTGAAGGTGGGTTATCCATCAGCGGATTGGTGGGACTGCGACGGGTCCGAGGCGGGTCGTGCCTCGGTCGATGGTGTGGGACTCGGTTGTGATTGCTCTAGGTTGGTCGGAGACGAATGGTAGATGAGGTACTCGTCGTCATCGGCAAGTGCCTCGAGAACGCAGGACGCGCAGCCCGCGTAGTCGTCTGGCCAGCTGTCGAGTCTATAGAGTGAGTTCGTCTCCCAGCGACAGTACGGACACTTCCGCTGGGTTTCAGTTCTCGTATCGATAATCGAGAGAGGAGCCGCGTAGCGTCCAGGAGCCATCGATCGAGTAACTACCCAAGAGCCAAATCGCTGTTCGTGGTCGGGTCAGTCCCGGTATGTGCCCCAACGGTGGTCTCGTCGTTTGCTCCGTCAGGACTGAGATCGAGGCAGTGTTCGCCGATGGCGGTCTCCGGTTCGTCCGGGTGGAATACCCGGATAGTGAGTGCATCCTCGGAACGATCGACAGAAACGATGAATGTCTCGCCAAGCCGTATATCTGCATAGGTATCGCCGTCGCTGAGGGAGGTTAGCGAAGTCATTAGTTGGACCGGATTCGGGGGGCAATCATCGAGAGAATCTCGCACTCGCCGTCTGCAAACTCGTATTCGATCATCATTGGAAAGTCCGTCCCGAAGGTGATGCTGATTGCAGCGTTCTTCGGGAATTTCCGGGAGATGTCCTTAACGTAGTCAAGCGAAAACAGCGCCTCCGCGTCGACGGCGGTCAGCTCGGTATACTCCTCCTCCGTAAGTTCTAGGGACACGTCGTCGGTGTCGCCTTGGGCTTCGATGAAGACGGCCTGCTCGGTCTCGTCACAACGGATTTGGATGTGGTCGGAGACCATATCAGCTGCTTTCACCCCCCGCCTGATCTGCGATTCATCGACAGTGAACGACGCGGGGAGATCCATGTCCGGAATTTCGGGTTCCGACCTGATGCTGTCGGGGTCGATACACGCCATCGTGAACTCGACGCCATCGATGTAGATGACGAGTTTGAACGTATTCGTGTCGAACGAGAGTTCGACGAGATCATCCTTCTTCGCGAGTTTTAGGACCCCCTCGAGACGTTCGAGATTGAGGCCCAGAACACCCTCGGAGGCGTCGTAGGACTCGAAAGCCCCTGCGGACAGCACACCGTCGTCCATCGCGACGTTTGCGGGATCGACCGCACGGACCTGAATGCCATCAGGCTCAACATTGAACTTCACCTCGTCGACGATGGCGCGAAGCGTACCGACGAACTCCTTGATGTCACCGCCCATGATGGCGGCCTGGAACTGGCTCGGCGGTCCGGTGCCGACATCGGCCTCTTCTTCTGCGTCTTCCTCGACGTCCTCGTCGGCTTCACCGTCGGTGTTGGATTCTTGCTCCGGTTCAGAATCTGGTTCCGATTCCAGATCTGGTTCGGGCTCGCCTTTGGGTTGGGTATTTTCAGCGGTTTCTGCGGTGGTCGCGTCGTCGACGTCCATCTCAGATTCTACGTCTGAGGATCCGTCGTCGGGTGTGGTCGCTGGCTGTGCGTCCGCGCTTTCGGATTCGGTGTTGGTACTCATGTTTGAGTGGAGTCGTGGTCGCGATACTGTCGGTGATCGAGCTGCTCACGAAGGGAGAAAATCGAACCAATAATAGTAATAATAACGGTAGTACCGTTATGAACGGTAACCGTCATGAACTCTTCTACCTCCCCCCATCCCCGTGGGGTGGGCAAAACCGAGCATGATGGTCGCGATCTCGGTCACTCGGGGAAGTCGATAACGTCGGGGTTGGTCGAAAGCTCCCTGGCGACGCGGTCGAGTTCGACATCGTCGAGAGTGATTTTGATGAGCGCCTCGAGTGCATCGTCGTAGGCTTGCTGTACTTCACTCTGATTCGAGGCAGCGTCAAGGCGCTGCTGGAGTGCGGTCTGGAAGCGATTCGCTGCACGGTGGCGTGCGAGTGAGCCCATTTCGAGTTCCCCCACCGTCTCGGGGTGCGACAAACGAGCGGGGGTCGCAGGTTCCGCGTCCCGAGTGTTGGTCCTACGTAACGATTCGGATGGTTCGATTAGGACTGTTGCGTAGGATATAGGGGTGTCATCCGATCCGTCTCGTCGCCTACCACCGTTCCACAGGGTAACGAGAAATGGTCGAGGTTGCCGTCCGGATCGGGAAGTTCTCCGTCATCGGCAAGGCCTTGGAGCTCCCTCCAGAGCTTGCGAATCGTTGTCGGGGTCGTGTAGCCTTCCTCGGCAAGAGTTTGTTGGGTAAGTCGGAGGTTGCTTTGCCCACTCTCTTTGAAGGCGTGATAGAGACAGGCAACGGCGACGCCGTTCGGTTGCCGGCCGTTCGCGAGGACACCCACAGCGTTCGATCTGGAGAGCTGGTAGGCACGGCGTTCGAGACGAGGGGAGGCATCAACGGCACTCGCGAGTCGTGGGATGTAGTCCTGCGGGAGTGGTGGAGGCGTTGCGAGCTCAAGATCTTGATTTAGGCACTTGTAGTCCTGATTGATTTCTTTAATATCGACACGAGCGACTTCACCAATCTCTTTGAGCGTGCGTGGCAGGCGTTCGAGACGGCAAGCAGCGTACACACAGGCACTCGCCATACCTTCGACGGAGTTGCCGGCGAGCATCCCTTCTGCGCTAACCTCGCGGTAGAGGTCAGCGGCGCAGTCGTGGATAGAGCCGGAGAGTTCGAGCGCACTGACGAGGCGAGCGATTTCGCCGAGGCCGAGGCGGAGCGAGCGGTCGCGACTCGAGCCGGTTTTCGATCGACTATCCCACTTACGGAGTCGACGGAAACGCCGTTTGGTCTGACGCGACAGCGGGCGGTCGTACCCGTCACTGTTATATCCGATCTCCGTCGGGAGCCCCTTATGATGGAGGCGATGTGTGGTGGGAGCGCCGCCACGTTCGGGTTCACGGCCGTCCCCAGTATCGACCCAGCGAAGGCGCCGGTCGAGGATATCACGGAAGAGTACGAGGCCACATTCCCCACAGTAGGTTTCCTCCTCGTCAATGACGAGGTACTCGTCGGTTGCGCACTCAGGACACTGTATTTCATCGGTCGATTCCGAGTCCGTGGCTTTCGACTGCTCGTCTTCGGAGGCAGTCTCGCTGGAAAATGACTGAGTCTGCTGCTGGTTCTGCCTGAGGCGCGTCGAGACGGGAGTGGGAGACCCCGACCCGGCGGAAGACGAGCCGGTACTATGGGTCGTAGTGTCAGTGTTCTCGAGGGCATCTTGAGACATATGGAACGGGGGCGTAGACCCCCCAGTTCCTCCGGGGGAAGACAAACTGAAGGCGAGGAATCTGGTCGTAAGCAACCGAAGAGCACGATTCACGGTCCTTCGAGTTCGCTGTGTTCGTGTTCACTCATCGACGTCATCCCCGGAGGAGCGTGTCTGGCGGTGCTCACCGATCGGGATTAGTGGCTCGTCCATCCGAAGGATGAACATCCCCTCACTAGTAGTGATGACGTCGTCGGCGGGGGTCGGCTCATGGTGAGCATAGTGCTCGATATCGTTGCCGAGCAGGACACGGTGGGTGTCCGAGTCGTGGACGCGCAACTGGCGTTCGTAGCCATCGTCAACGTGGGTGCCGGCGAGGGCGAGGACGAACCACCCCGAGTCGGGTGAGCCTCACGTGGCTTCGAGAACACGATAGACACGGCCGGTGTCCTCGTCAAGGAAGTACACAGTCGGCGGGTTCTCGCGGTCGATATCGTGGGCTTTCGAGAGCGTCTGGAGAACGCACTCGTCGTCGAATTGATCGCGAAAATCAGCGAACGTATCGAGAGCAGTGCCTATGTCAGTATTCGTTTTGTTCGCACTTGAGTCTGTATTTGCGTCTGGGTCAGTGTTCTGGGTCATGGGTTCGGGAGATTGCATAGTTTCGGCTCTTGGTCATCCGGGTGGCCCGTGCGCGGATTCGAGAATCCCGAGGATGTCTGGGTCGTGCTTGTCGTGGAAGGCATCGAGGACATCCCACTGCCACTGGAAGTGACCAGGATCGCCGAATTGGTTGACGCCGAGGCCCTGCGTACGGGCGAAGTGTTCGAGGTCGATACAACGGATAGAAGAGACATCACCACCCTCACCAGGCGGAACGTTGGCGGCTTCGGGAAGCGGGGTCTCGATCCAAGCGTCGAAACACGCGTCGTTCGAGGACGTGACTACGACACCGTCGGTCGCCCCAGCGAAGAGTTCGGTGGTGATTCGACCGAGATTCTGGTACACACCAGCGGGAATTGCGAGGAGGTTGCGATCGTGGTCGATGGTAGCGTCAGTGCGGATCTCCCGGGGGTGACCTCGGACGAGCCACTGCTCGTCGTCGTTGAGCCAAGCGCCTCGCCTGAGGCGTTCGATGGCGGCGTCAAGGTGGTCGTGCGTGCGGTACTGGAGGTAGCCGGAGATTCGCGCGTAGAAGCTCATGCTGGATGGGGGATAGGAGATGGAGGCGAGTTGCGGCGAGCGTCGTGGCGAAAGATTCGAGCCGACTGCTCATCCCAACTGGATATGGTCAATTTTTCCATCGGGATCGACGCGGTACTGGTAGCCGACGTGGGGGAATCGACATTTCTCGTAGCCGACGGTCTGGATGACAAAGGGCTCGGTGAGGAACGGCGAGAGTTCGCGAAGGAAGTCCTCGGTGTGCTCACCGGCGTAGTCCCAAAGGAGTTCCTCGGTTTCGTCGTTGATGACGACCTCGCGTTCGTCTTCATCGAGATTGTCGTCGAGGCCCTCGAGGACGGCCTCGCGAACGGTCGGCCGATGCGTCGGGGAGAACGAGGCATATCCGTAGAGCGTGAGGTGCGGCGGGTCTGCCTCGCCGGTATCGGGATCGCGTTCGGGAACCGCAATCTTCACCATGATGTCGTCGAATGAGCCCGTGCCGATGAGCCATTCGTCGAGAAACTAGCGGAGTTCATCGACCTGAGTGGGGTCGATAGTCGGTGCGTTCGAGGCGGTGCTGAGCTGGAGTGTAGCCATTTCGTGTTGAACCCTCCACCATTTCAGGGGAGCACAAACGGGGGGGTCAATAGTTCTGTCACAGTACCCTTAGCCGTCACTAATTTTTTGACTATCGGCTTGCCTCGCGTCGATATCGAACCGATCTATCCACCGCGCGACGATGGTCGCACCGCAGCCGCGGTGTTCACCGATTGCCTCTCCGGAGAGAGATTTCTCCCAGTGTAGTTCGTACAGGAGATTCGGATTGCGTCACGGGGCCTCAGAGTAGTCGTGAGACCGGGGTTCGATTCTATGCCGTCTCAACCAGGAGAGTGCCGTGTTCTGCGCACAGCTCATCCGCTTTTCGGCGACTTGTTCGACAGAGAGGGAGTTCTCGGCGCAGAGTTCGCATAAATACTGCTCATCACCGGAGATCGGGTTGCGAGTGATTTTTTGCGACTACGCTCGTCTCAGGTACGATTCCACACAAAGCTTACACCGAAACATAACTCTACAGCCAGTTGGAGGGGAATTGTCACACGCTCCCTTCCTTCTCCTGATAACCTACGATACTCCGAAACACGGGCAATGTCCGGAGTGTGGTGAGAACATTTCTGCTGCACACGTCTTGGTTGAATATGAGTAAAACAACGGAACGACTGGTATCTGGGCAGAGTGTCCCATCTGCGACGATGTCGTGAGTCCCGAGTGAATTCTGAGCAACGACACGACAGCAGAGTCAAGTGTTCTGCACTATTACGCTGCCAGGAGGCCGACTAATGAAGATTTCTGAAGAACTCCAATGTCTGTTTTCAGCTTCGATTGAGGAACAGGACGGGTCGTACGTGATCGACGTTCCAGAGCGCGAGCTACAACTGGGTGATCTACAGCAAGGAGAAACATATCGCGTCGCACTCGTGTCTTCCCCGACACAGAGCGAGCCAGAACAGAGCGAACAGGCTGAAACGGGATCACAGTCCCAGCGTGAGCCACAGGAACCACCAGTTGAGGAAAGTGAGACTCGAGAAGTCGAGATTGAGGACATCGGCGAACAGGGTGATGGCATCACTCGGGTCGAACGTGGTTTCGTCGTGATCGTCCCGGATACGAAAGAGAGTGAGCGAGTCAAAATTGAGATTACCGATGTACGGCAAAACGTCGCTTTCGCCGAGGTCGTCGAACGGTTGAGTTACTACGAGTAATTCCTCGATTTTCGGTGCGAGAAGAGGACGAACAGACACTCGCAGTTATTGTAAGAATAGGTTGTCCGTAGAGTCAAACTGCACTTACAGCTCAGGGAAGGTGGATTTCGGCGGGGAGGAACGAACGACGGAGTGGGGCGGGGTGAAAGCCCTCCCGAGAGAGTTGTGCGACCACGTTAGAAAGTGTGGCCGGGAGTGAACGGAGGTGTTCCTACTTGGGCTTACTCCTCGAACCTGGCGTTTGCGACGGCAGCGGCGATTTCTGCCTCCTCAACCGTCGCTTCCTTGGTGACGCCGTCTTCATCTATGCTGACGTCGTCGTTCTGGTTCTCGGTCGTGGTCTCACTATTGGATCTGTCCGACCGGTGGTCCATGTCAATTCCGAGGTCCTCGCGAGCGTCGTTGACGGCCTCCCGATAGTTATCGAGGTCGAGACTGTCGCCGTACTGCTCGCGGCTCATCGCGGCGAACTCGCTGTCACTATCGGGGAAGGCGTCGAGTCGGGCTTCGGTACATTCGATGGTCTCGGAAACCCACTGATCACGGGTTTCATTATCGACGCGGGTGGTGGTCTCGGGCCGGAGCGAGACGTACGTCTCGCCATCGCTCTCGAACGCGGATGGCTTCGCGGTCACAGCGACGTACGCCGGGGGTTCGAGGCTGGAGAGGAGCGCAGCGGCCTGGGGCTGGTACTGCCCGGCGTAGACTAACATAGTGCCCGTAGGGTCGACCACGCGAGCCTGCAAGTATTCGTCCTCGTTCCCGACGTCGTTGACTTCGGTTATCGTGCCGACGAGGAAGTATCGGTTGGCGACCTCGCCCGACGGAAGCAGCGCGAAGTTCGGGGCTCGTTCCTCATCAGACTGTTTGAAGACGTGGGTAGCGTCGTTGATTTCGGCGGCGAAGGCACGCTTCGCTACCTGGCGACCTTGCCGGCCGGCATTGCTGTTCTCGGTGTCGGTGCTGTTGGATGTCGCTTCTGGGTTGGATTTGCTCATAAAGTGTTTAGTGACGGTTGTGGAGTCGAAAGTCAGGCTACTCGGGTCGCGTTCTGGTTCGGATTCGAGGTTACCCGTGCTGTTCAGCCTCGTTCACGAGCAGATATCGACCGACAATAGAGCCTTCTACACGGTAGTACCGGCCCACGAGCGCGTCGATGAGGGCGTCCTCGACAACGCTGGTATCGAGAGCGTCCATCGCCTGCTCGATGGCCTCATTGAGCGTGATACCCGCGATGGCCTCAGTCGCTTCGCGGTCGAAGATTGCGTACTGGACGGTCTCACCGTCGTCGAAGACCGCTTTGATGCGAAGGTCGAATTCCCCTTCAACGTCGCCGTGTTCTGCACACCGACCATTCTGGAGGACGCGCGTGCAGTCCCCGTCGGGACACCGCTTGATGAGTCCCGACCCGGACTGGATTGCAACCATCGGGACAGAGAGTTGGACATCTTCGATATCGGCTCTAACGTCGATGTCGCCGTCGACAGGTTCGATGTTCGAGCGCGAGTTGAGGTTGATGCTGTATCGCCCCTGGTACTCGCTGGTGATGACGTTCGAAAGCTTGTAGACGCTACCCTCCTCAAGGGTTGGGAGTTCGGCCTTCGTCCACTTGGTGAACTTGAGGCGACCGCTCTCGTCGCCGATGAGCCCGACCTGGTCGATGCTGTCGTGGGTGGGGTCCCAGAGTTCGACGATTTTTACGGTCACGTCCACCCACTGCTCGTGCTGGTTGATTGAGGCGAGGGTGACGTCGCCGGCGCTCTGGCCAGGGAACTCGAGGTCATCGTATTCGAGGCCGAACACGTCGCGATAGTGGCTGACCGCGGCGCGGCGGGCCTCGTCAAGAGGAACCTTGTACTGGTTGGTCATCTTCTCGAGACGGCTCGCGACTTCCTCTACGCTGGGGAGGTCGCCATCAAGGTCGTCTGGGAACTGTTCGAGGATGCCGGTTGCAGCCTCCGAGAGGTCTGTGTCGGAGACAGTTACGGCTAGTTCTGCGGATTTTGTGTTGCTTGACATTTTCTGGAAGTGGCGCGATTGCTGTCGCTGGCTGGAATGGTTCGACTGGGTGAACGAGACTAGATAGAAGATGAGATTCGAGTGGGAGTGCCCAGAGGACGGCTGCTGGAGCAGCACCCAGGATGTTTGCTCCTCCTCCGATTCCCCTCACCCCCTTGGGGGAGCCAAAACACAGGTATTGGTGGCCGATCGCGACTCACCGGACTTCATCGAGGTTGATGGTTTCCTCGGCACTGATCCAGCCGCCGACGTTCCCGCGCTCTATGAACGCCCAGGTGCCGTCGATGAGCCTGACGAACCGCATCGTTCTTGGAAGGGGACCGGGTCCCGACGGGTACGGGTTGAACTCGTTCTTGTCGTCGGTGACGGGCCGGCTGGGATCTTCGCCGTCGACGATGTCAAGATGGAAGTCGACATCGTCGTCGCCGGTGAGTTCCTCGTTCGTGAGTGGTTGACTGTGACTGTTCGTCGGACCGTGGTCGGAGTTGTTGGTTGACATCGTTCTATTGGAATAGTGAGACTGGATGCACGGAGTGAAGTGCTGCTTCTGTCGACTAGCTGTCTTCGCGCCATCTCTGGCCGCAATTCACACAGGAGAGGAGTCTCGTCGGTGGTTCGTCGATGGACCGGAGTTGAACGAGGCGATATTGCGCTCGATCGTGATCACACTCTGGACACCGGCACGTGGTCGTTGGAAGTCCAAGACCCGGCTTGTCGTCGCTCGCCACGGTAGTCTCCGAGGTGTCGGGGGTTGCAACGCCAGTGAGTACGCTCTCGTTCGTGTCGTCCGCTGTCTCCGTCTCTACCTCTCCCTCCTTGTCGTCATCAAGGGCGGTTCCGAAAAGGTCGAGGTCACGGATAAGCGCCCAGAGACGACGCTTACCCTGGGGAACGGGAGTAACGGGAACAGGCGTGGATTCGGGACGGCCCGTCGAGACGACCTCCCGGATGGCCGCGCCGATCTCGTCCCCTTTGGCGTCGACGTCGACGATTAGGGAGACCACGTTCGCTTGTTCGCGCCACCAAGTTGGGAGTGGTATCTTGCTATCGTCCTCGTCGAATATCTCGGTGGCTTTGAGCCATTCGAGGGCGTCCAGCTTCTCGCCCTTCTCTTGGTCGAGTCTGTCGACGGGAGCATGCACGGGACGGGAGACTTCTTCGACGCCGGGAGCGCCCAAGGGGGGAATCGTACACGCGCTGTGCACTTGGAAGGGCTGTTCGATGCCCTGTTCGCGGTGACGCTTGGCGTATTTCTCCCAGTCTACGTTCGGGATGTCGCCTCTGGGAGCGGGTCCGTCGCCACGCTCGAGAACTTCGATATGCGTCTCGGAGTCAGCGGCGAGAGTGGCCTGTCCCTGGTACTTCCCGACTTTCCCGGCACGAATCCGAACGAGATCGCCTTCGTGGAGGATGACACCCTGTTGAGAGCGTGTCCACACGGTGAATTTGATGGTATCGCCGGCGTCGTCTTTGATGAGGCCGACCTGCTGTTGGCTCCCTGATTTGGGTTGCCAGAGGGTCGTGACTTCGCCCTGGATGTCAGCCTCGACGTTGTACTTCGAGGGGATAATCGGCACGGACGAGATAGGTTGGATGACGCTCGCCTCCTGATAGAGCTGGTCCAACGTGTTGGACTGAGCGGTGAAGACGTCCTGACCGCTCCGGACTTTGCGTGCGAGCAGGTGTCGGAGTACTTCGTCACCGGGGCTGGTGATAAGGTGGTCTTCGATTCGAGCAGCGGCCTCGCGGACAGCTTCAGCCTCGTTATCGTCGATATTTTCGAATGCGTTGTTGCGGATGATTCCCTCCCCGAGGACGCGCTCGTTGCGCTTGGACTGGCGTTCCTCGCGCTCTTCGACGAGCTCCTTACGGCATCGTGTCTCGCGGTCGATGCCGACCACGTGGGCGGCCAAGGCCTTCTCGCGCTGGCGTTTGCGTTCCTCACGGAGTCCGTGTAGGCGTTCCTGGGCTTCGAGTGGGAGTCCAGTGAGGTCCTCGTCGGCGAGGTCGATAGGATCGACGTCGCGACCTTCGGTAGTGCGAAGGCTCGCACCGATCCAGTATGCGTCGAGTTCGTAGTTTCCATTTCCTTCGATTTCGAGGCCGAACTCGTCGTATTCGGGCTCACGACGGGCAGCCATCATGAGCTCGCCAGCGTTCTCGAGGCGGATGCCGAGGCAGTCGCTTTCGAGGTGCGGTGACTCGTAGAGGCCGCGCATGGTGAGTTCGTCGAACCGGTCGTCCTGTTCGACGTCGCCGTTCGTGAGCTGGTCGTCTCCGTTGTGGTAGTACGTCATCTGGTAGTCACTCCATCTGGGTGAGGTCTGAGGCGATCTGAACCGACAGCGGCGCTGCTGTCGACCCTCTCTCACTCCCTCAGCCCCATTTGGGGTCCAAAACTGAGCGCAAGCTAGCCAATCGCGTCTTTAGGAACGTGTCACGTCTTCAGGTGTCCCCCGGTCAGTTCCCGCCCGCATTCGCTGGGGGTAGTCGATGAGCGTGTTCGGGCGGGATTATGAGGGGTAACGTCCGAGGACAGGCTACTGTGCTATGGACTGGGTGGTCGGTAGCCGATACGATTATATCTATATCCTGAGTAGCTAATAGTGAGCCTTGAACGGCTCATCATAACAATGTGGGAAAGGCGATTCTCGTCTTTCCACTTCCACACTTCTTGAGCGATTGCGACGTTCTATAACGGTCTGTGAGGACGAATTGAGAGGCTATGGGCGACGATGAGTGTTGCTGGCGCGAGCGATCTAGTCGGAGGCTCTGTTAGAAGGGAGCGGTATTTCGGGGGTTTTCATCAGAAAACCGCATTACTGCGCGGTGATAGGCGCGATACAGTTATAGACGGTTCGAGCGTCTATGCGAATGGAAAGCACGGTCGCTTTCCCACATTGTTATGAGTGGAAACACCGACAGTGTCCACCTCTCTGAGGCTGGTCACGAGAAGAACGGTAGAACCGAAATCGAATATGAGAATCCGACCCACATTGCCCGTCGCTACGATGGGTGGTTCGACGATCTCCGCTCCCTCGATTGCGAGGAACGCCGTCGCTTGGACGGTAACGTGGAGTCGCCGACTATCCGCTGGCACGCTGGCCTCGATGAGTCCGAGCGTCGCCTCGATGCGGACGGCGTGGAGTCGCAAGGCGCAATCTCTGAATTCACGTCTGGCTCCGAACACGAGTTCGAGAGCGAGAGTTCCGATGATTACTACGGCTGGTACAACGACCAACCGATGGTCCCATCCCGTAGTGATGAGCGGAGGGCTGAGATGAACGCGAGAGGCCGTCCGGCTGATGCGATCACTGAACCCGACGCTCTCTCGACTGGCGAGTACATCTACATGGGCCACGACCGCCTGACCGACCCAACTGGCGATCAGTTGACGGGCACAGCGTCTGGTCTTGAAGAGTACATCCCCACGAGTTCGTCTACTGCCCCCGTACAGTTGGGACAGAAGCTCGAATCTGTCGAAACCCTCGACCTAGACACTCAACGGCTTCGTGAGCTGAAGATCATCCCCAACGATGAACAGACGCCTCGCGAATCAGAAGGTGTCACGACGTCCGAATTAGAAGTGCTGCTTCCCTATGGCGAAGTTGCCTCCCTTCGGAGCGTCGTGCCGAACCCCGAGGACTACTCTCGGTCGTCGATAACCGGAATCGAATTCCGCCTAGCGTTGGATGAAGAGCTCAAGCGGAGCTCTCATGGTATCGACGAAAACGGTCACATGACAGGTGTGGCTGCTCTCTTGAATCAACACACAGACATCCTTGCTCGTTTCCGCACGGAACACGATCGCACGCTTCCTGAGCGACGGGATCGAAACCGGCGGAGCTTCGAACAACGGTTCAAACAGCAGATCTACGACCGAGCTGCTCCGTTGCGCGAGCTGGGTAAGGAAGATCCCGATCTTCGTGAAGAAATTCTTGCCGAGACACGCAGACTGCTTGACGGGAATGCACTGCACGAAATTCGGAAACCACCGGTCACTGTCGCTTCCCAACTTGCACGCCGTGTGCAGGCTGGGACGGACATCACGACCGCGTTCCTTTCGGTTGTCGAAGAGGAGCAGACCGACCCGAGAAACGTCATCAGGATCAACGCGATTTTGAAGGCGAATCTCGCGTCCTCGAAAGGCTATGTCACGACACAGGGCGTCGTGAAGAAAATCTACTATCCACCAGTTCCTAGCCTGAAGTTTGCTATGATTCTAAAGGATGGTAACCGCCGCGAGGATGAGGTCCGCGTTTCCGTCTGGGAGTCCAGCGAATACGAAGAGACTGCGTCAACGGCTGACCCCGATGATGTCGATGGCGAAGTCCTAATCTCGAAGAAGACCCTCATCGAACCGAACGAGGGCGACACTGTGCGTCTGGTGGATTTCAAGCTTCCACGCCAGAGATCCAAGCAGACGTACCAAGGTCAACCGAAGCTCGATTCACGATGGGCATCTGAAATCGAGATTGTCGAACGCGCTCCTGTCAAGTCATCCGATCAGACGTCGACGACTGCCAGACCGCAATATGTTGGTCGTTCGTCGAGTCCGTCTGACGATGGTGAACCAGTTCCCCGGAGTGAGGCTGCGAATTTCGACGGTGAAGTCTGTGTCTCCTGGCCCGAGCCAGTGATGATTGCTGACTTTATCGCCGATGAGCTCACCCGCATTGCCCAGACTGGTGATACTGCATGAGTACACGCGTAGTGCGTACTCCTCGGTATGGATTCGATGACGGAATACCGTCTCCGTACTGTCACCCCGAAATGTAACGAACCCTAACAACCACCCGAGTTCCCCCGACGAACTCAGAAAACTAATCCTTCCTTTTCACAGACCACAGAGCGAGCGGTCTTGATATCGATCGCGATCTCGCAGTCATCCATGTTTAGGATATCGAGACGATATCGAAAGAAGTGGAATGTGGGGGATGTGACGGATGTGACGGATGTGAGGCTACAGTAAATGTGAACGGCAAATCATCTTATAACGTGACAGCGTTGGGTGCGGTACGGTTGCGAACCGGGATGTTTAGTCATCCCGGCCGCTGACGCGACCGGTCGAAACACCCTCCAACAACACGGAATTGGCTCGGCTCGGCCCTCGTTGTGTCATTGACGTGGGCGGATCGAGCGGATTCTCCCTCCACCGATGACACCGAGACCTCCATCGACAGCGAATAGGAGACGGCGATACACAGTTGATGCCCGCGTAACTGGTCGGCGATCGCGATGACGAGCTGGCGCAGCGACGACGAGATGAGTATCGATGAGCAGTGGTACGAAATTCAGTTGTCGGTCCCGTGGGTCGTCGCCGGCGCGAAGAGCGTCCAAGACGCAATCAACATCGCAGTTGCGGAAGTCGGTACGCGAACGAAGTCAACAGAAGCCCGGTCGTCGGAGATCCTCGTCCAAGATGTCGTCTGTCCCTCCTGTGGGTATGAAATGGAGGCGGCGCTCTGTACGACGGATTTTGCGCTGGTCGTACTGACTGTTATCGTCGAGATGTTGGCAGAGTCTCACGAGGAGAGCGAGCGTGTCGCGAAGCGCGAGTTGGGCGTCCGCATGAAGGACATCCCGCTCACGGTGTTGGAGACGCGACCGGTTGACGAAGCGGATGAAAAGCCAGAAATGAACTTCGCGGATCTTGGTCGCGACGTCCAATCCAGAAACGAAACAAAGCAAACGTGAGTTTAAGCGGGGTCAAACCGAAGGATTAGCATAAAATATTCCCGAGAAGAACATTATGCGTGAATAATACATTCTATATGGTTTTTACTGTAAATAGATCCTACCGGTTCATCATACTTCCAGAGGACTACACTAAATTCTTTTATCACAACCTCAAAGCGGTCTAATCAGGCGAACCGTTTCAGCGAGGATTTAGAGATTTCTCTAAATCGAGTATCCTCCATTACAATATCAAGGATAGTCTCAGGATTGTGGAGTAGCCGATGAGAGTTATGGCGGCCGCCGCCTTTTCCCATATTTACCTCTTTAGTTTCAATTACCTGACTGAGTTGCATCTCATCGAGGATATCCCGGAACCGCCGTATCCCGATCGTGTCCATATCTATTGCGTTAGTGATCTGCTGGTACGCATCATATAGTTCACCTGTGATAACATAATCGTCGCGCGAGTAGAGCGACTTGGCAGAGATTGAGAGGCATGCGGCTTTCATTTGAGTTGGGGTTCCCTGGAGGAAGTCGCGGAATCGATCCTTTTCAAGTGTGTCCTGAGCGCTTCGCACATGATCTTCTCCAACAACGTCTGATCCCTCGCGATCAGCAAGCTCTCCCGCTGTCCTGAATAATCGCATTGCCTTTCGCGCATCTCCGTGTTCCTGTGCTGAGAAAGCCGCAACAAGAGGAATAACGTCATCGGTTAGGACTCCATCACGGAAGGCGTCATCACGGCCTCGAAGAATTTCTTGAATTTGATTTGCGTTGTATGGGTCGAAATTGAGTTCTTGGGTCTGGAAGGCACTCTTCGTGCGTGGGTTTAGCTCGTCGAAGAAATTGATTTGATTGCTTATTGCGATAATTCCAATTTGACACGACGTATCATTCGATTCGACAGCCTTCGCGAGACTCATCAAAACGTGGTCGCTCTTGAGAAGGTCGACTTCGTCGAGAATGATGATAGCCGAATCATAGTGATCGAGAATCTGCCAGAGGCGTTTGTAGAACTTGTCTTTCGGTAGCCCGGTATCGGGCATTTTCACGATGTCTTCATCCTCGTCATAGATATCCTCGTCGTTCAGCTGTTGCCCGATTGTCGAGATGACTTGAACTTCAGTTGAGGATTTCGAACAGTCTAGATACGTATGACCTATTCGGATATCCTCAACAGATGCATTGACAGCGCGACGAGTGACGTATCGGGAGACAAGAGATTTTCCCGTTCCTGTTTTCCCGGTAATTGAGATATGATTTGGGGCACCACCATAGACAGCGTCGTTCAGACAGCTGCTGATAGTGGAAATATAATCGTCACGTCCGACAATTCGATCGCCATCAGGTACCCAACCGACACGGACCATCTCCTTATTTTGGAAAATTCCCTTCCGTTGAGAAAAGAGCGGGTCGTCAACTTTGAATTGTGTACCGTCCCCGTCGCTTGATGGCGGTTTTCCATTCTCGTCTGGACTCCCCTTCGGTTCCGATGTTTGGACGCGAGATCGGTCGTCTTGACCGTCTGAAGACGCAGATTCCAAATCTCGACTTTCATCGGAAGTCGAGGTCCCGTTTGACATAGAGGCATCGACGAAACCTGATTACTTAAATGTATTCCCACCTCGACTTCCGACGTAAATCTACCACCGAAGAGAATATAGTGGAAGGACTACCTCGGCCTCCGAACAACCACAGACCCCCAACACACACACCCCTTCGGTTCCGTCGTTACCGATGAACGTGTACCCCTCACAGGAAGCATAGGTACGATCACGGTCCAGAGGATAGAACGCGCCTCTACGGCGTTTCTCTGCGTTTCAATCTGTTACCGAATTTCGTCTCGAACAAATCAGTCGCTCCGCTTCTGCATATCTAGTACTTTGTCCTGCGGAATTGTTTTAGCTGTATTGGCATAAAGCTATGGGTAAACTAACTCAAATTTTACATATTTTTATCGTGAGATAGGATACGGATCACCTCTAATATTTTCAGTCTAGTTACCTGCTTTCGTGGCCGCTAACGTCGGAACCGGTGGGGTGTGTCTGATCATCCTATCCTCGATCTGGGCGGTCACCAATTCATCTAACGCCGGAACCGAAGGGGTGTGGGTCAACCATCGTGGGCTGGTAGAGTCTCCCGAGTATAACTCTCGTCTCTAACTTTCATATTCCATTTGTGGGATGCCGAATTATTCACTCTCAACGAGAGTTCTGAGGTAGTCTCCACCTGTCTTTTCATCTTATTTGTTCCGCTCTAATACTAAGAGAGTAGATTCACATGCTAACGTCGGAAATGGTGCGGTATCTCATCTTGATCTCTGGTGAGCTAATACGATCTATCCTTCATTTACGACGGAAGTCTTGGGGTGTCCCTTTGTGTTAACGTCGGAACCCGTGGGGGGCCGACCATCTCTCCTTACGACGGAACCGGAGGGGTGTCCCCTCTCTGAATTTTCTCTCCCCACGTTGGATCGTGGTATGTCCGATGTTCCGATTCACCTGTTCGTATGGAAGAGCGAGCCCCCGTATGAGATATCACCTGCACTCCCCTGTCAGGCCAAGCACTACTCAACATTGGGGTCCTGAACGGCATAGCCAAAAATAAAGTTGCATATTATTCTATCGCCAAGACGGGAAACTCTGAGCTCTCCCACTGCTGTTGGAGGACACAAACAAAGCGGTGTAGTAGCACTTCACTATTACTCTCGGAATTCTTCATCGAGGAGGTTGCGCTCGGCGGGGTCGCCGTCGTACCTGAACGAGACGAGTTCGTGGAAGTCTTGATTCGTCCGATCCTCAAGGTACACGCTGTAGTCCGTGTCCGCGTCGGGTTCGTCATCTTCGCCGTAGCCGAGGATGAGATACTCGGTCTCCGTCTCGTCGACGACGAAGTGAGCCCGCTCGACAAACCACTTATTCTCGACTCTGTACCAGCCCTCGTCCTTATTGATGTGGAAGATGCGTCCGTACTCTGGGTTCCCACCGTTTTTCGAGACTCTGATGGGATACATCGTCGGAACGACGTACTCGTCGGAACTCTTCCAGTCATCGATATCGACGGCCAGATCGAAGGTAAGGTCGACAAGCCAGACAGGGCCGTGATATTCGGTGTGATCCTTGTATTCGTTAATGATCCGGTAGAAATGGTACGGGTCGGAAACCGAGGCGGTGAGCGGGAAGACAGGCTCATCCGAGTCAGGCGTCGGGGTCGAACTCTCCCCACCATCATTCGTCCCGCCACTAGCGCTAGAGCTGGAGCAGCCGGCGATCGCGGTGATTGCTCCAGCACCGGCGAGCGCACCGCCCTCCTGGAGGAATGATCGGCGACCGAGAGTACTGTTCGAGTGCTGTGCGTCCGTGGAGGTATTGTTGGAGTTCATGATTGGAATGAACGAAATCGACCGAGAACAGCGGTTACACCGCCTCTTCGATCTCCATCACTCCTCTTCAGGGCCCACTACTCACACGATGCCGAGGAAGGAGCTTGGTGGGTGTTCATAGTCAGAACTAGCAGTGAAATGCAAGCATAACTCTTCGCGAACCACATTCAATGTAGCCGCCACATTTCACGATGTGTAGCGGGTTGCTCTGACCGCAATTGGTGACGTTAACGGTATCTCCAGATGAGATGAAGTCGTACGAAAGGCTCAAATCCTACGTTACTGTCCGAACGTAGATGCCGTTTGGTGTTGCGTAGGACAAGAACGGAGCGCCGGAACTGGCAT
Organism: Halobellus litoreus; assembly: GCF_024464595.1. Classification (NCBI taxonomy): domain Archaea; kingdom Methanobacteriati; phylum Methanobacteriota; class Halobacteria; order Halobacteriales; family Haloferacaceae; genus Halobellus; species Halobellus litoreus. The sequence continues at coordinate 102,878 of NZ_JANHAW010000005.1, read as the reverse complement.
CCGTCTGAAAACTGCTGGCGGATGGTCGAATGGTACAGAAAGTGACGATGCGAGAGCCAGGTGCGTCGTCAGACGTGGCATTGGCAATACTGGCCGACCTCCAAGGACCACGCTCTCAAGCGTATGGTCGGGTCGGCTGTGACTCTCGACGGGGACTCTGCGATGAGTTCGGTGGCGTTGCCAGATTGCTTTCTAGTGTTGCTATGAGTGGACACGGGCAGGACTCGTGCCAAGACTCCGGGAACGGAACCGATGGAAACAGAGTCGAACGGTCGGTGAGGGCTAGCGATTGATCGTCGTGAGGCCCGCGATCTTCGACGAAGGCAGTGATAAGCCGACCTCATCGATGGGGCGAGCACTAATAGATGGTCGAATCGCCCCTCACCTCCTTCAGGGGGCAAAAACTGGAGAAAAGAAGCGCCAGAGGGAACCAGAAATGGGTAGAAGCTAGTCAAGGGTCAAGAGCCGATGCAACCGCATACCGCTTGAGACCAGCGAACCGCCGTCGTACCGGGGGCACTCGGCAGATTTTCGATGCACAGTGACGGCGTGCCGGAGGGCGACGTTCACCCTAGCCGGACGGGAATATCCCGCGCCGCCCTTACTGGGCGGGAGCTGGCTCCGACTCGATGTCGCTGCCGGCAGGAGCGAGGTCCTCGGCTGCCGCCTGGACTGCCGCTTCGATGGCCGAGATATCACTGTTGTAGACGCTGAGAACGGCGTCCGCTGCATCCGATTCTCCGCTCTCGAGCGCGCCTAGTCGCGCCCGGGTCGCGTTAATGGTTTCAGCCATCCACGAGTCGCGAATCTCCCCGCCCACCGTCGAGATGTGCTCGGGCTGGATGGAGACGTTCACGCCGGCGTCCGTCTCGTACTGGTGGACCTTGCCGACCACTGCGACGAACGACGGGGTCTCGGCCGAGCGGAGCACAGCCATCGGCTCCTGCTGGTACTGCCCCGCGTAGATGTTCACAACTTCACCACCTGCCATGACGCGCCCCTTCCAGAACTCGGAGTCATCGCCGACATCCGAGGTTTCGATGAGAGCACCGACCACGAGCACGCGGTTGACCGCCTCACCCGAGGGGAGTAGCGTGAACTTTGGCGCACGATCGTCGCCCTCGTCCTCTGGACGGGTGAACGAGTGGGTCGCCATGTTCAGCTCTTCAGCGAACACGCGCTTGGCAGGTTGGCGCTGCGTGGCGGCGTCTGCGAGGGCTGCGTTACTGAGGCCGGCATTCTCTCCCGAGTAGGAGATCTCCTCGACCTCGTCGACGAGGAAGTACTCGCCGATGACCGGGCCCCGGATATCATACGTCCTGCCGATGAGCAACTCACGGAGCTCCGTTTCGACGACGCTGGGATCGAGGGCCTCAGAAGCCATCTCCATGGCGTCATCGAGACTCACTTCGGAGACTGCCTCAGTCATCTCAGCGTTGAACAGCGTGCGGACAGCACGGTTGCCATCGTCGAGGATGGCCTTCAGGCGAAGATCGAACACGCCATCGACGTCACCGTGTTCGGAGCAGCGACCGTTCTGGAGGACGCGCGTGCAGTCCTCGCTGGGGCAGCGCTTGATGAGGCCCGAACCCTCATCGAGGCCGACGAGCGTCCCAGTGGCGCGAATCGACCCGTCCGTGGGTTCGACGGCCTCCTCGGACTCCGTGACGCTGCTCGCCTTGTTGAGCGAGATGGAGTACTTGCCCTCGTACTCGTTCGTGACCGCCGAGGTGATGTCGTAGGTGACGCCTTCCTCGAGTGTCGGGAGCGAGTCAGTGTTCTTCGCCCAGACAACGAACTTCATTTGGGCCGTTTCGTCGGCGATGAGGCCGACCTGCCGCATGGAATCGGAGTGCGGCTCCCAGAGGTCGACGATCTGCGCCCGGACGTCCACCCATTCCTCGTCACCGAGGTTCGAGATATCCTCGAGAGCTATCCGGTCGAAGCCCCGGGAACTGCTGTTACCGGTGCCGACGAAGCCGGCAACCGCCTTGACCCCGTCCGAGAGGTCGTTGGATTCGAGGTCGTAGTCGTTGATGACGTTACGAACTGTCGTCTCGACCGCCGTCTCGATCGGAACGGAGAACTCCTGCATGGCCGCAATTCGCTCTTCAATGCTCGACACGGGGATCTCCACGCCCATCTCGCCGAACTCGCCGCTGATGTCTTCCGCGCGCTGTGCTACGTCTGTGGTAATGTTTGCACACATGTTTGTCACTCTCTGAGGGGATTTCTGAGAAACGGCTTCGGGACTGGGCACTCGACCGTCGCGCCCCACCCCACCCGCTCTCCCTCACCCCCTTTGGGGGCTAATACTCACGGGAGACGCAAGCAGGATAACCGGAAAGCGACGATTGGGACATCCCGACCGCCGCCGTATGGACTGATTCACTCCGAGGTTGAACCCCGGATCTCGGCGAGAATGAACGCAGTCACCGCTGCGCCCCTCTCTGACTTCCCTCACCCCTCTTTGGGGACCAAAACTCACGCTGCGAGGAGCTGGGGAAACCGAGAGAACAGAGGCACTTTGCCCGTCCGAGCCGTCTAGTCGGAAAGCAGTACGTACAGAATCGCGTTCACATCCTCGACGACTAGAAGGTGTAGTCGTCGCGATCGCGAGCTTCGGCACACGCCTCGCAGAGGATGTCGAATGGCGGCCACCCGGTCAGTCCGTCGGCATCTTCGAGGAGCGTGGTCGGGACCAGGCCCGACATCCCACACCCACCGTCACACGACGCCCAGGAATGGCTGACCGCGGCGAACGTCTCGCCATGTGGGTCATGGTGGGGCTTCCTGAACTCGGGGCCATCGCCGGTCTTGAACTGAACGCTCACGGGTTCTCGCGGCTCAATTTTGGCTTCGGTCGCTGATCTGCTGAAATCGCTGTCGATACGCCGCTCATCGGGGTTGATGTTGTCGTACATCTCACTTCCCTCACCCCCATTTGGGGTCCAATACTCACGCTGCGAGGAGCGGGGGTACACACGGAACGAACGGCGCGATCAGCCCGCCGGCCGAACAGTTCGGAACAGCGCCGTTACCTGAAGAGACGCGAGAGGAAGCCCTGTTTCTTGCGTCGTTCGCGTTCTTCGGCCTTGATACGTTCGTTCGCCTCTTCGTACTCTTGGAGGACGGCGTCGATTCCTGTGAGTGTCTCTTTTGCCGTCTTTGCGTCTTCGCGCCGAATCTTCGGACGCATAATCTGCTTGACTCGCTTCACGGGGTCGTCTGGGAGCTCGGCAGCGTCTCTCGAGAGCTCCCCGAGGTGCTTGAGTTGCGTACGATACTGAGCGCGTTCCTCCATCAGCTCATCCATCGTTTCGAGGTAGACCCTGAGGACAAACCGGAGGCGTTCGTTCTCCTCGCCCTGCTCGCTGAGTTCGGCGAGTTCCCTTGATTGCCGGTCGAGTTTCCGAGCGAGAATTCGCTGGTCTTCACGAGCGAGACGCATTGCCTGGTCGGTCGCGGAGTAGCCCCGGATCTCACCGATGGTCCAATCCGCTGGGTACTTCTCGTCATCATTGAGCGTCGGGTCGGTGCGTTCCCATCCCGGCCCGGCGTCGCGAGCGGACGCTTCCATCATTCGCTGGGTGCTCTCGTCGAGGTCGGAATCGGTGTCCACCCCACGCGGGTCAGCGGGTTCGCGACCATCCGTCGTCGGCGGCGCGGCCCCTGGCCCGGCCGTTCTCTGCCCTGAGACAGGACTATCATCAGCACTTGTCCCAGCTGTCGTGGAACCTTTGGGTGTGGTCGTCGACGAAGCGGCGTCATGACTATGGGCCCGGGCGTGGCTGTTCCCCTGTTCCGGTTCCTGCCTAGTTGCGTAGGCGTCAGCGACTGCTGCCGGGTCGCCATCTTCGTCGGGGTTGACGGGAATGAACTCTTCGTCGTCCTCGAGGTTAGGATGGACATCGGTATTGACGGCGGGGGATCCCCCGTTCGCCCCTTCGCTGTGCAGTGGGTTTGTCTCGTCCGTAGCGGCGTTGACAGTCTCGGACGGCTCGGAATCGGAGCCAATCTTGAAATCCATCGGCGGGAGATCGTGGTCGTCCGCCCCCGAGGATGACGATGAATCCGAGCCGTTGGAATCGGCCTTCGAGAACTTCACACCATCTTTGCTCGGGACTTCGTAGTAATCGTCCACCCGGAGGAGTGCACGGGCGAGCGTGACATCGCCGTAGGTTGCGCCACTCGCGTAGTGACGTCGCTCCCACTTATCGCGGTGCAGGCCGGATTCCTCGAACAGTGCGTTCATCCGTTTGGGGTCTTTCGCCGTCCAGAACGCGAGGTTGTGAGCGAGCGCCATATCTGCCTCGGACTGGCTTGGATAATCGGCGTCATGGGACCCCCACATCGAGGCGTCGCCTTCGTAGAGACGCTGCCTGCGGTCACCTCCCTGAGAGTCGAACATCCGCGTGAGTATCTCTTGATCTGATAGGTCCACACCGGGTCCCGCGAGGTCGGCGAACGTACTCGGACACTTGGAGGGAAGGTACTTCGTCGCGACCCGCTCGAGGGCCTCCTTGATTGCGGGGTCGTGGATGCTCTTGAAGGCGTCTCCATAACGCTCAATGAGCGAACTCGCACTCTGCTGCGCCCGGGCCTCGATGCCGCGGCGACCATCCGCGTCACCTCTGCTTTCTGAATCTTCAACTTCTGTCCCTCTGGTGAGAGTCGTCTGTCCACCTGGTCTCACGCCATCCTCGATGAACTCGCGGTGAACGGTCTCTATCTCATCCTGACGCTTCCGGATTTCTGTGGGGGTTCCCTCGACGTGAGCACCAGTCGTAGCGAAGTACCGTCCGGAGTCATACATCTCAATAGGGCCCTTCCGGTTTCCGCCGGGCGGAAGTTTCCCACTTGCGAGGATATGCACACCAGTCCCGGAAGCGGAAACCTCCGTATATGAGTCGACCTTGTCGATGATTGTTTGCGTCCATTCCTTGATTTCACCAGTATCAGAATCACGACAGTTATCGAGGTCGATACCGACGATGGTGACGTCGTCACTGAAGACGAACCCCAGACCATCGGCGTTCACGCGAGAGTCGTTGAGTGAATCCCAGGCGGTGTCGAAGTCTCGGCGATGTTCGGGGTTGGTAACGTCGGCATTAATGTCACCACTCGTCCGATATGGTTTAGTCGGAATCTTGGTAGATTTTCCGTCACGCATACCTTCACGCCAGCAAATCCAATTCCTGATAGTGCGGATTTTGTCCGGGATCCCGTCTTTAGCTACGTCTACTTTTGGCATGGATATTACCTATTGTCAGTCCGCCTCGTCGCCTCGTTTCGTCGGGCGAGACAAACCGATTTCGTCGATTTTCCCCGACTCAGGGCGAAAACCAACAGACAGCACACGAATTGTGAGCGAATGATCTCCCTCCCGTATCCAATACTATGTAAAATCACTCCGGAGGTGTCGAATGGAGCGATCTGGTTGGTTGATAGCCTGTCTAAAACGCTTTGCGCACGTGCGCTAAGTGCTGACGCTGAAGGAGTGTTAGAAAAGGCGGATTCTGACGATAGAGCTCCCATACTGCTGATGCGCGTCACACGCGAATTTTGCGCGAAGTTGCGAGCACTCGAAACCCCCGCAAACCCGGTGATTTCGCTTTGAACCTCAAAATGCCGTTTTAGAGCCTCTAAAACGCCTTGAACGCGCGCACTAAGTGCTGACGCTGAAGGGGCGTTAGAAAAGGCGGATTTGCGGGGTACAGCGTCCGTACTGCTCGTGCGCGTCGTGCGCGGACTTTGTGCGAATGCGTGGATGTGACTAGTCGAGATCATCGAGGAGATTTGGAGCGCCGACGAACGTCCACTTACCATCTTCACCCCAGATGGCTTCGGTGAGCTTCTCGTAGGTCCGCTTACTTCTCTTGGGGGGCAGTTCGTCGATCCGGCCAGCATTTGCGAGGGCTCGAGTGATATCCCATGCGACTGATAGATTGGGCACAATCCAGATTTTCATCTCGACGTCGAACCTGTTGAAGTCGTCATAGTGCTTGACCATCAGCGAGGGATGGACGTTTGAGATGACCTCTCCAATAATGACGGGATCTTTGCCATCGTAGCCGACCACGTCTGGCTTCACATCAGTCCCGTGAAGTGGCGTATATTTTTTAACAAAATAGTGATTGTTCGGGTCACGGGCGAGTGTGCGAGCGAACGCCTCTACCATCACCTTGTGGTAGGTCTTCTCGTTCACATCGCCCTGATCTTCGCCGGTAGCGACCTTCGCTCCACACGCTCGCTGGCCGTCGCGAGTCACAGTGTAGTAGACCCGCAGATTTTCGGTCCGCTTCTCGAGGTAGCCGAGTTCGATGAGCTTCTCTTCGTCTACCTCATCAAACTGATTCTTTATCCTCTCCATCGAGTTCACAACGTCGTAGGCAGGGTGGTTGCCGTTGACTGTGGTGACAATCGCGGTCAGGAAATGGCGTTCTTCAACTGTCAGACTCTTATCTATACCTTCTCGAGTCTCTCTATCCTTTTTGTCGGCACTCTCAGTGGCGTTCTCGTTGGGGGCATCAGACGCACTCTGATCGTCTGTATTGTCGGCACTTGTTCCCCTCTCCTCGTCGGTGTCTGCATCGTCGGTTTTGGACGGATCCTCGGAGCTAGGGTCAACTCCACCGTAGAGAAAGCCGTCAACTCGATCTCCCAGATTACTGTCTCCTTCATCAGCTGATCGTGGAACCCCGCCATCGGTCTCGTTGTCATCGTTCGTCTCTCGCGGCGGGCGGCGTGAACCGAGATCGTCTGTGAGGTCGTCTGCGGGAACTCGACTAGCTCCTGATTCGGCCTGTTCGCCGTGCTCGTTCGATCGGGGTTGTCCCTCTGTGCTGGGGGTGTTTGGACTCCCCGTGCCGAGTTGCGTCTGAGGGTTGGACCCAGTCTTCTTGCCTTCGCCGTTTGCGTCTCGGTTCTCGCCGGACACGCCAATCTCGAAGTCACGATTCTGGCTATTTTCACTACCGTTGATGCCGCGTCTGTGTTCGGCTGAGAGCTGCTCGTCGGAAGCGTCGGTGTTGCTTCCGGGTAGCAGGCAGTGGTCACGCCGCGTTGTACGGGTAATTTCTGCGTTGATGTCGCTGAAGACATGACCCTGCGTCGACACGGTCTTGTTGATCACGGGGTTGTCAGAATCGCTGTGACCGTCGGGGATATCGACGGGGAGCATCGTCACGATTTCGGGGATATCGGTCATGAACCCGGTGTCAGGGAGTTGAGCGACCCATTCTCCACGCGGGAGCGACGTGATCCGGTCGACGAGTTCCTCGTCCTCGATGCCTTCGTGGAACAGCGTCATCACGAGCTCGTCGTCGACGGCGAGTTTCCCGATGAGTTTCGTATTGATGTTCCGCAGAATTTCCTTGTACGAGGAGACGTCGAGGGCATCGGCCTTGACCTGCTCTGCGAAGTGGACGATGACTTCGAGGGAGAGACCGAATTCACGCCCGTCAGGAATCATGTCGTCGCGTACCAGTTCGGACTGGAGCATCGCCGCAGCTTCGTCGATGATGAGGTTGATAACGTATCCATCCTCGACCGGCGGGGTGTTCCTGAGTCGATGACGGAGACGAGCGCCCGACCAGATGTAGTCGAGCAGCATGAAGGTAAACAGATTGCTCGAGGCGGGCCGGAGGTCACCCGTATCGACGAGGACGACCTTCTTCGAGGCGAGGACGTCCTGGATGTCGAACATCGGCGATTGGTTGGCGTAGCAGCCCTTCTCGCCGTTCCACTCGGGAACGAAATTGAGGACACGCCAGACAAAGCTCCGCTCAGCGAGCTTCGTGATGCGGTTCATCACAGCATCGATCGACGTTTGGAACCGCTGCTCGTCGGCGTGGAGATGCCGCGTGAGAGCGAGGCGAAGCGTCCGGTCGCTCACTTCGGGGAGTTGCCCCTGCTGCATCTCGTAGGCAACCTGGAACAGGTCTTGGATGGGCCATGCGTCCCGGCCGTACACGGGGTCGAACATCGCCTTGATGAGGTTGTTGAGGATCTCTTGGGCGACGAACGCCTGCTGGGTCATTTCTCGGCCCAGCACGTACACGAGGAGTTCGTTGTAGCGGTCAACTTTCTCTTGGACGGCGACCGTGCGTGAGACGCCGGCAGCGAGTTGCGGTCGAATGTCGAAGTACGGGAAAGCAAGCACCTCGTCGTTCGGCCCCGGGACGGGGACGTGGAGGACGTCATCGAGGTTGCCGAATTGCTTGAAGTGTGCTTTCTTGTACTCGTCGGCCATCGTCCCACCTTTCCGGTCGAAGACGAAGATGGGGCCGTCGAACGATTGATAGGCCGACAGCGCATCGTTGACCATTGCGGTTGTCTTCCCGCCGCCCGTCGTCGCTGCGCGGAGAATGTGGTGCGTCAGCTGCTCTGCACTGAGACGGATGGGAATGTCTCGCCGGTTGTCGACGGCGGTCTCGGCGTATCCAATGTGCATTCCGTAATCGTACTGCGAGAGCAGGTCTTCATCTGTTGCCGTGAGTGGCGATCGAGCGTCGGGTGACCCGCCCGATGACCCACGCGAGGCTCGCGGGAGGGCGTCCGTGTGCGGGACGACGACGAAGTTCGCGAGTTCGTCGGGAGAGGCACAGATGAGTGGGTCACCTTTACTGAAGCGCCCGGTAAAACCGCTGATGCTGGCCTGACGGGCGTGGCACAGGCGGGCGAACTCTTTATTGTTGAACCCGAGGAGTTCCCCCTCGATGCCATAATATGGCCCCGAGAGCGACGTGAACGCGTTTGAGATACTCTGGACAGTCTGTTCGTCGCAAGCAGCTCGGAGTGTGAGGTCGAACGTTGTGGTGGGTTGTTTGCGGTCGATCTGTTCCATCCGCGACCCCGTGATCTTGTCATCATCGCCGGCGCTGACGGACCCTCCGACCTGCTCGGAGATGTCTCCACGGTGGATGTTTCGGCGTTCCTGGTCGGATGTTCCAAACATCTGCCGGGCAAACTCGTTTTTAAACGCGGAGAGCGTCCCGTGGTTGCCCATTTTGAGGTTCCGCTTGTGGGTTTCAGCCTCACTAGTCCAGTTAGAGCGTGGCCTGAAGGTGGCCTGGAAGATGAACGGATCGTCGGTGTGGACGGCCTGCTCAAGGAGCACACTGAGCGGCGAGCGATACTGGTCGTCGCTGTCGATAGCCAAATCGCTGAACGGCCGAAGCAGCGTCATCCAGTCGTCTTTTTTTGAGGCAATGCCTTTCCACCGGACGAGCGAGGGACGCTTCTCTTCACGGACTTCCTCGGGACGGAGCGGAACGCCTTCCCTGACGAGCTGTTCTTCAGCCTGCTCGGAAGAAAGATCATGCCCGCTTCCAATACTATGATCCACAAAAACCTCGGGGTCCTCGAAGCCAGCGAGGTTCTCGAGGTCGATAATGTCGTCGAGCGAGGCGATACGTCGCCCGCCAACGCGGGCGTTCCCGTCTTCTGAGTCAAACGCCGCGACGGGGTTGAACGGGACGATCTCGAACTCGAAGGACTCGGGATACATCGCGGCGACGTTTGCGGCGAGCGTCTTGAACGCAGTCGCCTCGTAGGGCGTCACGGAGATATAGAAGTCGAATCGCTTCGTGTTCCGCGGCTTGTGGATGATAAACTCAAAGGTCTTCTTGTAGTCCTTGATGCCGAGGCTGGCTTTGAGATTGAACCGCGAAGTGCTCGTCACGCCCGCCCGGTACAAGCCAAAAAGCCCCGCGATGACGTTCCCGGGTGTGACCTGCTCACGGGCGGGTGAGATGTGGATATATGGCCGGGCTTCGATCGGATCATTGAGTTTCTTTCCCGGCCCAGTCGTGCCCTTGACCTCGTAGGGAGTGAGTTGCTCCTCACGCTCTTCGTTCTCCTGATCGACCTCGTTCTCGGTCGGAGGGACGCGGTCAAAGTTGGTCGGTTCTTCCTGATTCTGAGTGGGGTGGTCCCGTCCCGATTCGGTCGAGTCTTCTCCGCGCGTTGACGACAAAGAGTTGATGCGATCGTGGAGGGTGTCCTGTTCATGATCGTCCCGATTGGGGTCCGTGGATGGGGGAGTCATTGGCCCACCATCTTCTTGCGAGTAGACACACCCCTCCGCCGACACTGTACAACGGTCGAGTGCGTCCCAACCCATCGGGCGATTCGGTTAGATAGGCACACTATTGGACTGTTTGTTGTCATTTTGGATTGTGTTGTGTCGTTTGATTCAGCCGCTACTGGATTGTGACCTAATTCTCCCCACAATTGGAAATTCGGACACGAGCGGCGAGCGGGGAAGGCGTCCGTACCGTCTAGCCCGTCTAGACGGTTTACGGGGTGGCGATCCACTCCAAGACAGCCACGAAGATCGTGACGCCGAAGTAGAAAATCGTCATGCTCATTCCACCAATCATGAGCCACATCCCGTTCTCAGCGCGGTCGGAGTTTTTCCGGGCAGTGAACCACACGATCGCGCCAAAGGCGAGAGCCACGAGGCCAGCGTACTTCAGAACGAGCAGGACGGTGTCGTATAGATTGGTCATGATACCCTCGAAATCGGCTGGGGGCCCACTCTGCGCGGCGACTGGATCCACGAAAACGACTAGGACGAGGATTCCCAAGACGAGGGATGTGCTGTGCTTTCTCAGGAGTTTCTTTGTTCGGAGGGTGCTCATGTTACCCACCGGGAAGAGGTGAGAATCTATTATAAAGAAGAGTAGACTACATCTAATGTGGCAGATGTAGAACGGCGGTTTCAGGGTGTCAACGGGCGGGATTACGGGGGTTTTCACCGGAACAGTTATGTGGTTACCAATAGCACACCTAATTGTTGGACTTGGAACACCCTCCAGTGCCTCCTTGTCCATAGGTGATTGCAGTGCCAACAAACAGCTCCAAGCCCACCTCGAGTGATAACACCGACCGCGACCCCGAGACGACGATCAACATCTGCCTCCACCGGGATACGCATACGCGGTTGACCGCCTACAAGAACGACAACCCCCTGATAGAGAAGTCGTACGACGAAGCGATCAACGAAATCCTTGAAAAAATCGACTTCCCACAGGCTGAAATGATCGAGAACAAGTACCTTCCGTCAATGTCCGACGCACATCCTAGCGACTCAGACTGAGACGAACGACCCACCTACAACATGTTCTTTTTCACGCTGGTTTCCTTTCCCCACTGACGTAGCACGGTATTACGGAGAGCTGGCCGTCGGGCGGCGTTTCGAATTGATCGGGACATCGTTGTGAGGGCCGCTACTGGAGGCTATCGATATCCCACCTGTTTCGGTGCGCGGGGGGCCCCACCGGAACTCGACGGTATCACCGACGTCGATGCCGTTCTCGGTGGTCCAGTAGTAGGGGACTTCGAGGACGTATTTCGACTGGCCCCGGTACTCTGTGAGGGGATCCCTGTTTTTGAGTTCAGCGTGGTGGATCACGGTGATCCGCCCCTCCTTGTCGATAAAGATGATATCGATGGGGAAGGCCATGTCCCGCATCACGTAGGTGCGTTCTCGTTCTGTGTCGTGGAGAAAAATCATCCCGTGACCATCTTCGAGGGAGTCAGTATTCGAGAGGCCGGTGTATTGTTCTCGCCATGTGGCGGCGACATTTCCCTCGACGGACGCGAGGTAGTCGCCGCTCTCATCGTAGATGGTCGCAGTCCCGTAATCGGGAGAAGTCAGGTCTGCGTGAACAGTATAGCCGACCCATACGACCATCGGTACGAAAACGACGATGAGGATAGCGATGACCCAGGGGTTCTTGAGACGGTCAACAATTCGCCGAGCGATTGTGTCTTCAGGGAGCAACGGTTGGTTCGTGGGGCCGTACTCTTCTTGCTCCTGATCAAATCCCTGTTCTTGCCTGCGGTCGAGATTTCCATCACAATCTCTTCCGGCGTCCGGGCGTTGGCCGTTGCCGGTCATAGCAAAATCCACGCGAAAACGCTGAACACGTTGCCTCCGATGCTTCCACCGATGAGAGTAAGCCCCATTACGATCCCACGACGGCCGCGAGACTCGGCACGCGAATCGCGGCTGCCGAACGCCCACCACGTCACACCGATGATGAATAAGACGAGGCCAAGGCTGTGGAGGACGATGCTGAGAGCGGTGGCGAGCTGGGAGAGGTTGCTTTCGTGAACGCCGGTCACGGCGCCGTAGGGCCACCCATCCGGGAGGAACTTGCTTCCGAGGATGAACACGAGAACCTCGTAGATGACGTCGATAGCGACGATCGCTATGTAGCCGGCTCCGCCACCGACGGCCATCCCCCGGAAGCGGGCCATCGCTCGAGGACTTTTCGCGTAACCCCACCAGCCGATGATACCGATGACGAGCGCAATGAGGGTTCCGTAGCGCCCGATAATGGTCGCGATTTCGAGGAGTTCGATTGTGGGCTCAGTAAATTCACTAACCTTGCTCATCCTGATTTCCCCTTGCTGGTGCGACGACGCATCCGCACCCACCACACGGCGAAGATCCCGAGGGCGAGCCACTCGACGAAGATGAGAACATTACTGATTGATGCCGAGATGTATTCCCCGACTGCGCCAACGGCCTCGAAATCGAGGGGTGAGGGCGGCAGGATATAGAGGAGTCGGTCACCCTTGTAGTAGGGGTCGCCGGGTGACCAAAACACGTCGCCGTCGTAGCGAGCGCGGAGAACCGATCCGTCCCACGCGATCTTGGCACGGCCATTATTGTCAGTCGTAACCGTCGATGTCGTTCCGTCATCTTGGGTGACAGTGATTTCCTTATTTTTGATGGAGTTGCCGTCAGTGTCCGTGAGAACGAGGACGCCATCGTGATCCGCGCCGGTAGATGAGACATTAACATCTGTCATCTGGAGGACGGTTGACTCGTATGGTTGGCTATAGACTTCGAGCTGGTCTTCGCCGGAGACTGTCTTCCCGTCGAGTGGAGCACCGAACGGATTCGAGGCGTCGACGGTGACAGCTTCACCTGTGTCGAGGTCACTCGATCTGACGTCGATGACGTGATGTGTGTAGAGGTCGGTCGGCTGATCGTTATCGGGATCGTTGACGTTGGCAGGAAGTGGTGCTCCCGGGAGCGTCGTCGAAACTTGGCTATCGACGGTTTTCGTGTATCCCCATACTTGGTTGTCTTCACCCTTCTGTGGGAAAGCGGCGGTGACGTTGGCGACGCCTGTCTCGTAGCGGTAGATGGCAGGCCAGCGGTCGTTGTGGGTGTGCGTCGCGTTATGAGAGGTTGACCCGCCTCCGGTGAGGACTTCTACCTCGTCGTTGCGGGAGATACCGTAGAACCGCCACGGAGAGGTGAGGTGGATGGTTTTGTTGTCGATATTGACACTGATCCTTCTCCAGGGGTCGCTCGGGAAGTCTTGATTGCCCTTCCACCTCACGGCGAGGCGGTCGTGACCAGCGCCGTCGATGTGAGCGACATCGATCTCGAGATTCGGGGAATCCCAGTCCGTGATGGTGACGGGGACGCTGTATTTCGTCGTGTGAGTGTTCGTGCTCACACTCGTTCGCGACCATTCACTGCACTTCGAGCTGGTGACACCCCACCGAGTTTCGACTTCGCTGGTGACTTCGAGGGTCGCCGTCAGGGTGTATTCCCCTCGAGGATATTCGAGATTCTTACTCGATATAGATTCAATCGCGATCCAGGTTACCTTACCGAATCGGTTCCATTCGGACTCGCCCGTGAATCCGGGACGATCGAGTCGGACGGACGTGACGTTCGCCGTCGAATTGAGGAGATCGTATTCGGCCCACTCGGTCTTCGGGTAGGTGTGTGAGTGAGTACTGTTTCCGTGCGTGTGCGATCTCGTACACGTTGCACTTCGACTGAAATCCGCTGGGGCAACGGCTCGGTGATCATAGGGAACGTACGCACCTCGGGTTGGGGTCGACCCGGAAACGTATCTGTCACGATACCAGGCACCGCCAAAGAGGTCGTTGATGCCGACCCATGACTCGCGGACTGTATTGAAGTCACTCTGCCCCCATTTTCGGGACATACTCGCGCCGCTCGAGGTGGGGTAAAGCTCCCTGCCGTTCATTTTCGGGATGGCGATCCGATCTGAGTCCTGTGCGTACTTCGTGTATTGTTCGGCCGCGTGGAGGTTCCGTGAGATGATGCTCTCGTGCTTGGCCTGGTGAACGAGGGCGTCGTCAGGGTTTGAGACGTAGAGTTCTTCCGCGTCTGGATCCCATTTCACGTCGGCGTTATAGACGGGCCGCCACTCACCGTACTGGTTAGTAGCACGCACGAACCACTCACCGTCGTTACTTTTTGGCCCGTCGTAGGTGTTCTTCTCATGCACGTTGATGAATTGCGTTTCTGTATAGAACGGCATGCTGGAGTAGGGTTTCCACTCATCCTGGATGGGAATCGCGTTGTAATCGGAGAGGTCCGTGATGTAGACATCGCTTGTTGTGGAATACCGAAGCGATTGCGAGGGTGACAGTGTAGCCCGCCCGAGGTCGACTGGGTAGGCCGGGTAGTCGTTCTCGAAGTAGCCGGTGTAACTGACATCCGCGGGATCGACATCCACGTCGTTGTTCGCGAGGACACGATAGGTTTCGTCGTAGGTATTATCGACGCCAGGCTCGGGACTCGGAATGTCATAGATTGGGCCGATACCTGCAGCGTAGACAACGGTGACGGGTGCGATCACGAGGCTGGTCGCTAAAAGTACCGTCACGAGGATGCGGAATCCGTGTGACCAGCCCCGGAAAGCGTTCGCGGTGGCCTTCATCCCCACACTAGTTGTGGTAGTGAGTTTCGCTGCACACGCGGCGTAGAAGGCGTATATACGTCCTCTAAGCCTATCGGCCCAACTGTCCTCGTGTACCGATCCAGTCTCTCCGTCCCGACGTGAATCAGCCTGAGAGGACATAGTGAATCAGGCTGATGAAGATCGGGAAGGCGAACCCAATGATTGTGAGGACGAACCCGGTTGTTGCCATCGCGAACCCTCGACGGCGGTTGTTGATGGACGGGCTGATGAAGTACGCAATTATGCCGATGACAAGCGTGATAAGACCCGTCCACTTGAGTGCGCTCCCGACCCAACCAGGGAGTGTAACAGCGGCCTTTAGATCGGAAATAAGTGTGCTGAGGTCGGGGCCACTCTGGAGTGGGATAACCGATGCCTGCTGTGTGTGGGTGTCGGTATACAGGAGTACGCTCGCCGCAGTATCAACGACAGGATATAGGAGGGGACCGTGGCTGTACCCGACGAGTTCTGCTAGTATACGCGTGAACGTGGAGATGGCCTGATACCCTCCGAGTGGTACGAGTGGGCCGGTGATTTCTCGAATGTATGATCCCGTAAGATAGGCAACATCGGTACTTGCCGACAGTACTCCACCGACGGGAATGAGCCAGTTGATAAACAGTTCAAGCGCCTCTAGTTGGAGGGGGTTCATGAGATGGTGTTCTGTCATCGCCAGCGGTGCCGACGACGCTTGGAGTGGCTAATCTGAGGCTATCTGCGACTAAATATTCTCTTTACTCACACCCTCCACATGCGCTACATTCACCACAGTTGTTGTAGATTTGAAAAGTCCTTAACTGCCTGCTGCTTATGACGGCTGATGGCAAGTCCTGCAAAAATCCAGTCGCTCACCGGTACGTTGAGTGATGGCTCGCCCCTCCAGGACGAGCGCGAGTCGCCTGCACGTGACGATACGTGCGAGGGTGACTGCGTCTGTCCGGTGAGCTCCAAACAGGGCCCTTCCTCTAGCCTGGAAATGCGAGCACCCTCCCATGCCTGAAATTCAAGTCGACTGGTACTCTCGGGAAGAAGCTGACCGCCTACGCGATCTCCGTGATCGGCACGGGATGATATGGCGCGGCGTCCTCCTTGAGGGAGCCAAACACGCAGAAAGTATAGACCTCCTCAAAGCCCTCGTTGAGTTACACCCAGAACTCGCATACTCTCGACCGGGTGACCACGCTGGCGTTTCTGCCGAGAGAACAAATGTCACCGAGCAACTGCACGAGCAGATTCGCGAACGACAACGTGCTCGCTCAACGACCGAAATTCCACTGTCTGGTTTCACAGATACGGATATGGACGCTAACGCGAACGGCAGTAGTGACGTCGATAGTGAGGGCAACCGTGACGATGAGGATGCCGGGCACTTTGACGTGAGTGCTGCCGTCGCTCAGGTGCAGGAGAATCGTACCCCCTCTTCCAACCATGTGCAGCGGTCGGTTGCGGCCGAACGTACCCGGGAAAGAGAATACAAACGTTGGGATGCCCAAGCGGCACAGGCCGCCGAAGGCGGCGAAACACTTCACCCCGCGGACGCACACGAGGATGTCGAAGATGTGCTTCGACACCCCGGCGACCGCGACGAGTGGGATATCGTCGACCCGCGCTATGATTACGAGGGCTACGCTGACGAATACGGCGGTGATTTTCGATGAGTCGGCCGTCGAGTCCCTCGGACTACAATACGCGAATCAATATCCCATCTCAAGAGGAGTATGAATGGTTAGACTCGGTTCGGAAAGGTCTCGGGCTGACCTGGCGTGGGATGATGCTGAAAGCCGAACAGCGACTTCTCGCTGCTGAACGAACGTGGCCGCCGGCACTCCGAACCCAGCATGTGGTTTCGGCCCCTGATCAATCGGACGCCGATATCGAAGCGGAACGCGACGTTGAGGCCGATACCGAAGCCGAAGCAGAGAGTGACAGTGACTCCGAGATTGACGAGGTGGCGAAATGAGCCAGGACGTACCGGTGGCATCTAATCTTCTCGCCTCGAAGATGTTCGGTGTCTCGGCCCGCAAATTGGCCGAATCGATGGGGCCGCCCCTTATTCTCCCGCTTATACTCTACACTATCGGTCTCCCGCTGCTGGTGACGCTCCCGTTGGTGTTCGTCGGATTCCTCGTGGGACTGTTCATCTATAGCCGCACTCCGCCGGGACAGCGCCCTCTGCAATATGCAGCAGCGATGGCACGGCACCTGCGTGGGCGAACGGATTACGTCTGGAAGCCTCCGGAGCCTAACAAGGACGATCTCGCGTATCATGAACCCTTTGAGGCGTGGATCACGCGACGCCCAAAGCCAGTTGTCGCCGATGCTGACGGAGTTCGTGATGATGCTGACGAGATAGGTGCGGAGACGGAGACGGACGAACCAACGGACTCGGACGACGGCCTTGACACGGATTGGCCGATCGCGACGTATGGAGGACAAACAAATGACTGAATACGAAGACGCCGGTTCGACGCTGGACCTCATGGATTTCAAGAATGTCCGTGACGGCGGCGTCGTGGAAACGCCTACCACCTATGCGATGGTGATGCAGATACAGCCTCGAGACTGGCTAATCCTCTCTGAAGAACGCAAAGAAAGCCTCTATCTATCGTTCTTGACGTTCCTGCGCGGGGTTCAGTTCCCAACACAGATCCTCTCGATGACGACGGCATACGATCCCGAACCCTACCTCAAGCAGTTTGAGGGAGCCGAAAATATGCTCATCAACTCGGGCGACGACGAGGAAGATGTTGACCCGTTGGATGAGTCGCCGCTGCTCGACTACGGCCGAAAGTACCACACTGAGTGGCTCCGGGGCGTCGTCGATGTCGCGGAAATTCGTGACCGCGACTTCTACTTCGCGGTTGCAGTCGCTAAAGATGAGGAGGCTGACGATGGCCTCAAGGCCCAGATCCAGTCGTTGATGCCTAGCGGGAACGACGTTGAGGTTGATGACGAAGCTAAGTATATCGAGGAAGTGAAAGCCCGCGCCCAGCGTGTGGCGTCGAAGCTCCCCCAGACGCAGGTGGAAGCCGAGATTCTGGACACTCGCCCGGCTGTCCTTGAGGTCCTCTACGAAGTCTATCACGGAGAGAAGCCACCTATCTCGTTCGAACAAGGTAGCTTCTCACTCCCGGCCAATAAGGCACAGGAGGTCGCCAACGCAGCCTATACTCCCGAAGAAGCGGCACAGGCCGAGGCGAATGAGGATGGTGACTACGAGTTCGACCGCGCTTCCGACGAACATCCCGAAATCGAACCCGAACCAGATTCCGAATTTGATTCCGACCCGCTGGCAGCGGTTGGTGATGGTGGGTACGCACACCCAGACTCCGTTGAGCGCGTCGCAGAATCGCGTATCCTGAGCTGGTACGCTCGTAATATCGGGCCTATTGGACATGGATCACTCCCAGTCGTCCCGCGAGCGGTCTACGCGGGTGTGTTTCTGGGCCTCCTAAGCCTCATACTCAGTGTGGGGGCGCTCGGCACGTTCATCTGGTCGATGAATATCGCCGAACGCGGTACGGACATCTATTGGCTGGCTCGGACCGTGTCGTTCGCGACGGCTGCGGCGAGTCTGCCTGGATTCGTGCTGAGTCTTGTCGTATTGTTCCCTTCGGAGCGAAGAACGAAGGGACTCGGAGTGGCCGGCCTCGCAGCGGCAGGCTATGCACTCACTCTGTTCCTTGGAGCGTATCCCCAAGACTGGGACTCAAATCCCGCCGTGACCACGTTCACGCTTGAGGTGTACGCGATGGGCATCTTCGCGCTGCTCATCGCTGTCGTCCTCGCGGTACGTTCGCGACAAAAGGTGGACCTCTCGAACCTAGTAGTCGCTTCTGACCCCGACGCGTCTGATGTGGCGACCGACGGTGGGGGCGCAGGCATTCCTTCCATCCCCGTCGATGACACTGACGATGAAGACGCTGGCGTTGACCTCGATGAGTGTCGTGACACTGACATCGGTGTTGTCGAGGTCGACACCGACGGCGTCGATATAGAGGGCCCCGATGCTGATACTGGCGCTGACACCACGGACCCCAGGACGACTGAAAATGAATCTGAGGTTACAAAATGAATCCCCTTGAGAAACTCCTCGGAAAGAACGAACCCGAGGAAGACGAGCCTGAACGTATTCCGATCGACGATCTCTCCGGCAAGGAAACCCAGGTCGCACTCGAATACCTAGAACTCCTCGATCGGGAAGCTACCCGGAAGAACATTGAGTGGGCGGCCTACCAGCTCCAGGCCGAAGAAGTTCCGCTTGTCTCTCCTACAGAATCCCTCGAAGAGCGAGAGACGCTTGATAAGAAGCTGGTCGCGCCGCGAGCAATGGAGCGCCACCCTGAGTTCCAAGTCCGTGAAGAGAAGGTCACGCAAATCATGACCGTCACGGCCTTCCCCCGGAAAGTCAACCTCGGGTGGCTCGTACCGCTTACTATCGCGGACGTAAACCTCCGCCTCTCGCTACACATTACACCACGAGACCCGGCAAAGACACGTAAACAGCTCCAGCGCCGCTACACGCAGACCACGACGGCGCTCACGCTCAAGTCCCGAAAGGGTCGGACGGACACCCACCAAGAGGAATTGGAGCGCGAGGACCTCCTACGGATTCTTCAAGACGTGATTCGCGGGACAACGAAGGTCTTTGACATCGCCATCTACATGGAACTTGCCGCGGACTCGCACGAGGAACTCGACGAGATGCGCGAGCGTGTTGACACCATTCTCGCGGAACAGGACGTCGAGACAACGGTACTACACCACCAACAGATCGAGGGTAATGGGACTATTGTCCCTCTCGCGACGGACACAATCAAGAACGTCCACCCCATCCAGCTTGAGGCTCTCGGGACGCTGTTCAACCTCGTCGAGCCGCCGATCTACGACGAAGACGGTATCATGATGGGTTTCGACGATACATCGCGCCCAGTAATCCTCGACCGCTACGCCCACTCCGGATTCGGGATGACTATTTCGGGGAAAACTGGCTCTGGGAAGTCCTACGCTAGAAAACTCGAAATCTACCGCCGACTGCTGACTGACCCCACGGTGCAGTGCATCCTGTTCGACCCGGCGGGTGATGACTATCCACAGTTCGCGAAGAAACTGGGTGGTGAGGTCATCCGCTTTGGTGGGTCGCAGAAAGTCAATCCGATGGACATCTCAGCATCCACGGGTGAGATTGGAGCGTCCGAGGACACCTACCCGCTCACGGTGCGTTCCGTGGTAGAGATGCTGAACACCCACTACGAAGACCGTGGCGGGCTCCCTGCTGCGGAAGAGGGTATGCTCATCCAAGCGACGCACTACGCATACCTCTCGAAGGGGATCATCCTTGGCGAGTACGACACCTACGCGAACGAATCACCCATCATCGACGATCTCATCCAGGGTGTGAAAATCATCACAGAAGGTGGTTTCATGCAGGCGCTCGAATCGGACCTCGTCGACGAGGCAGTGCTCGAGCACTTCCAGGAGTTGGACATTCTCGACGAGGACGGCAACCCAGTCACGGAGACGCACATTTCTGTGCCGATGGCAGTAATCACGCCCTCGAAGAAGCACCAGGAGGTCGCGAAGGCGCTGGAACCAAAGTTCGAGTCGTTCAAGCCAGGTGGTATCAACGCGAACCTGAACGGCCAAACAAACCTCGAACTGAACTCGCGTCTCGTCGTGATGGACATGAGTTCGTTTGCCGATACAGGCGAGATGCCGCTGATCCTCCATGCGATGCTCCAGTGGGCGTACCTCGAGGCCAAACGGTCGCCAGATCGCTTCGATGTGACCTTCGATGAGGCCCACTACCTACTGGGGCGTGAATCGACGCGGGATCTCATCAATCTCTTCATCAGGCACGCACGCCACTACGACGCGGGCCTCACCCTGATGAGTCAGACGGCTCACGAGTTCATGCGGACGGACGCTCGCCGCGAAATCTATGAGAACTGCGACATCAAGCTCTTGTTCTATGCACAGTCTGTGTCGGACGCGACGAAGGAGTACTTCGATCTTTCTCCGGCTGAGGTGAAGTACCTCCAATCGGCTCCACGTGGACAGGAGTCCGGATACTCCGGATGTTTGCTGTCGACGACAAAGCACGGGCGCCGCCGTCTCGAGATCCATTCCGGTGACTTCGAGCACTACATGATCGACGACAATCTCGACCCGTGGGACTACATTGAGGAAATCGAGGGACCGATGCGCCCCGGTGAAGCTGATCCCAATGCGGAGCCCGATTTTGAGACGTCCGAAATGCCTCCGGTGTCGAATCGGGAGCTGGACATGGAACTGTCGAGTGCGTTCGCAGAAGACAGAACGACGCAGGAACCGCCCGAGAGTATCGCTGACGACGACACGACGGACTCCTTGACATCCGATTCTGGTGACCGTTAATGGCGATGGCGATACCGGTCGAACCGCTCCTGCTGATGACGTTCGTCCCGCTCCAACTCGGGCTGGGTGACATTCCCGAGGCGATAGCGGAGGCGATTTTCGGGTTCTTTGCGGACTTGGCCGAAGCGATTGCGATCGAACTATCGACGGCACTGACGGACGAACTCATCAAGGGTCTGTTGAAGATCCCGAACCCATATGAATCAGCGACGGCGGCCAACGCGTGGACTGGAATATTCGAGATATCGCTCGTCTTGCTTCCGATAATGATCGCGCTCGCGCTCATCGCGTGGCCGTTCAGCGAAGATCGTGAATCCGGGTTGTTGGACCTCGTCGTCCGTGTCGTGATGATCTTACTGTTTATCGGCATCTCCCAGCCGGCATGGGGGTTCGCGATTGATGCAACAAACGCTGTAACGGTCGCCATCCTAGATCTTGACCCAAGTGCTCCGGGTGTGAACTACGGATACGGGAACGGGCTTCTTGGAGGCTCCACTACAGCCGGCGTGTGGGCGCTGAAGTTCATCGTCTCGGTAGTCGCTGCGATTCTCGCAGTCCTGGCGCTAATACTGTCGATATTCTTCCTGCTCCTGCGCTGGTTCATGGTTTGGATGGCCTACATCGGGACGCCGTTCTTCGCGGTTGTCTGGTTTGCAGGACGAGGCCCGCTGAAGTCCGTCGGCAGCGTCGGCGCGACGTTCATGCGGATGGGTGTGTTTTCTCTGTTGGCTGGACCTGTAATCGCCATTATTGTGCTGACGTTCCAGGTCATTGAGCATGGCGCGATTCTCCAGACCGCAAAGAGTGGCATTATTGGGAATGCCGGCCTTCTTTTTGCCGAACTTGCGCTAATGCTGATCTTCCCGGTCCTGCTCATCGTGACGATCTGGAAGCTCATTTCGTGGGCAGGCCAGCCCATCGGGGCTGGTGAAGCCGCTGCGGTCACGACGATGGCTGTCACGGCGGCTGTCGGTGGCGCCGTTGTTGGTGCAGCAGGCGGCGGTGCGTCCGCGGCCGGCAGTGCAGCAGGCGGTAGCGGCGGTAGTGGCGCGGCGGCCGGTGGAACTGCTGGAGGTGCATCGGGCAGTAGCGCGTCTGCGTCTGCCTCGAGTGCAGGTGCCGGAGGCGCCGGAAGTGCGAACGTGGGTGCAGGTGGATCGGGCTTAGCAAGTCGGATGACGACCCGAGCGAAGGGTATGGTAGGGCAAGCGAAGAAGACCGCTGGTAAGAAGGCAGCCCAGAAATTCGATCACGTCGGGACGACACAGAAGCTTAGCGAGGCCAGATCCTCTCTGGACGAGGCGCAACAGGATGAACAGGCGGCCGCTTCGCAGGCCAAGTTCCTCCAGAACTCAATGGCGTCGCGCGACATGGATATGGCCGAGGCGAAAGAGCAGGGGATTCTCGACGCCCAGCCCGTCGAAGGACAAACGCCGAAGTTCAAGACCGACCCCCTCACGAATGACGTGAAGATGAGCTATATGGGAACGGACGGGGTTTCCCGCTCTGCCAACCTCACACAGAAGTTCAAGTCCGTGAAGACCGAGCAGCATGATGCCGGCCAAGAGGTCGAAGCGGCGCAGTCCCAGATCGACAGCATTCAAAAAAAGAAGGGACGCGTGGATACGGCCAGAAGCGTAGGCCGAGCTGGAAAGGCTGGGACTCGCCCCGTCTATAAGGGCGCGAAGTTCGCGACGAAGACCGGTGGAGCCGCAATGGTCGGTGGTGTCGGCGGGAACTCGTATCTCGCACACTCTATGGGTCGCCGGGCATCGCAGCCGATGATCGGCTCGGGCGGCCCCAACCAGAACCCGAACCACACACTCTCAGAGTTCGGCCGTGTAGCTGGTGGGCAGGCGTCCAAAACCGGCGAGATAGGTAAGACAGGCACAGGCAACAGCGACAACAGCGGAGGGATGTAGCGTTAGCACCCCCCCCCTGGTCGTCGATCGGTCGTCCCCTAGGCCCTGTGAGCGGCTCACTCGTACGCAGGCTTATATAGCAACACGGAATATACTACCTAACTCACTCTGAACGACTGCGGATTTCGCGCGGTTCACAGGTATCTTCTCACGAAAAACGCTGAATCGACAACCGATCGCCTCATCTCAACAAATCAAGACAATACCGGAATCGACACATGTCCCTACTCGCTGCGACAATCGCCTACCTCGCTGCCGACCTTGTCTACGGATTCGTCCGAATGGACGACCGGTTCCCTACGTACGGTCGGCGTGGCCGCCTCATCGAAGCCTCGATCGTCGCAGCTGTCGTGATGGCAGGGGGGTGGCTGGTCGCACCAGCCGTCCTCGACCCTTTCTGGACGGGCCTCGGGGGACTCGCGGTGTACGGCCCGCTGTCCATCCCTATATTCGCAGCGTTCTGGTTCCTCGGGCGACCGCTGCTCCCCTCGATCGGGGTGAGTGGACTGCTGTTCATCATCACGGTATTCTTGCTCGGGGGTGTGAACGTTTTCCTCCTGAACATGCCGGTTTCTGACTTTTCGGACGCGCTCAATATTCCGTTTGCCGTGGGGAACGCACTCGCTATCTTCGTCGGGACGTACATTGTGATCACGGTGACAGACAAAGGGCGAAACAACCAAGAGAAACAGCGTGAGCGAGAACGAATCCCCTCCGGCCCAACTACCTACTCCCCGACCCGGAACACGACCGTGAACGCGAATGGGGATCGGAGCCCGAGCAGTCACAACGCCAACGATGCTGTCGTCGCCGAGGACGTATCCATCGATGGGCCGCCGGGAACTCATTCCTCGACCGGGAGTAGCCCGTCCAAGGCCAAATTGCGGAACCTGACGTACGACTGGCAGCACCCGCCGCAGCGATTCACCGACATCGGCGGCTACGATGACGTGAAGGCCGATCTCGAACGCCGTGTCCTCGAACCCCTCCTGGCGCATCGCGATGGGGATGACCGCTTCTCGCGGTTCAGTGTCGAGCCTGAGAGCGGCATCATGCTGTATGGTCCGCCGGGAACGGGAAAGACGATGTTCGCGAGAGCGCTTGCTGGCGAACTCACTGTCCCGTTCGTCGAGCTCTCTCCAGCGGACGTGACGTCGATGTGGATCAACGAGAGCAGTGACCGGGTCAAGACGCTGTTTGACGAGGCAAAACAGATTGGGCCGTGTGTCATCTTCCTCGACGAAGCCGAACATCTGTTCGGAGCGCGCGAATACTCAGGGAAGGGTTCGCATGCTGAGGACCGGAAGGTGACCAGCGAATTTCTCGCGCAGCTCACTCACGAGGACCGTGAGGCTATCGTGGTTGCGGCGACGAACCGACCGGGTGATATCGACCGGGCGATCCTTCGACCGGGACGGTTGGCTGCACACTTTGAGATTGGCCTCCCGGACGAGGAAGCCCGTACCGCCATCCTCCGGACGCACTTGACCGATGTGCCGTCGTCGCTCTCGGATACAGAGTACGCGAATCTCGCGACGCATACGGCTGGGATGACGGGAGCGGATCTCGCTGACCTCGTCGACGAGGCCCGACGGAACGCGGCTGACCGCGATGCTCGCGTTTTGACTCGTGACGACTTCCCATCGACTGAGGACCTCCAAGTAATAGCGACAGAGCTGGAACCCGAGACGGACGATCTCCCGACCATCGACGACGGGGATAACGACGAGGACGACCCTCGAGATCGGGATGTCGCCGTCCGTTCGAAGGCAGATGATGACGGCGGGTCCGACGACTCGGCCATCGGCTACCAGTAGAAGCGCTTCTTACCCATCGGTCCTCTCCACTTCATCCCATACTGCCCGGACCTCACAGCGCGAACGTGACATCGCGAATTTCCCTACGTTACGCTTCGTATTGTAGTCGTACAGATTGTTACGTAGGACAGCAGTGACGCACTCATTCCCCCTCGCGGTGCTGTGTATCGAGCGGTTGCGGTAGAGGGTCGACCTGTTCTCGACTGCGAGACGGCAGTCGAAGGTGGGACACCCCGCTATCGAAGTGTATTCTGCATCTACATTCACACCTCCATCCGTGTCTGGACGTTGTTTCAGTTGGTGGCGACACGCCGGTAAGGTGACGTGTTGAAGAGTGGCGGGATTCCGGGGGTATCGGCCCAAAAAACAGCGCTGACACCCAAATTTGCTGGATTTATTTATACTACCAGAAAGCGTAGTTCAGGCCGTAGATCATATGAGCACCCTCCGAGAAGACGCGCAGTCACTCCATGACCAGTTGGCTCCCCATCTGCCGGATGACTGCGTTGATGAGTATGACGTCGACGCGCTCGCAACGCTCTTCGACTCCTACGTCAACACGTATCGAGTGCCGAGGACCCAGGCGTTCGAGAGTGTTCGAGGCCACGTTCTCAAAGAGGTGGGCATCGACACTGACGCGTTCTGGGCGGCTCAACGCGATAGTGAACGGGGAACGACCGACGATCCTCTCCCTCTTGCTGAGTGTACCACCGATAACGAGTGGGTCACAATTCGCGCGAAGGTCGTCGAACTCTGGGAACCGAAGCACGAGTCTATCCACCAGGTCGGCCTCATCGGCGATGAGAGCGGACGGCTCAAGTTTACCGCGTGGGCAAAGTCGGACCCACCAGACATCGAGGAAGACACGACCTACACGTTCAAAGACGTCGTCGTTGAGGAGTACGAAGGCTCCTATTCGGTGAAAATCAACTCGCGTAGCGAGATTATCGAGCACGCGCATGATAGCGCGGAAGTCGTGACAGATGTCGGGACGATGATCACGACGCACGAGGGATTCTTTGTCGCTATCCAGGGGCAGTCTGGACTCATCAAGCGGTGCTCGGCTTCCGATTGCACTCGCGTCGTCACGGGCGGTGAGTGCAGCGAACACGGCGCCGTCGACGGCGAGTTCGACCTGCGTATCAAAGCGGTCATCGACGATGGGCACACGGCCCAGGAATGCCTGTTCACTCATGGCGTCACCGAGGAGGTCACGGGGATCGACTTGGAGGAGGCCAAGGAGCTGGCGGCCGACGCGCTGGATTTCACCGTCGTCTCCGACCGCTTCACTGACATTCTGATCGGGCGGCGTTTCACCGTCGAAGGGCCCCTGCTCGGGCGGTATCTCCTCATCGAAGAAGTCGAAGAGACTCCGGAGAGAGCGTTCTCGGATGGCTACGAAGAAGCAGTCGTGGAACTGCTCGCAGAATACAACTACGATGGGCCGGGGCTCACGGCTGCGTCTATCGAAGACCTCCCGCGCTCGTATGATGCACACGCGGGCGGTCTTGGAGGCGACTGAAAAGATGGCAACAAGCGACTCTCAATCACAGCAGGGGACGACTGTCCCAGACCGCGAGGTGGCGAAGCACGTCTTTGCCGCCGAGCTGAACGAAGCGACATACACGTTCAAGACCTCACAAGACGAGCGTGCCCCGGTTTACGTTGCACTCCCTACCGGAGTGCGAGCGAACCGAGTGTGTGTCATGGGAACGGTCACGGACGTCGAGGATGTCGGAACCGACGACCAGGAGTACCTTCGAGTGCGTGTCGTCGACCCGACTGGGACGTTCTGGGTGTACGCCGGGCAGTACCAGCATGAGGCACTCAAGAAATTTAAGAAGATTCAGCCACCCGAGTTCCTCGCGGTCATCGGCAAGCCCCGGACGTACAAGACCGACGACGGAAGGATTAATGTCTCACTCGTCCCCGAGGACGTCGGGGTCGTCGACATCAGTACGCGCGATATCTGGGTATTCGAGGCAGCGCGGCGAACACTCGAGCGTGTCGAGTCGGCGCAGGAGACCTCCCCGAAGGTAGCCGCACTCGCTCGCGAACAGTACGGCCATGATGGGTCGTACTTCGCGCATGTCGCGGCGTTCACGCTCCAGAACCTCCTCGATGGTGACGAATCTGCGACGGAGCTCGATGCGGAGACGATCGAGGAGCGTCTCGAGGAAGCCGAAGCCAAGGGTGACGACGTCGACGGCGAAGAGCCGGAACAGGAAACATTGATCGAGGACTAACGAGTGATGTTTGGGCGTAGTTCCGGAATCAACTCGAAATACGACGATCCCAGCAGTCACGACGAGAAGTATCCGCCTGACTGGGACGCTCGCCGGAAGGCCGTCTACGAACGCGATAACTACACGTGTCAAGAGTGTGGGCGACGGAGTGGACCTCACGCTGGCGACGGCGGGGCGACTCTCCACGCGCACCACCTAATCTCACTCCGCGACGGTGGGTGGAACCACCTGGGGAACCTCGTGACGGTCTGTCAGTACTGTCACGACGGTATCCACGGCCACCCGACTGGGAGTCAGTACGGTGTTGGCGAACACAATGCCCTACGGGTCCTTCGAGTGGTCGGCCGGGCAATCGTGCGCGGTATTAAATGGGCGATCCGGTAGTCATCCTGTTTTCGTTCACTCACTCCACCCGATCAGACGGGGCGTGCCTGATCGCGCCGGGGATCGGCGCGGAGTACGGACCCGGTTCTTCCATTACGAGGTCGTCGTGGGGTGCTGCACGGACGGCGAGCGTCGGGCTGGAGACAGAGTCAACGGTATCCATGAATCCGGGTTCACTGCTGTAGATGGCGAAGGCGTCGACGACGACCCTGACGATTTCGGCGCGAACGGCATAGGTGTCGATCCCCGCGATGAGCTCCTCCTCGGGCGTGGGTTCGGAGCCGGCGGGGACGAACTCGATTCGGATGTCTTCCTGGGGCGGTTTCGACGGTTCGGCCCACGGCGTGAGTGTGTAGCGATCGACTGGGCCGACAAATTCGGGGACGGCGTATCCCAGTACATCCTCGAGGAGCGTTCGCACGTACGGCCCGCTCAGGAAGAGAATGTCGTCGAAGTGGGCGGGGCCGCGACCGGCTGATGGATTGCCCATGTTGACGTCGTCCATCGCGTCGAGCCCGGAGCCGACCGGTTCGTCATCGTCGCCATCACTCGGGCTGTAGCGTTGCACATCGAGGTACTTCGAGCGGTCTGCCTGTCCGATGAGTTGGCGTGTGAGGAAGTTCCCCTTGTGCGCGGATGAGAGCGCGAGTTGGAGCTCGTCAAGGGCACGAACAGAGAGGGGAAGGTATTCGGCCGGGAGGCCTCGCTGCCCGACTGCGGCGTGGAGCGCGGAGACGGAGATCGGCGAGTACTTGGGTTCGCTGGAGGATGCGTCTGGGACGGTGTCGAATGGAGATCCGTTCCCGTTGGAGGGTGCAGTCATTTTCGTTCTACACGCATCCCTTCCTTCGTATTGGTATATAAACCAGAGCACGGGTTCGACCATTCACAGTCAGGGGCTCCTCTCGACGGGCTGAATCGCCGAAGTGATCTCGTCCAGCACACCCTCTGGGCCGGAGAGGTTGTACGGATGATTGACTTCGGCGTTCGTGACTTCCCACCATTTGTGGGAAACACTCCCCTCTTAGGGCCTTCCGATAAGCATCCCAAGGATAGAGGTCAAGTCCCGAGGACCTCGTTAAGAGTCTGGAGAAACAGAGAACGGAGACTCTGAGACTCTGAGTCCGAAGAAACTAATTTTTACTATCATTCGCGCCTTCACTTCCATTTGCGCGGTCACCGCTCGAGGCGGGGGGTAGACTCGTAGCGCTTGATTTCGGTCGTCTTCTCGACTTGGTCGTAAATATCCCGCAACGTCCCTTCAGCACGCAGCAGTTTGTGATCGTCAAGGAATTGATGTCTCTCTTTCTCTCATTGATCCCACAGAACTTGTATGGCAGGTTGTTCTGCCGACGGTCCTCGGGAAGTTCGACCTCCTCGACGAGTTGTTGGAGATGCTGGCGGATCGCTGTCTGGCTCTTGCTCGGGTTGACGTAGTATTGGATGGAGTGGGGCATGGGGTAGGCGAAAAAACTCGACGATAGGTAACAGCCCCTCGATTAGACTGGTAATGTTAGACAGTATGCTTCGATATCTGGGGCTAGTGAGATCACCTGCTCTTGTTTCCTCAGCTCCGTTTTTCTGGATTCGATCCGGGTTTCTAGCTGCTCAAGACGTTGTTTTTGATTCCGAATCGCAATGCGCATATCTGACCCTGTTGTCGCTTTTTGTTCGTACGAATCGATGAACGACTGGATTCGATCTCGCTCTGCTTGCTCGTAAGATTCCAAGTCAGAGAGTTCTTTCCGGACATCCTGCTGGCGCGTTTCGAGTAAATCCTCACGAATCTCGGCGACGAGACTACTGATGTACCTTTCCGCAGCATCTTCAAGTTCACCACGTTGTGTGAGCAACCGAGACACAGTGCTTCCATCCGGTCGAGCGTGGATTGTATCTGCATCAAGGACTCGCTCGCCGAGCGAACGCTGGGCGTCAAGTCCAGCGAGATCAACGTAGACGGGGATAAGTTGCTCCCGAATCGTCTTGCCGGTTGCATCTTCGAAGGCGACCTTATAGACGAATGTGATGCCGGGTTGATCGACGAATGGCAGCAGCTTCATTCCAGCCTTCCCTGCGTCTTGCTCCTGCTGGAGAACCAGATCGCGGAGGGCCTGCAGAATATCTGCATCCGGAGAAAGGTACTCGATCCCGTCGTGATCGATGGCGAAATCGCGACTAAATGTGAACGGTTCCATCGTCTCAGGCTGTCCACTGTCAGTCACTTCAGGCGGGACTTCTGCCTCGTACAACTGGTTTCCACGCTTCTCAACCGAGCCCTCGAATGCCTCGATAGCTCGAGTGAAGAACTCTCGAATCTCTTGTTCACTTCCGAAGACGTCCTCTGAGTCGTCGACGATCGACTGAATCTCCTGTCGACTCTCGGCGTCGAACGTACTGCAGTCTATGAGACTCCGTTCGTACCACTCGAGGAGTGTCTGTTCACGCTCTTCCATCAACTCCTCGAGTTCCTCTTTTGTGGCGGAGGCTGGTTCCTGGTTCTGGACAGATTTCATCAGGAGGGAGTCGATGTTGACGTCGTCCAGCATCCCGAGGACATCTGCCGTCGCACCGACCTTCGACCGGATTTCCTCAACCTTGTCTTGGAGTAGATCGAAAATTTCGGATTCTCGTGTGCCATCGAACTGGAAGTTCCACACCTTGACCTCCTTGTCCTGTCCGTAGCGATGGATCCGGCCAATTCGCTGTTCGAGGCGGTTCGGATTCCACGGGAGTTCGTAGTTGATCATAATGTGGCAGCTATGCTGGAGGTCGATCCCCTCACTGGCCGCATCGGTCGCCATCAGTAATCGGGACTTCCCGTAGTTGAATTCGTCTTCAATCCGGGTTCGCTCGTCTTTGCTCACATCCCCGTGGATGGTCAGAATCTCGTCTGCCCATGGTTCATCGGCGAAGAGATCGAGGAGATAGTCCAACGTATCGCGGTACTCAGTGAACAGGATGAGCTTCTCGTCCGGATGCTCCTCGAAGAGCTGCTCGATGTAGCGTTTGACCTTCCGGGCCTTGGTGTCGACCGGCAGATCCTCGGCCATCGCGACGAGTTCCTGCAGCGTGTCGATCTCCTTCTGGAGTGCTTCATCACCCTGAGCGACCGTGAGCCGTTCGAGTTCCTGCTCCGCCTGTTCACGGTCAGAGTCCTCCAGGTCCTCGCCTTCGAGGTAGGCCGTCGCATCGGTCGAGAGACCCCGCTCGTCGGGTTCGAGCAGCCCGTGAAGGCGACGTCGGAGTGTCTCTCGAATCGCGCCTACGCTGCTCACAAGCCGCTTTTGCATGAGCGCCATCGCAAAGCCGACAGCGGGCTCGTTCAATTGGTCAGATCGGTTGTAGACTTCGCGGACGTACTCGGTCACGCGCTCGTACAGTTGCTCCTCTGCGGGCGACATCGAGACGGTGGCCGTTTGGACATCTCGTTCGGGGAAGATGCGCTCCCCGTTATCGTCGTAGATGGTCTCCTTTCCGCGCCGAATCATGACGCGGTTCACCGTCTCTCGAGTGAGGTCCTGGTCCTCGGCGACGAGGAACGGGTCAATATAGCTGATGAGGGATCGGAACGCCTCCCCCTTCCCGTCGTGCGGCGTCGCACTTAGCAACAGCAGGGATTCACAGTGATTGGCGACGCGTTCGGCCATAAGCGAGGTCTTGCTGGGGGACTCGCCCCGCTTGCTGGCCTTGTGCGCTTCGTCGATGACGGCGACGTCCCAGAAGGCGTTCTCGATCTCGGACTGGAACTCGTCCTGACGGAGGAACGCCATGCTGGTGACCAGACGCTGGCCCTCCTGGTCCCAGATGTTCGCCTCCTCGCCGAGTCGTCGACGCTCGGCGTCGACCCACTGGCGGTCCGCAACCGTGAGGTCGATGTCGAAGAAGCGCTCCATGTCCCGAATCCACTTCTTCTGAAGGTGCGCGGGAACGAGGAAGAGGACGCTGTTGGCTCGATTTCGGGCTTCGAGTTCTTTGAGGATGAGGCCTGCCTCGATGGTCTTCCCGAGACCGACGTCGTCAGCGATGAGTGCTCGCTGGCGGAGCTTCTGCATCACCTGATTCACACAGGCAAGCTGGTAGGGTTCGAGGCGGACGAGCGAGTTCGAGATGCTCAGGAGTTGCCCCTGCTCGTGGGCCATCTTGAGCTGGAGCGCCTCGGTCCGGAGGTCGAACCATTCTGACGAAACTGCTTCGTGTCGGGGGTGGAGGTCTGCTACTTGATCCTCGAGGGTATCGAGTGCATCACTGCTTGGTTCGACGGAGACGTGGTCAAGGCACACCGTCTTTGCACCATCGCCCTCAACGTAGACCCGGAGGTACGGAAGATCCCCGACTTCGTACGTACGGATGACCTCTGCTGGATCACCGTTGAGTCTGATTCGGTCTCCGGATTCGAAATCTCTAGTCATCTAACCGAGCACGGATATGGTCTATCAGTTCCTCTCGAGTTTCTGTTCCGACGCGTGCAACACCCCGACGTTGGTAGATGAGAACGGGATGCTGGCTCTCCAGCGCTTCGAGATTCACTGAGTTCAAACCGCTGCGGGAAGTTCCGATGCACCATATCGAGTCAAGCTTTGATTGCTCGAGGGTCTCGTCCCAGTTCGGAGCAAGAATATGCTTGAATGTATCTGTGGTTAGGAGAATAACAACAACATCTAGGTCACCGATCTGAGATAGAAAAGATTCTTTAAAATTCTTAGACGACTCGTCAAAATCGACAGACTGCTTGGAATGTACTGAGTCTTCCCCCCTGATGTAGCCATGTACTTCGGAAAGTATGTGAATCTCAGTATCACAGTAGACAGAAAGTTCCTCGGCGAGATTATTTACAGATAGGAATGATCCCACAAAGTAGTCCGAATAGGACTCCGTAGACTCACTCGTTGTTGTGGAGCCTTCTGTGAATATTGCGGCTTTCATTTAATGCATAGTTTTCTCGGTTATGTTGTAAATCGTTCCCATCCAGTTCAGGGAGATGGCTCTCTGATCGGACCAATATGGAGAAATGGGGTTCTCGTCAGAGGATTTTGTCCTCGACGATCTCCGGAACGATGTTTTTCTCCGCTAGTGGCTGTATATTAACTTCCACTCCATACTTTTTCACCGGATTGTATCCCGTAGTCAGAATTTCAGACCTCGTCCGAGTCTTCCAGTCAGATGGAAGCATCTTGGATAGTTTATTACATTCACCTTTGACGTCTCTACCGAGCTCAACATCTTCATCCGTCTCTGCAGCGAGTTCTGCAAGCAAATGAATATCATTATCCAACCCGTCTTGGGGGCGACCATCCTCAAGGTAGCTTTTCCCCTTGCTGAAATAGTGATTCATAAACGTGATGTCATTACTCCCATGATACGTGGACCCGATAATATCATCCACATACACGAAGAGATCATACAAGTGGGTTTCAACGGGGTGTTCGGGTCCTTTACTATATTCGGCACATGCAGTCTCCAACATTTTTAGCGCCTCAATCCAGTCCTCTCGATTTTCGTTTACTCGCTGTAGGAATTTTGGACTGAACACTTCATCAAACTTCTCTGGGTCCATCTCTTCGACAAGTGCATCAAGCGTTTCGAGCCTTTCAACAGTCCGTTCACGGAATCGGACAACTTTAGGTTTGAGATCTGCAGCAATTGTTTCCACCTGTGGATCGCGATCCGGAACGTGGGGTGAACTCAACTGCATCATGGCTTCTTGGAGCTCATTGATCTGAGTAAGGGCGCTTTCGCAACGCTCGTACTCTTCAGAAGCTTCTGCACGCTCAGAAGTAGAGAGCGATTCATTATTACTCCGACGTTCGGCTGCGTTCCTACGCTCGTTCAATTCCGACTTTTCAGGCTCAAGGTACTTTGTCTCAAGTCGGTCGAAAACCGACGAATCAAGACGTTGGTAATCAAGTATACACGCAAATCCTTCGGTGAGAGGATTTGATACCAAATTATTCGTAGATAATTTCCATACGATTGGTGTATTTTCGAATTTACCAACATGATAATCAAATAGACTATCTGAAATCCATTGGTCCAGATTCGGATAAGGAGAATCACCCGCGGGAAGGTCCCCTAAGAGCTGATCCGCTTCTGCTAATCTTTCCTCTGCATAGTCTCCAAAGATTTCTTGAAACTTTATTTCCAGTTCGTCAAGGACAGTCTTTAGCTCTGAGGAAGCATGGATAGGTACGACTCCATCTTCCGTTTCCGATACAATTTCAAGAACTAAGTGATGAATGAGCTCTTTTATATCGGCGCGTATTTCTTGTTCTGTAACTTCAACATTTTTAACTTTGTCAGGTTTGCGATCTCGTGGATCCTCAGAAGTCCTTAGAGCGATTTCTTGGAGTAACTGTTCTTTTGTGGACTCTGATACACCAGCCACGCTGAACATTAGATCGTCAATCTCGCTCGCACTCTCTTCCAGAGTCTGTTCTCGGTTTAGCTTAGTAATTTTTGCAGACTTAGATAGCTGACTCAAGCTCATATCCGAAGATAGTTCCCTGTCTTGGGGACTGGAATCCTCCGTATATATGTGATCATAGAAATACTCTCGATTACCAGGATAGACTGAAGGGGCGACGTAGAATGGACTCGTAGGGTCACCCTCACTAGATGCAATAGACACATCATATTGATCGATAGAAGCAGCTTCTAGCAGATCGTTCTGTTCTTCAAACTTTTTGTGCCATGGAATCCGCCCTACGTCGCTTACTTTCCAATTTCTTTCGGGTGTTAGGGAAAGGAAAATTCCATGATAGAGCGTCGAATTTAGAGCCGACATCAGTGTCCAAGTAGGTACACTTTGAGGGAATATCATTGACCCCATAATATCGAATATCCCTCCGGGGGGGTAATAACCAAATCTTCGACCTGTTTCCTTACTATAGGTCCAAGTCAAACCTTCTCTCTCAAAGAAATCCTCATTATAAATTTTTGAACCTTTGTATCGCTCTACCTCAGCACCATCAGAAAACCAATTAATACAACGATCGATATGGGGCGCAATCCAGGCTTCTTCACCACCTTTAGCATATGGAACAAAGCCCTCGGCATCATTAACTTCCCAGTGTCGTCTGACAAATCTTGGGTTTTTCCCAGTTTGAATTCCAGTTTTGACCCTACATACTGCTTCCCCATCGACTTTAGCAGCTTCAGGATCTATCTTTAATTCGGTATTGTGAAATTCTCTAATTTCATCAGGAGTCCAGTAACTAAGTGGTGATCCCGGGATCTTGCTAAAATCTTCCAGCGGAAGCCGGTAATGACGTTGAACATCATCAGAAATATCCGAACCAAATGCGGTATTAAGAAAAGTCTCCTCTTTTTGTTCTGTAGGAATGTCATGGAGTCGGAAAAAGTCTCCCTGACTACCTCCTGTCCCACTCGTTCTAACAACAGTTCCGACAGTTCGAACAGTGGCGTTATCCAAGATTCCTTCTCCGAATTCGGCAAGAAAGTCGAACGAACCTTTATTCCCAATAAAATCATCTCGAAAACTCTGATAACGCCGACTGAACATAAAGGATCGCGGGACGAGCATACCGACTCGGCCGTCTTCTTTTGATATCTGATCACAGACTTCGAAAAAGTTCAGGTAATACTGAGGAGCATAGTCGTAATGATCTTCAACGTACGACTTGACTGTTTGAGGCATTCGACCGCGTTGTGCTGATCCATATGGAGGATTCATAAGAGCAACATCATAATCCTGTGCAAGAACTGACAGAAGGCGCACGAAACTTTTCAAATCTTGGGCTGCAAACGAGTCTCCATTTATTCGTTTGTCTATAGCATCTTGAAGTGTATTCAGGAAGCTTTGTAGAGTTAGATCCGCGTCCCAGTCGTCTTCAAATGTAGTCTGAAGCGTATCTGATTGAGTTTCCAAAAATTGTTCGGACAGAGTCCCTCTGACGTCTAAGAGCCCCCCGATACCATGAACATCTTCGAATTGGTCGATGAGACTTTCGAGTGCCTTATGTAATTCATCTTTTTCACCACTCACTTCCTCGAATAGTTCCCTTGCGTCATCGAAGTTTGCAATTCGTGCATCTGCGCAAACAACGCCAATATTTGGCATTTCAAAGGAAGACTTTCCTTCAGCCTCGGTGCGGGTCCTTGCCTTAAGATAGAGATTAAATGCAGCTAATTGACAAGCCCGCATGTCTAGATCAACCCCAAATAGATTATGCCGGAGAATTTTTCTGGGAATATCCTCAGGTGGTATCTCTGTTTCAGTCCGCCAAATACGCTCTAGAACATCAAATGCGTAAAGTAGGAAATGCCCACTCCCGCATGCAGGGTCTATTACTCGGATTTCTTCTACATTTTGGAAGTCAGTAACATCCTGGTTTGTCTCAGAAGGGATCAAATACGTGCAATAATCCGAAACCGATGGTGAATCCTGAATATGTGGAGTTCGGTTTTTTCTCTCCGACATAGATAGATGAGATTGTTGATCGACCGTTGAATGGAATTCATCTTTGCTTTCAAGATACATTTTCCCCAGTGAATTGTCGGTGAGCTGTCTCACGACCCAATGTGGGGTATAGAACTGATTCGCCGCTGGGACATCGTCCGCTTTTAGCTTTCCTTGCCGAGCTTTCTTTCGAACTTCTTGGAGCTTAGGAGTATTGTAATATTCGTAAACCCATCCAAGAACATCGTCTGCTCGCCAGAGCTCCTCGGGTACATCATCAAGCGCAAGGCATAGCTCTTCAAAAATATCCACATCAGGATCAATTATGCTGTATGGTGAGTCAGAATCAAAGAGAATCTCGATTTCTTCGGATAGCTTTTCACATTCCCTATCATAAGCTTCAATAATAGCCTCGTTTGGCCCTAGGAATTCATCCGTCTCAAGCCTTTCAGCTGCTGGAGTCGTCCCCGAATCCCCAAATTGAGTGACTGGGCGATCGATAAATCCCCGGACCTCCATACAACGCAGGGCAGTGAGTCGGTTAACAATTGTGTAACCAACGCCCATCACATAACGTTCAAATTTCACCTCCCAAGATTTGTCGCCATCCTCTCGTTCAACAGCAGTAACCAACTCTGCTCTAGTAGCTGCCTCTTCGTCAGAGAGACCTTTGCCCCCATCCTCGCTATTTAGCTCGTACGAATGTTCAAGCTGATACTCAATATCCTTCTCAACGGTTTTCCTCAAATTGGTAACAACGTCTTCGAGATGCTCACGCTCTGCTTTGTCCAATTGTGCTTTCGCCTCAAGAGAAGATTGTCCTGACATGATGTATCGCTCTTGTCTCTTACCTCATAATGAGTCCACATCAAAGTTCCCTTGCCATCCGTTAATTCGCCCAGAGATCTTCACAAGAACTTCTAAGTAGATACCACGGTCTCGTCATAGTATGGCTACAGGTCGAAACGGGGAGTTGGACTCATGGCTTCCATCTCTCGTTGGGAGACTCCCCGAATCGAAGATCACTACGGATTTGACTCATTGCGGGATCCAAGCCGAG
Organism: Halobellus litoreus; assembly: GCF_024464595.1. Taxonomy (NCBI): domain Archaea; kingdom Methanobacteriati; phylum Methanobacteriota; class Halobacteria; order Halobacteriales; family Haloferacaceae; genus Halobellus; species Halobellus litoreus. Next base: position 65,887 of record NZ_JANHAW010000005.1, on the reverse strand, counting down.
AGAACGCACGATATCGCATCTCTCTACGCGGACGAACTCGATTGGACGTCGGTCAAGGAGATCTGGTACGACGAACGGGTCGCGAACCGAAGCAGTCGGAACAGCGCTGAAAAGCCACTTATCGCAATTCGGGCACGGCTTCAGTCAGCAGGTGAAGGACTTCCATCGGTCCCGGTGCTTCCAGAGATCTTAGACCAATGTCGAAACGAGCGTGATCAGGCACAGGTCCTCTTCCTTTATCTCATCAACCACGACGGACTGGCCCGCTATGTCGTCCACGAGTACCTCCGCCGACTGATGAAACAAGGGCCCTCCTCACTCAACTTTGAGACGGATACTGTTCTCAACATCCTCGACGAGTTCCGCGACAAAGCTGGCGAGCCGCTAGAGTACTCGGAATCAACACAGAAACGATGGATACAGGGACTCAGGTCTGCCCTTCGTGATATCGGTGTGCTTGAAGGGAAGACCGAGACCGCCGGTCAACCTCCAAAAGTCGGCGACGTTCCCCTCCAAGTTGCGGCCTACTACTCCTGGGCTCAGAACGGCGACGAGTGGCTCACGAAGCCGATTGGCTGGCTCTACCTGTTCCAGTCCGAAGAGTACTGGGAACCGCAGAGCAAGCGTCTGGCAGGATATGAGGGCTGGACACACCACGAAGCCCGGAGTCGCGTCTGGTTCGAACCCGTCGACGACTTCTACACGATGCTCGCAGAGGGTTCAGCATGACTTCCATCGACGGCCTGTTCGAGAAAAACGACGCGACCTTCGAGGAGTCGATTCGTATCGACCGGAAGTTCGAGGAAGACGAAGACAGAGCCGCTCATCGCGATCAGCTCTACCGCCACTACCTCGACACCTACCACATCACAGATGCCTCAGAGAACTTCCTTCGGGACTTCTTTACTCGAATTCACGGCCACGACGAGGAGATGCGGAAAGGAGCCAATCACTGGCTCTACGGGTACTACGGCAGCGGGAAGAGCCACCTGCTGACCGTCCTCAACCTCCTCACCGCGTCTGCAGATCTCGAAGAGGAAGACAGAAAGGAGGTCTGGAATCGGTTGGATTCAGATAGCGCCTACAGCGACCTCTACGAGACATGGTCCTCGATGCTCGACGAGTACCGTCTCGTCCCCCTCCCAATCAACCTCCTGAAGTACCAGAGCGTCCGGGAACAGAGCTTCAGTGAGATTATCCTCCAAGCAGTCTATCAGGCGCGAGGCCTCTCGAACCGACTCGACGTCGCATTCTTCGAGGAGTGGTACCAGAATCAGGGAACGTGGGATCAGCGTGACGAACTCACGAAAGAGGTCCTCAAAGAGGAAGGCGTTCCCAACGCGAATCAGTACTCGTGGGACGACGTCCAACAGTACCGAACCCTCTCTGATCTCGTCCTAGAGGAGCTCGTCGAACGAGAGACAGGAACTGCAGATGGGTTAGCGGACATCCAACGCCAGGATATCGGTCAGCGGATGGCTGTCGAAGCCGTCGAGTCCTATCGGCAAGATCTCGAGGCGGAGCCTGAGAAGCCGGTAAAGATCGTCCTCCTCGTCGACGAAGTGACGCTCTTCATCGGAGGGGACTACCAGCGTCTCTCGGAACTCAACGCGCTCGCGGAGAGTATCGATACAATTGGCGAGGGGAACATCCAGATGGTCGCGACAGCGCAGTCCCAAATCGAGGACGTCCGACCAGGACTTGCCGCGAAGCAACTCGACTTCGGGATTCTCAAAGACCGGTTCCCCCACCAGTACCACTTGCCAAGTCATCACGTCGGGGAAATCGTTCAACGTCGCCTCCTCGAGAAGACCGAAGAAGGAACAGACTGGGTTGAGTCAGAAGCACTGACGGCGCGGGTACATCCGACATCTACGTTCGTCTACTCAGAGGTCGGGCAGAACACGGAGCCCCCTCTCAATCGAGTCAAGGAAAAGGAGTTCGTGCAGTTCTATCCGCTCCTGCCCTACCAGCCGGCGCTCTTCCTGGAGATACTCTCGAACCTTCGGAACGAGTTGGCCGACTCGACGAAGTCGATCTTCTCTGGAACAGCGAGAGCGATTCTCGCCATCGTTGCCGGACTCCGAGACCGATGGATGCGCGACGAAAGCAAAGACGAGCTGTCCCTCATCAGCCTCGTCGATTTCTATGACCTGATTCGGTACGAGCTCGAGGACATCATCCCCAACGAGATCGAAGTCCTGGAAGAGATCGAAGCCGACGAAGACACGACTGACTTCGATCTCAAGGTCGCAAAAGCGGTCTTGCTCCTCTCGTACGTACCCGACTCAGTCCCACAGAACGACGCCAACATCGCGGTTGCGGTAATGGACGACCTCAACGGGCAGCCGCGGACGACCGTCCGAAACCAGGTCCAGAATTCACTGGAGAACCTCGACAAGTACATCAGGCCGAACACGGCCGAGGACGGTCCTCTCCTTCGAATCACGGATCGAGAGGAACGAGAGATCATCGAAGAGGCACGCAAGAACCGCAAGAACCCAGATTGGGACGAGATTATCACCGCTTTCGACAATGAACTCTGGGCGGACATCAGCCCTCGTCTGAATCTCCCAACGTCGGTTCCCTACGGTGGGGACGGCGACAACTACCCCATCTCGTACAACTTCTCCATCGATGGACAACCACTAGATGGGGCGGACGAACACGAGGGTGCCCTCGAAGCCACTGTGGTTATCCGGGGTGTGCGACCTGATGTCGACTCGAAGAAAGTCAACGAGGGAACGATCTACTGGTCGGTCAAGGAGGATGGATTGGATGATCTCCGAAGCCAGCTCATCGAGTGGTGGTCGTTCCACGAAGCGACGGCCGAGACGGAAACACCCGATACGATAGCCCGCGACGTCGACGATGCAGCGGACAGGGTGAAAAGTAAGCTCGCGAGCGCGCTCAAAGATGGCTCGTACAAGGTTGAATCTCAGGAACCACGTGGTCTCGAGTCTGCGGTCAAAGAGTGCATCAACCGTGCCTATCCCTCGTTCTTCCATCCCGTCATGCTCGAGGTGGACCAGAGCTACCTCTCGGAGCTAAAGCGACTCAACGACGACGAGGAGTACCCGGAGTGGGCACAGAAAATCGATGTCCCAACACCAGATGCGGAGGTGTCCACGATGGGGACGATTGCGAAAGAGATTCGAGGCGCCGTCGGTCGAACGCTGGTTGACCATGACAACGAGATGGGTCTGCCAGCGCTCTTCGAGAAAATCACCGAGGAGACGCCGTTCTACGGAGAGGTCAAGCCGGCAGTAACGGCGGTCCTCTGGGGGCTGTGTCGTGCGGGAGAGTTCCGTCCCGTTGCAGAGGACGGAGAGGCTCTCGCTGCGGATGAACTGCTGACGCTCTCTCAGCAGATGGAAATCAAGCTGCGAACGGCACCGTCGTCGACGTCGCTCAAGGAACAGTTCATCGATGCTGGGATCATCGACCCGATTCAAACGGTCGACGAGGGAATCGTTGCCCTTGAAGAACTGAATGAGTCGGTCAAGAGGCAAGCGCGCACGCTTGCAGAGACGACAGAAGTCAGTACAGAGACTGAAATAGAGAGCGATGCACTCGTCTCTCTGGTTGCGTCATTCAGCAATGCGCTCTCTGAACTGGCGGATAGCGCAGAATCTCGCGCCGACGCAATCGCTGCTGACGATACGGACTGGGAAGAGATAATCGATCAAGTGGCGAGTGATGAAGAGTGGTTGACTGCGGTTGAGGATCGATGGGATTCCAGAGAATCCTATCTATTACAACTCGACGGGCTACTGCGGTTCAGAGAGCTGGAGATTGACTGGCTTAGCCAGTCGTTCTACGACGCACTGGACCAACTGAGCCAACAGCTCGAAAACGAGTCTGGTCGGGAGTGGTGGATGCAGGAGGGCTGGCAGTCCTTTGATCAGTCACTGGATGCCCGATTGACTGCAATTTCAGCGCTTGAAGAGGATTGGTCGGCTCAAGTGGCAGAGACCAACGCGAAATCGCTAGTGACGGAACTCGAGGGGCATCAATGGCTGATCCCGCCCCTACAGCTCCCTGAGCACAGCGTTCACGATGGATTCCAGTCCGGATATCTCCGCCCACTTCGGCACTTCAAAGATACACATGAAAGCATCCAAGCCTGCATTAGTGCGCTAACGAACCGGGAACCAGGAACTCATGACGAACGCACATTGAAACGAGCGCTCGGGACGGTATCCTCAACGACGGATTGGGACAGCCTCACTGAGGACCGAGTCGACACGTATCGAGAAAAGTACGAGACTGTAGAGCAGTTGGTCGGTGGGACTCGACCCGAGGAAATCGAAGGCGTAGGTGTGCTATTCGGCGATGAGTCTGCACTCAAGAGCCAATTTGAGCGTCTCGTGAAGTCGAGGAAGCTGACGATCGAACAGATCGATGGAGGTGTGATTATCAAATGACGTCGACGCGAAACCCGCTCAAGAGATTTACCGAGGAATTGGTCGACTTCGCAAGTGGCGAACGGCGAGGAATTCGAAATCCCTTCGTCATGGTGCCAGTCGAACCATCTGTTGAACACCGGGTGACGGAACGGTTAGTTCAGTGGGCAGACCCCGAAACACCAGATACACTGACGAACTGGGCTGGCATCGAGAACCAGGCCGGCAACGAACTCACAGTCGAGTGTGTTCGGCTCGATCACCTGATGCCCGAGACGCGTGTTTTCGAAACCACACTCGATCTCGGGCCTCTTGAGCGGACCACCACGAACGCAGTAACGGAGACACTCGAAACGAGTCTAGCTGACGAACTCATCGGGAAACTCGTCGAAGGACAACTCAAAGGCGAGAACGCGCAGCAGCATATCCTTCTGCTGGTGAACCTCGGAAGCCTCTATCCGTTCACCCGCGCCTCAGAGCTGCTCGATGAGATGGACCGCCGAAACGTGAATACTACAATCGGAATCCCGTTCCCGGGTTCGATTAGAGGCGGGAAATTGAGCTTCTTCAACGAGGACGCACGCCACTACTACCCGGCCCACCGAATTGACGAGAAAATCACCGAGGTGTATCTCGATGACTGATACGACACTTGAATCACTGTTTGCTCGTTCGCCGACGCGAGAACTCGAAGAAGTACAGAAAGTCAACGAAATCGGCCAAGCCGAACGCGACATCGACGAGTTCTACGAGACTGATAGCGCTCGAAAGGTACTCACAGAACTTGGAGAAGTCGTCAACAGTACAGGATCACAGCCACGCTTCCGGTATGTCCATGCCACCTTCGGATCCGGGAAAACGCACCTTCTGAAGCTGATCGGAATCGCGACCGGCGAGATCGAGGGGCTCGAAACGGTCGCTCCAAAGCTGTCGAGCCAATTCTCTGGGTTCAAGGAATTCAGAGACCGGCTCAATTCGTCCCACATCGACCACCTGGTCCCCCTGTTCATGAACCTTCTCGACCGGGACAAGGTTCGTGACTCAACGCTCTCGCTCCTGATCTACGAGGAGTTGGGGAATCAGCTCAACTACCCGACTGACCCACTCTGGTTACTCGAGTGGGCGTGGACACTAGAGATCGAGCATGGGCTCTGGGAAGCCGTACGCTCTGTAGAACACGATGGAATGTCGATAGAGGAAGCAGCACAAGACAAGGCTGCGCTCCGTCCATGGCTCTATGAAGCACTTCCCGAGATGGACGAGACTGACGGCACGTCCTATGCAACAAAAGATGGCGTCAGGGAATCAATCGAGCAAGCCACGGGACGGATCAGTACTGAGGCGTTCACACCCGATGAACTCGTAGAACGGCTGGACCGAACGAAGCGCTACTTACAGGAATCAGGCGAAACGTACGAGTTCCTCATCGGGCTCGACGAAGTCGCCATTTACGTCGGTGACCAGCAACACCGCTATCGAGAGTTCCTGGAGACGGTCGACACACTCATCGCCGACATTAACCCCCCAATTTTGGGAACAGGACAGTGGTCGCTGCGGGACATGCAGCAGGATTTCATGGGAGAGGTCGATCCTGAGGCGTGGTACACGAACGAAATTCCGCTCCGGGGTGCCGATACCGAGATCATAGTCAGAAAGCGGTGGCTCCGAAAGTCAGATTCCGGGGCGAACACAGTACACGACTTGCTCGAACGGGCTCCTGACTTCGAGTTAGAACTTGCCGACGCTTCAGAATACACCGACGTCGGAGAGCCCGTAGAGGCGTATCCCTTCCGTGAACACGACCTCTGGTTGCTCCGCGAGGTCATGCAGAGTCTTAAGAAAGAAGACTTGGAAGTGGACAGAGAGTATGTTCAGGGACGAGCGCTGCTGATTCTCGTTCGTTCTCTCTTCACCAGCTTTGATTGGTCCCAGAAAGAGCCTGGAGCGGTCGTTGCGTGGGATGAAATCTATGATTTGATTGAGCGCGAAACAACGGACATTCCGGGGTGGGCAAAGGACCAGATCCAGAAAGTCGAGAACACGACTGACGAGATGGGGGTGAGTGTCGCGAAAGTTCTCTATCTCCTTGGTCAGGTCGACGCCGTCCCAACAACGAAGGAGAACATCACACGGCTGCTGGTTAGCTCAGTAGATACTGACATCGATCAGCTCGAAAGCGATGTTGAGGAAGCCCTCAAAGCGCTGATGGAGGACAACTTCGTTCGAACCGACGAGAGTGTCCAACCGCAGACGTATAGAATCCTGTCGAAGGAGATTGTCGAGTTCTGGGATCAGATTCACCGGGAGGCAGCAGGGCTTCCTCAACATCAAGTCCGGTACAATATTGAGGACATTCTTCGGGAGGCGGATCGTGGTCGGTTGACCGCGGATGATTCACTCCGAACGCGGAATATCGATGGGATCTCCGACGCCCCGTATACGTTCCGCTACACTGTATTAGACCAAGTCGACTCCTCACCGGAACCTCGTTTCGATGGTGTAGTTGCCAGGGTACTAGCGGCTGACCCGGATACAATAGAAGAGTCACGAACAAGATGGCAGGAGGCGAACGTTGGTGACCAAGGCGTTGAAGACGTCCTTATCGTTATTGAGCTTTCAGAGGGCCTTCGCGAGAGTATTCGGCATCTGATTGCGTTGGATAAGTTATTGGAGCCGGGGGCTAGCGCAGAACTCCGTATCGAGCAACAACAGGAGGAGGAGACCGTCGAAGATGAGATCGAGGAACTCCTCTATGGCGCGAAGCTCTATACGCCGGACCATAACACGACGCGAGGGACGTATCTAAGCAACATCGATAGTGTGCTCGCTGATGCTGTCAGAGAGAAATTCGAGAACAGGAAAACACTCGATACACGGCTGCAGGAGGTTGACGACGCTCGGACCCTCTTCGAGTTCTTCAACGGGAATGGTACGTGGCCGTTCTCAAGCGACGACGCAGAAATGCTCGGGGTCAAGACAGTTCCGAGAGAGATTAGTGACGGGTGGGCTGAAGAGTTCCTCAACGATTACGCTGGAGAGGAATTAGTGAGTGGAGAGACTGTCCTCGAAGAAATCGCTGGTCGACGGGGGAAATATCTCGGGACGCCACGCGAGGCACTGGCGGCGCTTTTGATCACGCTTGCCGCAGCAAACAAAATCGAGATCAGACGTGATGGGGTCCGTATCGAAGACCCGGGCGAAATCGGTCGCGTGATGCGACGTCTTTCCGATATCCGTGACATCGATATTGGATTCGATCCCGTGGACATTGAGGGAAGTAGCAATCTAAAAGCGGTCTATCAGTCTCTCCGAGGATTCGCTCCACAAGGGAACGATCCGACCGCTTGGCTCTCCAATCTCGCATCATGGGCAGAAAAGAATAGTTCGGGTATTCGGAACATCTGTGCTCGTGTGGATCTCGAGTTTGACGAAGAAATCACGCTGGATGCGCTCCGTGACGCGTTAGAACCAGGGATGGCTGGTAGCGAACTCGACGATGCAGTACTGACTGAATCGCCAGTACCAACGCAGGCAGAGTGGTTTCACAAAGCTGAACCATTATTCGAGGGCGAGGAGCCGCTCTGGGATGAGTTCAACAGTACACTCGAGACGATGCGATCACTGTACCCAGATGCTGCGATTACCTACAAGATGGAGGACGCCGTCGATGGGTCGCGCATCCCATCCAAGGAGAGCCTGACTAAGCACCAGACAGAGGCTCAGGACTTCCGTACCTCACAGATTAGTGAACTCTACCACCTTCTCACGGGAACCGCACCTGAAGCGGATTCGATCTCGGAGCTCTGTTCAGCGGTCGAGCAAGCGTTACTGGATCAAGACATAATCGTGGAAATCGACACCGTCACCGAGACGATTCCAGGAGTGAATTTCGAGTCACTCAGAGAACTCGATGAGATCGCTGAATCCGCGGATGAAATCTCCGAATCCGATATCGCATCCGGGAACGCAGTCAGCGAAGCTAGCCAGCTTGAGGAGGCACGAGGACTACTTGAGGATCAACCAGATGGTCCACTCTACAACCAGCTCGAATCTCGGTACGAGGAACTCAACCCAGAACATTCTGAGGCGTTCATCACGAAGCAGGTGAAGCGTGCGCTAAGTGGACCAGACCTCGTCACACCGTCTCGAGCAGAAGCGTTGGTGAAACAGGCCGATGCAAAGCTCCAGTCAACGGACGATGATGATGAGGATGATGAAGACGATGATGGCCAAGATGACGACGGACCATCTGTCGACGAGCTCTGGGCAGATGTGACCGAACCAGGTGAGGGTACTATTGTGGTTATCGATACAGAGGAGGCAGACCGATGAAATCGCAACCGACGACGACACTCGAAGACCAGGCGAAAGCTCATCTAGAAGATGAATTTCCTGACGACTACGCGACAGCTGTTCGAGTCGTCTGGTGGGACGACGGAGGACACCTCCGAGAGGTCGTCCGTGCTGCTGCAGACCGGATCGGCGTGGGGTTCTCGGAGGCAGAACAGTTCCCTCTCGAATTGAGAAGAAACGCAATCGACGAACCGGAGACTCCCCACGTCTGGTACATCCCGCAAGCGAAGGAGAATCGTGACTGGTTCAGAGACATCCGTGAAACTGGCGGTGAAATCGAACTCACGATCGAACAGCTAACTGCCGAGCTGTATGAGGTCAATCCCTGGGATGTCTATGATGTTGAGCGAGGGACGGAATCTGACCGCGAAACTGCGGCGAATGTAATCAAAACTCAGTTCGCAAGCGGTGGAATTCCACGCTACGGGGACCTGATCGGTGAGATAATCACAAAGGGAGAGGGCCAGATTTTAGAACACCTCCTCGAAGGTGGATGGCCAGAAATCGACAAGGATGATGAAACGATTGCCCGAGTGCAAAAGTCGCTTAAAGACAGGCACGTCGCTCCCGCAGACAATGCTGAAACACCAGAGGAGATCGAGGACGTTGTCTGGAAGTGGGCCGTTGCTCGCTGGCTCGTCGCTGAGGGATTGGATGTCGACGCCTTCCCCGAGGGATATGGAAACGTGGGTAGCACCCTTGGCGACATCAATCCACTAAAACGGATTGTCGATTCCCGACATAGCAAGCGGTTGGCAGAGCGCTATCTGAGCGAGAGCTACTGGGGGGACGTAATCGAATCATCCGACGATGCGTGGGAGCTCGCGGCCTGTCCGGTTGATGGGGCTCTTGATGCCGCTCTGTGGAATGCTTGGCTCGAATCATTAGAAGAGGGGAAGTACACGGAGTGTGTCGAAAGGGCGAACGAACGCCAAGAAGCTCTTGGAGTGTATCCGGACGATATTCCCTGGACGACGCTCTGGGAACAAGCCGAACAGGTAGCCGAGTTGGAATTGCGGTTTGCAGCCTGGGAAGAGCGGTCCCAGTCGTTCGACCCCTTCGACCAGTATGCCGATCAGGAAGACGGAACCTGGAAGATCGACTATGGGGTGTTGGAGCTCGAGATCACAGGTGAACCCGAGCAAGAGAGACTGCTCAACTCTCACCCGGCGACGGAATCGCTCCCTGAGATTCGCGCCGAGCTCTTAGAGACGCGGTATATGAACTATCTTGAGGAGATGAGCGAGGCAGTAGTCAGTTCGTTCAGTACTGGATCGCCTCTGGCGGGGGAAGACGCTGCCTACGAGTGGTGGACTGACAACGAGCAGGATCTCGCAACAGGAGAAACAGTCGCCCTGTTTCTGATTGATGCGCTGCGATTAGACCTCGCTCGGGAGCTGGCTAACCGCCTTCGAGAAGACTATTCGATCGCCGAAGAGACCAGAGTTAGCACGCTTCCATCGGAGACCAAGTTCGGGATGGCTGCACTCACACCGGGGCGATCCCACAGGTTCCGTGTCAAACTCCGGAACGGGAAACTCTCTGTCGAACGAGGTGGCCAGCGTCTCGACAACAAAGGAAACCGAGTGAAAGTCCTTGAACGAGAGGGATGGGACGTACCGGACGATCGCGATTCCGGGTGGCAACACCACCAAATCGCCTACTACGACAAGGACATCGACGACATCGGTGAGAATGAACTCGATAATCCAGAGAGTCACTTCACCAGTTACATCGACGAACTCTACGATCTGATTACAGAGAAGCTAGAGAACGAAAACTGGGATCGAATCTACGTCGTGACGGATCACGGATTCGTCCTGCTCCCGAAGGGGACTACGATGGAATCGATTTCTAGCTACGACGGTGATGGAGAGGTCAAATATCGGCGAATCGCTGGAGACGACATCGAGGACGCCGGAACAGGTGTCCGAGTCACGGGTCAGACACCCGGAACAGAGTATCTGAAAACGTCAGTTCGATTGCTCGCCAAACCTCGACAGTACAACAGCAAAAGCGGGCTTACCGACGCCAGATATTACCACGGTGGAATCCTTCCGCAGGAATGTATGCTGAACTTCCTCCGGATTGAGAAGGAATAGTAGCGAGAGCAATCCTGAGCAATCCACCACCGTGTTTAATATCTCAAGTCTTGTTGCAGCCTATGAAGAACCACTAACAAATGACCGAATCAGAGGTGGAGGTCGTCAATATAGCAGCTTTGGGCACACTGGAGATCGAAGTCGATATCGAACAAATCGTTGAAGATGCCGAGCTCCCGGTGGCTAACTTCGATCCGGAATACAATGCTGCTTTCTTTCGGTTTGAGGAAGATGGAGAGCTGATTATTCTCTACACCTCTGGGAAGTACATTCTCCGTGGAGGAGACGAATTCGACAGGATGTACCAGGTGAATTCAGAATTTCTACCGTTGAGGATTACCTAACGGCGATGGGGGGAACGACTGTTGCAGGCCTAGCTGCGCGGTCAGCTGCACGATCATTAATTCAGTTCGTCCCAGGAGTGGGTGCAGCCGTCTCAGCTACAGTAGCCGCGGGGACAACTTGGGCCGTTGGACGTTCCGCTGAAGAGTACTTCTTCAACGATAATGTCGTCAAACCATCTGAAATGGTAAAAAAGGGGAAAAGCAAGTTTGGAGAAGAGAGTGAGTAGAATACGCAAACCTCGCAGCATCAACGTGAGGGTTCCGAGGATGAGATCACCTCGGTACATTATTTGAGCAGTAATATATCCGTGTCGTCAAAACAAGGAGTCAATTGCTCGGGAAACCGATACGGCTATCTGGATTATAGCCAATCTTGCTGGACTCCGCACAGTCTCGCACCTCTCATACCGGTGAAAAACTGTGCGGTAGGAACTGATTGAAACCCCCAGCAAACGGTATGTGGCACTGGTTCCAGAGTAAAGTATATATTCGGTCACACAAAGGGAAGTGGTACGGTGCAGACGGACGGATCTTCTTCAAAACCGCTTCCTGATCCCCCGGTCAAGGATCCTGATTGGAGTACATTTGACGAAATCAAGGCCTACGTCTCTGAATCAAGGTCAATTCTAGGACGGATTGTGCTTCCGGATATGATCTGGAAGCAGTTTTTTGTTCCTACGAGTGTTGACGCCGAAACGTTATCCGAGTATAGAGGCCACGTGGTGAGCCAGTATGATCAAATCGTTGAACTATGCCGTGAAGCTACAAATCAGTTACAGAGTAAGAGCAGTATTGAAAATATTGGCCGACAGTCTGTACTTTCGGGGGAGTGTCTTGATAAGATTGACCAGTCTTGTTATCCCGCATCTGCTGATATACAGCCAAATGAACAGGCAGTCTCCAGACAGATCGCAATCATTGAGACAGCTCTGGAAAGAGAAAAAAGAGTACTCTCGGTCGTTGAGCAACTTCTCTTGAAGCCGACTGCGGCTTTTTTAACTCGTGAAGAACGTGAGTTCGTAGCTACAGCTCAGAGATTTCTCAGTTACTCTGTGAATCTGGGTGAATCACGGCTACACACGTTAAAAACGCAACGTGAAAGAGCGAAGAGGGTGACACAGCTCAAGAATCGAGTGAGATCCTGGGAACAAAAATACCAGCGACTGAAAACCCGGGGCCAGTCGCTTGTTCAACTCGATGAATATCCGCGAAATAACGAGGTGCTCAGCGACGCGACAAAGTTATTCGAGAAGATTGCGTTGGAGTTTGATTCGATGACTGAGCCGGTTGAGCACCCGTTAGAGCAACAGCAGGATCTAAACATAGTTATCTCACAGACAGGAAGGAAACTTGATCATCCGGTCGTAAGCCGGTGTCATAACTTACTAATGACCGTCTCGCAGTTGATTTGGGACTTAAAAAAAGCACCACGAGAATACGCACTGAACGAATATGAGACGGTTATTGACTCAGTTTTAGAAATCGAGTCAAACATCCTGGATAAAAACACATTTCACACTAGCCAGTCGGGCCACACCACAATTCGTCTTACTGAAGAACGATTAACGAGGATTGCCGAGTCTCAGTTCCCAGCCTCAGTGGAGCCACAAGACCAGTACAAGGCACTACAGGAATATATCTTAGCTATCGAGACAGCAGTCGCGGATGAAAAAAATATCCTCACACAAATCGAACGCATCCTTTCCGGGCCAGAGGCCAGTTCTCTCGAAGAAGAAGAGGTTACAGATCTTCGCTCTGCTCGAACGCTACTTCGGCACTCCGTAGAAGTTGGGGAGAAGCGTCATCAGCGGCTTGAATCCCAGCGTCAAACCACCATCTCAACTTTGGAAAAAGAGATAGCTGATTGGGAACAGTCACACGATGAATTAAAACAGCAGAGTACACCGTATCTTGAAGTTGAACAATATCTGGCTGACGACAACCTACTTACCCAACTGAAACAGCTACGTGACGAGATCGCAGCAACACACCAAGTCTCCGTTGACAGCCAGATCCAACATCCAGTCGCTGAACGTTCCCGTTCACTACAGCGTGCCTTGTCCGAATTACACGAGGATCTCAAACAATCACGGGTACAGTACGCCCGCAAGCAGTTTGAGCACACATATGAAGCAGTTGACGAGGGCATAGCGGAACTCCACCAGCAACTCACCCCGGCTCGAAGTAACGGAAAAAAACTGACCGATGTTCAGGAACTTAGAGATCAGATTGAGACGCTTCGCCAGTCAATCAAGAACTTTCAGCAAGCGGTATATAGCGACCAGATCAAGACACACCGACTTAATACCTTACTCAGGCACACGACGCAACTCGATGAATTTGAGGCATTCATCGAAGCGAAAACCACCTTCGATAAACTATTTGATGAGTGTTTAGCGGCGTTTCAGACGCTGAAAACCGACGCTGCACCATATCTTAATTATAGACAGTATTTAACGGAGTCTGTATATAGCCGCCTTTGTACGCAGACGGAACTGATCAAAAGGGATCTCACTGATCTCCGACAACAAGTTGACTTTTCTCTATTGGCGGACGCTGACATACAGCGTGTTGATACACTTGAACAAGGCATACAGACGATCCAATCGGAGCTACGCCCATCTGAGTATAATCCGGAGTTCGTTGAACGAGAACGAAAGCGGTGTGCAGATCTATTCTCCGCAATCGGTGATACTGAGTTAGACCTCACACCGGAGCAACAGAAGGCGGTGATTCGCAACGGGACGTATAATCAAGTGATCGCCGCCGCTGGCACCGGGAAAACACTCACACTCACAACACGAGTTGCGTACCTCATCCAGCACCAGAGTGTCGATCCCACAGAGATCCTTGTTCTTGCGTATACCAAGGAAGCGGCTGACGAAATGCGTACACGGTTACAAGATCAGTTCGGGATCACTGCCGTGCCGGTCAAGACGATTCACTCGTTTGGCTACGGGCTTATCCAGGAGTCTCAAGACGGCTTTGTTGAGTCGATTGATCCAAACGAACAGCGCAACGTAGTTGACCGGCAGATCAGCCAAGCCCGCAAACAAGACACTTCATCGGAGTTCTTAGAGCACTACTACGAGTTCCTCGTGCACTTTGACGATGTGTACTACGATGAAGCGGACTTCGACACCCGCGAGGAGTACGTGGACGCCCGCCAGAAGCAGACGTACGTGACGCTGCGAGGTACTGAGGTGAAGTCACGGGCTGAGAAACTGATCGCTGATTTCCTCTATACGCACCAGGTTGAGTACCGGTATGAGGACCGGGCGACGTGGGCTGACTCGGATCCTGAAAAGGCTGGGTATACCCCTGACTTCTATCTGCCACAGTATGATCTGTACATCGAACACTGGGGGGTTGACGAGTCCGGGTCGGTAGCGGCGTGGTTCTCACAAAGTTCCGCGGAGTACCGTGAGAAAATCGCGTGGGCGCGGACCCAGTTCACCGATACCGACTACACGCTGGTTGGAACCTACGAATTCGAACACGAAGCCGATCGGCTCAAACAGGGTCTTCGACATCGACTCACGAACCACGGCGTCAAGCTGGACCGGTTGGATTTCGAGGAATTGGTCGATTCGGCGTTTGAGTACAATCACCGCGAAGGATGGATTAAAACCCGGTTTGTTAATTTCATTGAGAACGCGAAGCGATTCGAGTTTACACCCTCTGAGATCGAAACCCAGCTTTCGGAAGCGAATCCGCGGCAGTACCACTTTGGACACTGCGGCATTCACCTTTTACAGGAGTATGCGCGCTACCTCACGCGGAACGGATTAGTTGACTTCCAGGATATGGTGCACGACGCCGTCGATACCATTCAACAAGATCCGGAGTCCTACACCGACCGGTATGAGCATCTACTCGTGGATGAGTTTCAGGATATCGGGAAGGGGAAACTCGATCTGATTCAAGAACTAACCGGAACAGACGGCGCGAAGCTGTTCGCTGTGGGCGATGATTGGCAGAGCATCTACTCGTTTCAAGGGGCAGTCGTTGAGTACTTCACAGACTTTGCCGAGTACTTCGACGACCCGATCCGGACAGATCTCACGACGAACTTCCGATCGCCTTCGACAGCTGTCACAGCAGGGAACGCGTTGATCGAAAACAACTCAACCCAGCTTACGAAGACGGTCCGATCAGCGGTTGACCGAGAGACGACCCCCAGCGTCCACGTACTGCGTGGCTACCAGTTCTACGATTACGTCCGTCGTGTCCGTAAGTATACCGTTGATCTCGTGGCCGAGTACCTCGCAGACGGCGCAGCACCAGACGATATTATGATTCTGTGTCGGTACGATGATGCTGTCCCGCATCTCACCGAAATCAAAGATGGACTGCAAGCACAGCAGATCCCGTACATCGGCAAATCCGACCAATACCACGGCCCAGACAATAACGAAGATGGGGTGGCTGTCTATTCGCTGTACCAAGCCAAAGGCCGGGAAGCAGACCACATCATTCTCGTTCACGCCGCAGAAGGCCCCTACGGCTTCCCATCGAACCGTCGTCAAGGCGAACTTCTCTCCCCGGTTCAACCCATAACTGTCGGCGGCATCGAAGAGGAACGCCGTGCGTTTTACGTCGCAGTCACGCGAAGCAAACGAACACTCGACATCCTCACCCGCGGTGACCACCAGTCGAGATTCCTCGACGAAATCGACGACTACACTGAAACCGTCGATGCCGGACACGTGGAACCGCTTGACGAAGTTGGTAAATCAATGACTGTTACAGCGCGCGTTAAGCAGTTACTCGACCCGTTCACGAAACAACACCAGAGAGGCATTCTAAGCGACCGATACGGCGGGTCTGCACGATTTGTCTCTTGGGCAAGCGATGATCCACCCACTCTTGAACGAGGCCAGTGGTATCGACTGTCCAATCTGAAAGTCAGTGAGTTCAAAGACGAAAAAGAACTAGTTTGGAATACAAGAAGCAGTCTACAGGCAATCTCAGACGTTTCGACACTGGATGACGTACCCGAGAGAGAACAGCCAGACAATCCTTAGAGATTCTTTGGTCGTCTTATTTGGAAGTTCATAGCTCCAGTATTGCGAGTCGAATGTGGCTTCGGAAAAACGGTTGAAGCTCTTCAGTTCCTACATACAGCGATAACAACGATTGAAGCCGATATTCTGTCGGGTTGGTATCCCGTAAACTAGATCGTCTGGAAAGTCACCGTGGGAGCGCTGAGAGGGCTGTCTAACTAAAGTTATACTCATAAAAAGGCTACCGGAGCCATCGACTGTCCTACTGTTGAGTCAGGCGCCACCAACTGTCTTCTAGTTCTTATTCCCTTGGTCAAGGTGTCTGCCACTTTCAAAAACCCGGTTAAGTGTTTTTGACGGGTGTTCAACTGTATCGATGCTGGTTATATTGGCAACTTGCTCGCAGGCTGTTGGGACTGTTTTGAAGTGTGGTACTGCCGGCTGGTCTGGCTTGACGAATCCTGTTAGTTTTGCGACGCCATCGTGGATTGAGAATGCGATTTGTGTCTCACGGCGGACCTGTGGTTGAGTTTGATGTAGGACTGTGCGGGCAACTGCTGACAGGGGAGTTCCTTCATCATCAAAGGCTAAATCAACGCCACACCGACGAACAGAGGGTTTTGTGGAGTCTTTCGTGTTTTGCTCTGCAAAAGTAACCATAGGGGATAATGACGGGAAGTCCTCTTGTACTTTTCTTTGAATTCGACCGGTCGCCAACGCAGTAGTCTATTCTGACTGATTGGGTAGGTGTGCCGGGCCGGGCTTGTCTCAAGCGACAGTTGCGCGATGAACAAGCAGTCCATCGGTATCACTTCCAAAACATTAATACATTTTGCGTACAATATATGTTCACAGCCGGTACGTATGAGGCCAAAGATACCAGATCAACTCGCAGAACGGATCCAGCAAGCATACGAATCAGCCGGATACGGCACCGAATCGGAATTTGTTCGGGACGCTATCCGCCGACGGCTTGAGGAAGTGGAGCCATCAAACAGTATTCCATCCGAAACTCGGAGCCACGACTTCGAGTATACCTCGCCTAAGTCTACGTCACTACAGTTCAAAAACGATGAGTACCCGCCGATCTACGTCCGGCCAGAAGGATCCCGGATTGGAAACCGTGCCAACGAGGGCAGTCTGCTTGTTCTTTCAATCGACGATCAGGACATCGAATCCGAGGATATCACTGGACCTGTCGAGGAGTTAGACGTAGTTGCAGATTGCAGGCTCACACGAGAGGATCCGTGGGACCGCAAGACAGAGACTGACGGATGGATCGAAATCCGACTCGCAGCCGACCACGTGAGTGGTACAGACCTCGACACGGTGGTTGATACAATTCTCACGACAATTGACGAGGCGATTGTCGGCGCTAAGAGCTGGAAGAATCCGCACAAAGAGCTAGAAGATGCCCTCGAACGACACATCGACAACTAACAGCCAAATCACCCACCAGTAAGTACGATGGTTAATATAAACACAGCATCTCGACGCGATTTCTTACGAAGTATCGGGGTCGGAGTTGCTGCGTCAACCTTCAAGAATACCGATACCCAGGCCCTATACCAGGACCCACCTGCTAAAGCAGCACAGTCGTATATTCCGGTGAGACACGATCAAACGCACAGAGTAGCAACCGATGAGTGGCCGACTCATTGGTTTGGATTCACAACAGAAGGTGACGAGGGGAAACCCGCATTAGAAACCGTCCGCAGTACGGCTTCGTATACATTTACCCTTGATGGCACAGAGGTGACCGATTTCCATCAGGGGTGGACCAGGATTGAACAGAATTTTGACGACCAGTACAGCTATAAGTGGGAATACTCGATCCCGCCACTCCCTGCTGGAGACTACGACTACCGACTACAGATTGAGTTTGATGACCCAGTCCGAACGGCTGGCAACACTGATCGCGTGTGGCATAGCGAGTACAACCTCGAAGGCGACTATGTCGTGACTCCATCAACGCCGGGACAGCGTAATTCCCCCCAAGAGACACAGCGAACCCGTAATCAACGAACAGTCACTACAACCGATTCCGTGATATTCAGGGAAGGATAGCGATGAAGCGATCAGGTACACGAACGCAGATGGGGCCTGCGGTTGACGGCACCCCGTATATTGACGCTGTGCAGTTTTCGGATGGGTGGCTTGAAGTACATCTCAGACGGGAGTTTGGAGAGCGTCAGCAACGTATTCACCTGCTGTGTCTATACGATGGCGGCGATGAACGGACAATCCACGAGATGCTTCCATTTCCTGCGGGGACAAAGCGGGTCACAGCTCGGTTTAGACCGATTAGCGACAATACAAGTCTGAAATTTGAACCAGTTGTGCACGTCGGTGGTCAACCGTCACAACAGACGGTTGAGACGACCCCGGAGATGACTCCGGCGTGGATTGAATTACGAATTCTCAACGCTGCCCGGCCAGATCAAGAATACGATCAAGTAAGTGCTCTAATCGAGACAGATGCTTCTACACTCAACATCACCGACATCGACGAGAATCATCAATTCCCGGAGTAAGTAACTATGACCGAATCAGAAGTTGAACAAATAGATGTGCTCGCTCACACTTTGAATGATATTGGTTCACGAATTAAGAGAGAGCACTCGGAGCGTGAGGTTGAATTGATATTTTTGAATCAGGGATTCTTTCAATCACTTGGGTTTGAACACGTTGGGAATCACCTGCGAAGTGAATTTACCCTGCCAAGCCAGAAGAAGGTCGATTTCGTTACGAGCGGGAAATCTGACAACTACCGGGATTCACAAACGGTCGTGTATGAGTTCAAATCACCCGATAAATCGCTCATCAAGTACCAATCGCAACTGTTTGACTATATGAATGAGATCTCTGCAAATTACGGCGTGCTAACTAACGGAACCAGAATGCGGCTGTACTCGAACTCTCCGAAGGGCCCGGAAAGCGTATACACCCCAATTGAGCTAGAATCTGCCGATGTAGACGATGCAAGCGTGCTCATTACCCCCTTGAGTTATCTTAGTATTGAGGAACGAAATCTCAGATCAGATGCTGCATATGCCGCCGAAGAGGTGCTAAAAACTATACCACCAAAGGTTCAGATCGACTACACAGAAGAACAACTGAACATTTTCGCTAAACACTTCTCCAAATTTCTCCGTGACAAATATCAACGAAAGCGCGAACACAGCTGAACAACCTGAATACGAATAACCACTATACAGGGTGTCATAGAAGGGTTGCCACGGTATTTGTTTCACGATCTTACAGACGAATAGCCATAAGACTCTGATTGCAAATCGAGTGATTCTCGAAGCGTATTACGTGGCACTGTGGGACTTCCACACAAGACATTTATTATAACTATGTCGTATCCGCGGCTATGAAGCTCGTCGTGGTCGGCCTCGGCGTCTTCTTAATCGCTTTCGCCGTCTATACCGTCAGCGACCCTATGAGCCGAGCTCGACCGTGGGTCTCTGTACGTGAGTTGGAGCGCGACTCAACAGGTGCCAAAAAGAAACAGGAGATACGGACGGTCATTTACGCCACTGCGACCGGCCTGACCGGCATTATGTTCGTGTTGTTTGGCTTGGGATTCTAACGCCTCTTCACCAGGGCTCTGCTAAAGTATCTCTTCTCGATAAATAAGCCATATAGTAACTTCTGGCTCTGTTGAAATCCTCAAAGAGTTACAGGTTCGCCCTGTAATTCCACGAGATGAAACCCCTTCCGAAGTCGCAAATTCTCCGTTTTACTGAGAAGGCGATCCATCTGGCACGCCGAGCGGTCTCTCGATACTCCTCGAAATTTTCCAAACGTCGTTATACACTCCCGCAGCACGTTGTTCTGCTCTGTCTCAAAGTTCGGAAAAACACGACCTATCGTGGTCTACTTGACGAATTGATCGAGATGCCACGCATTCGTCGCGTCCTCGGATTAGCTGAACTTCCCGCACCATCAACGCTCTGTAAGGCGTTCAATCGACTTGATATGGCTGTCTGGCGTGTTATATTGACTCTCTCAACGACGCTACTTCCGACGAGCGGAGTTGTTGGAGTTGATGCGTCAGGGTTTGACCGCAGTCACGCTTCGAAACACTACACGAAACGAGCTGAACTCACGATTCAGCAGCTCAAAATGACGCTGCTGGTCGATACGAAAGTGAACGCAATCCTCGACCTCCACGTAACGACGACACGAAAACACGATAGCCAGATCGCCCCGTCATTGATCAAGCGCAACCCCGAGAATATTGATGTTCTACTCGGTGACAAAGGCTACGACGACCAGAAAATCAGACGACTTGCCCGTCAACACAAGGTTCGTCCACTGATCAAGCATCGTGAGTTCACATCGCTCCATAAGGCATGGAACGCGCGCTTAGATGCTGATCTTTACGGCCAGCGGAGTCAATCCGAGACAGTTAACTCTACGCTCAAGCGGAAGTTTGGTTCGTTTGTCCGGTCACGACGCTGGTGGAAACAGTTTCGGGAACTCACCATCGCCTGTCTCATTCATAATATAGACCGATCACTCTGAACGGTCAATACAGGTAACTCAGTTAGCGAAGACCGACAGACTACGAGAACGCGCTACTTCCATTTATTGTTCGCTTACGTATTTCTCTCTTGGTTCGTGGTAGAACTCCGGAGTTTCAAGTGATCCTTCTATCCGGATCGGATTGTCGGCTCCGTAGATAGGATCGTTTTTGAAATCTTCTCCAATCTCTTTTTCCAGTACGCTGTAGGCCATCTTCCCAAAGTTCTCAATTTTTTCCTTCTTATCTTTCGTCGGGTTCAATGCAAAATCTTCTGCCTGTTCCTTTATTTCATCAGAGACTGTTATCTGGTATCCCTCGTTAGGGAGTTTAGATATGTCGTTTAATCCATCATCTACCATGGCCAATGCAGCCATCGTAAACTGCTCTCCAGGGTTATCTATGTCAAGACCCATTTCCCTCATGTTCTCTAGTTTTTCCTGTTCGAAGGCGGTTGCGTAGTGTTCTGGCCACATTGGTGCTCCCTGGGTGTTTTCGTGTATCTTGAAACGTCCTCCTTCGATTGGTTCTCTGTAGGCACTGTCTTCGGGATCTCTCAACATCGAACGGAATGTACTTGTGGGGTGTGCTTTGATGTTTTCCACGTACTTGTTCTGAAGTTCGCCGTCTTCATTTTCGTAAGTTAGAAGGCTTAAGAGGTGTCTCATTCCAGTAGTTCCGATTGTCTGGCCTCCCTCTGTTTCTCTCATGGAGCCTTCAATCATCTGATCTTCTAGTCCTGTTGGTTCTGTGGATATCATGGTGGAAAGTTCGTATTCAGGGAAATCCAGTCCAAGTTCTTCCATCGCATACTCAGCCAAGTTTGGTGCCAAGAAATCTTTTCCTCCACTTGAGGTAACGTCTGTTACTGTATCTGTAGCGTGGATCAGTGCTCTTGTGAATGCGACAGGGTCGTCTTCCTGTTGCATCTCTTCAAGTATATGACCTTCAGTTCCAGATGAGGGATCAAATTCTTCCTCAGGGTTTTCATACATTTCCTGAGTTCTCTGTACGATTTCTTCGACTGTTCCCTCGAAGACTTCTCCGCCATCAGGACCGCTTCCTGTTACATCAGTTGCTTCCCCTGCAAGATATCCTCTTGCTCTTTCGACGTCGTTTTCCTGTTTTTCCTGCCAGTCGGATTCCTCTAAAGTATTTTTTACGATCTGCCAGTCCTCTGCGTCTTCCGGCGGTTGTTGTCCTTCAGCCGGTTCGCCAAGTGTTCCGGTTTCATCGACGAAGAAGTACTGGAACTCCTCTAGCGTAGGGTCATTTTCCTCTTCTCCGTTCCCCGTCAGCCTACCGATACAGCCAGTAAGACTTGCTGTCCCGCTGACGCCAATCGTTGTGAGAAGCCGCCGTCGGTTCATTATCTGACACCATAACCCACGGCCACTTGAACCTCCGTATACTCACCACACACCGCGATACCTGCCTGAACACTTCGGCCATCAAAATAGCTCCAACAACCCCGGAAAGACCGCAGCTCTCATTGACCGGCTAATTCAGGCGAGAATATGTCTAAAGAAGAGGATTTCAACAGAGCCGATTGAGACGGTTATTGACGGGACTGACCACCTACGCACGCCGGTGCGGGTAGAAACGTGGCCCGGGATGTATATGACCGGATTCAAGACGGGGAATCGTGCGTCAGATGGCCGTGTTGTAGTATTCATTCCGACGGCACCGAATATCACAACAGGATTTGTCGTTGAACTTGCGCGAGAGGACGTCAGGGAACTCGACGAATCCACTGAGGATGCCCTCATCCGCATTATCAGTTGCGGGTTTGGAGAAGCCCCACAACAGGAGGCCCCAAACGAAGATGACCGAACATCGAACTCATCATCACCTAGGGCGACTGACTAACCCCGCGGATTATGACCGACTAGGTTCGAAACGTCGCGTTCGACCGCTTTCGTAATATACAGTCAGTATCGAGAAAGCGCATAGAAGATAACGACGAGTCCCGCGGTAATGAGCAGGCTATCGATCGTTTGAAGCGCGAGCGATTCACGGGCGGCAAGATTGTAGTCCCGCCGAATACCGAGTTGATAAATGATGTCGAGGAGTCCACCGAACGTGATGAGTGCGAAGCCTCCTGATGCGAGACGGAGGCTGCTTTCCTGGACGCGAATGTAGGCTCGATAGCTGAGCGCCGTCAAGGCCCCTCCGGCGATGAACAAGAGTGAATTGGCTACGAGGAAACTCCAGAACTCCGGCGGCTCAGCCATTTTTACCCACCACTGAGATCAGACGACGAACTATCACGGTGACGAGAGTCTGGGTTCGCATCGTTCGAAACGTCTTCTGCCCCCTTCTCCAGATCGTTCCAGAAGTCCGTGAATTTGTCAGTATAGTCTTTCTTGAGCTGGATATCGATACCGAACTGCCCGTCCTCAACCCGGAACCGTGCCTCCTTGAGATTCGTTCTGAACCGCTTGTAGTGGTGGCCGTCATCGTCGATTTCCATCTGCTCGTCCAGCATATCGTATTCTTGGAGCGCGTGAATCCGTCGATAGATCGTTGGCTCCGAGACATCACAGTGTTCGGCCAGTTTGTTTGCTGACAGGGGCCGGAGGCTGGCTAACGCAAGAATTTGCCGAGCAATCTCGCTCCCGAGCACGTCGAACACGTTCTCTGGCTCCCATTCTTTGCTCACAGTCCATACCACCTCTGTTGATTTCTTGCGTATGTACGGTTGTGGGGTTGGCTTCACGGTCCGAAGACGTCCCGTCACCGTTCGTATCCAGTTGTTACTACGGTTGTCGTATCAATCTTTCCCGATAAGATCGGGTTCAATAGTGGAAGGGGTAGGGGTGGGGGAAGGGAGCTACAGACGAGGGGGTGGGCGCGACGAATTGAACCGTCCCTATGATCTGTTTTCCACCGACTGTTGGGGTATCGTGATACCCGACTGTCCGTTTGTGCCTGTCCCTTGTTAATTAGTCTCTGGGATTCGCGTTCCGAAACCGTGCTCAATGGTGATACACGCGGAGAACGATTTGGGTATTAGGTTGCCAGTGCAGGATGTCATACCGAACAGTCCTCTTCGAGAGGGGATACTAGTCGAGCTTCTTCGTGGTATCCGTCGCTGGATATCGATATTCGAGGTTTCCTTCGATATCAAAGCCGTACTTGTTGCTGGTGGTGTGATGCTCATCTTCTGGTATGGTTTCATCCGGCCCCGTCTCCAGCGTCGTAGACAGTCTCGGCTAGCGATTGCGTTCAAATCCAGCACATCAGAGGATGGCTATTCAAAGGCAGAGGACTGGGTCGTTATCTGCCGTCACTGTGGCGCACGGAATCCAATCAGCTATCGATATTGCCACAATTGTATCAATCGATTACCTGCAACGGTGCGTAAATCGTGGGACGATGATCAGACATCTGACCACTGAGTCGGAGCTGGGCCACTTGGAGGGGATCACAGTCACGAGATATCGACAGATAAAAAGAACGACCAAGAGGTGACACCGCTTCACTACCCGAAACCGGGGACCCGTCTTTACAAGATGCTACCGGGTAGGTAGGGTGGTCCCAAATGAAACTCGGCGTCGTCGGCCTCGGTCAGACGGGTGGAAAATCGTTGATCCAATTCTCGAATATTATCAGCGAACGAACACCCATATCGTTCTTTTTCGGGTTCCCTCGGATGTGGATGCGTTCTTGAGCGTATCGAATCCAACATCTCGTAGTGACTTCGAGTTGTGAATCTCGCCGAGATGTCTTTCGACGGATTGCATTCCGATCGTACGTTGACTGGCCGGTGTACGAGTCCACACCGTTGTACGACCGAGCCTCGCTCGATGGACTGGAATCAGACGTTCGTACCGTCTCGGAAACGTGGTTCGGACACGAGTCCCACGATTCGGTCGAGCAATTTGTCTGCTCGCTCCCGTTGGCCTACTTCATTTTCGACGCCCACGATCGCTATGCGGATTCCACACGATACGAAATGGAGACGCTCTTTCGCGTGTTCGTGTTGAAAGAACTCCACGGCTGGGCCCACGAAACGGCCCTTGTCGAATACCTCGGTAGCTCTCCAGAAGTATGCGAACGACTGAATCTGGAGATGGTTCCAGATCAGTCGACGCTGTGGCGCAGTTGGAACAAACGGTTCACCGCAGACCTTCGCGGGACGGTGGAGACAACTGCTCGGACGATCCTCATCAAAGCCCAGAATGCCGGTGTCTCGGTCCCACGCGACCCTGAGCGGAAGCTCTGTTATCGGACCAGCGACGACGAGGATTCGACACCGGACGAGCAACGCGTCTTGGAGCGGGCGGAGACGATCACGGACCATGTCAGCCGCGTCGTCTTCCCGGAGTTCTCATTGGATCGTGGCGACGGCTGTGAGATCCACGAAAATGCCTACTGGGGCTTGCAAACCTATCTCGGGCTCCGTGAGAGGCTGGCTGCTAACGAAGGGGCTCGCAGTTTCGTCTACGAATCAACTCGAGATCGGACGCCGTTGGGTCACGGCCACCGAAAGCAGCTTCGTGATCTCTCGATTGAACAGGTACGGGAGATGTACCGGCAAGCCATCCATAGACTCCTGAACAGAGTCGCCGAGACAGAGGAGTTCTTCCGGGCAGGAATTGTCGCCATCGACATTACCGAAGCCGGTCCGTTCACGGGTGATAGAACAGGCCACGAGGACGAAATCATCGGCACGAAGGAGCAGACTGACGAGTACGCCTACCAGTGGGCCACGGTCCAGTTAGTCGGCAATGCAGTACCGATCGTTCTAGACGCACGGCCAGTCCGGAAAGGTGAGTCCCGTCTAGAAATCGTCGAGGACCTCTTGGACTCTGCCGAGGAGATGGTGTATGTCGATAACGTGCTGATGGATCGAGAATTCGACAGCCAGCATGTCCTAGAGATGATCAGCCGGCGTGGGCTGTCGTACGTTGTCCCGAAACGGATGCAGACCAGCGAGAAAGCGCAGGCAAAGCGGTTGCTCCGCCGTGATCAAGACCGGTATGAGACCGACCGGAAGCTCCACCTCGGGAAGAACGAGTGGCACGAGACGACGCTAATCTACCGTCGGAAAGAGGGCTCCGAGCACGACGACTATCGACAGTATTCGGTGTTTATGACGAATCGGGAGAGCGGACATCTCACCGAGTACGGGTACCGGTGGGAGATCGAGAGTGGCTACAGGTCTATCAAGCGGTTTATGGCCGCCACCACGTCGAAGCATTTCGGGTTGCGGTTCTTCTATTTCGCGTTCGCCTGCCTGCTGTACTCGATTTGGCGAGCAGTGGACCTACTCGTACAGGTCGAATTAAGGGGTAAATATGAACATTCACCGATCGTGACGGCAGATAATACACTCACGCTGCTGAAGAAGGAAACCGGAATTGGGTAAAGAGGCACTCGGTCTGAGTTAGCCCGGTTGCTGAGTGGCTACACTACTAGACGTCTTTGAAATTCGACGATATAGTTGGTAGTACAACAGGAAAGGACGATTGAGAGCCGATCTGGAGCCGTTACTGATTACTGATTCAGCCGAAACCACGCATCACAGCCCCGCTAAACCCACTGTAGTCTCAACTTCCAAAGCAGAAATTTTCGATATAGCAGCATACCGTTTATTAACTAAATCTGGATCCCTAAAACACGGTATTTCTGCGTTAGTGGCTCTGTATCGTGCGTTTACCGAGTCATAGTTTCGAGATTCGAGTAGGTACTCTTAGTTCGATAAGAGTACGTACTTTCAAGCAGGTGGCCGCCGTCTACCAAAGCGAATCCCATGACTCCACCCGACATCCCAGGTATTCCCGCCCAGATAGCCCTCGAAGCACGGTTCCACGGAGGCGGTGAGTGAGATGAGTTCTTCTGGCAACGGCCAGGGCCACACGGACGGCCAGGATGATCGGCCGGTCGAGGTCGCGGACGTCGTCGAGGATTACCTCACGGACAAGGGCAAAGGAGCGGAAGGAAAGAGCGGGACGTACAGGAGGGATGCAAAACGCGAACTCGACCGCTTTCTCACTTTCCTCGAACATGAGCGCCCGCGTTCGCCTACGACATTCGAGGAGCTGACTATCCGGGATATCCGCCAATACGCTCGCCATCTCGGGACACAGGATTGGACTGAAAGCACGAAGCAGAACTATTACGCCCACATTTCAGCGTTCTGCGGATGGGCAGTACGCGAGGGATATCTCGACGAGAATCCGGCGTTAAAATCACGGGCGAAAGAGCCACTTCCAGAAGACGACGGACGTAAGACCGAGCGCCAACAGGCGTGGTCACCCGAGCAGCGAACGGCACTCCTGAAGTACGTCGACGAACAGGCACACGAAGCCATCGACGAAGTAGGTGAGAACCGCTACGAGGCGATCAAAGCGTGTCGCGACCGGGCGCTCGTCTATCTCCTGTGCTTCTCGGGCGTCCGCGGCGCGGAAGTCCTAGGCGATGTCGCCGACGCCCGGCGCGGTCGCGACGGTCTCCGGTGGTCGGACGTTTCCCTCGAGGACAACACAATCACCGTCCTCGGGAAGAAGGGTGAATGGAGCGATAGGGCTGTCCCACCGTCTGCGATCCCGTCACTCGAACGCCTCCGGTCAGTACTGAACCCATCGAGTGACGACTGGCCCGTGTTCACGACGCTGTCGTATCCCACCCTTGTCGAGACGTTCAAAGACGAACTCGTTGAGCGGGACTATACGCGCAAAGAGGCTGAAAGTCTGCATCGCGAGCGGGTGAACGATGGGGACGTCTCGATGATCGAACTCTGTGTCGAGTACGATGTCGACCCTCCGGCGTTGACGACCCACAGCGCACGGCGGATTTTGCAGCGACTCACAGAGGACGCAGACATCGAGTTGGATGACGACAAACACGGCTATCTGGCGCCGCACGGCGCTCGTCGGGGAGCTGGCGAGGTGATGGTTCGGGAGTTCGGGTACACGGAGGCTGCACGACACCTAGATAACTCCGAGGAGGTGGTTCGCGAGCACTACTCACATATCGAGGCGAGTGAACGCGCTCAGATGGCTGAGACGGCGTTTCAGAATCAGCGACCTAGCCAGAAAGATGTGCCCGACCAGGACTCCGACGGGTAGCACTCATCTATCCACTGTGCCCCAGTCGGTAGCGATCTTAATGTCTGTCATAGTAGTGCTAACATGTTGAATGTTCAAAATGTAGTTACCGTGAATAATGGAAATAGTGTAACAAATAGTACTAACAGCAATAGCCTTTTTAACGGTAATATCGCTGATAACGGTACTACTGACCATAGTAGTTATAATGGTAATACCGCATATACTGTTAAAATCGGTATTACCGTTATTATTGTCGCATCAGAATAGGCCCTACATAGGTTAAAATGCCGAATTGGAGGAATAGAAGCAGATCAATAATAGCATTATTAACGGTAGTACCGTTCTAAACGGTAATCGTCTGACGAACAATTATAACGGTATGAATTCAATTTGAGGGTAGTTATGACCGACACCTACCCAGAAGTACTCGCCATCTCGTTTCAGAAGGGTGGCACTGGCAAGACATTCACCTCGTTGAACATTGCGGGCGGTCTTGCAGCTCGCGGCTTCAACGTGCTTGCCATCGACCTTGACCCACAGGGCACTCTCACCGCAAACCTTGGGAAGCGAGACCTCTACAAAGACCTGGACGCGCTCTCACTAGATGAAATCCTTTTAGATCCGAAAAGTTGGGATAATGTGAACGACCTCATCCACACCGATCACGAAGAGTTCGATCTTATCCCCAGCAACCAGAGTTATAATGGAAATAAAACACCCCTAGACTCGGCTGATGCCGGCGAGAACCGATTGGGGCGACTCTTAGAACGACTTGAAGACGACTATCACTACGTTGTCTGTGATTGCCCACCGGATTTCTCACCATACGCGAAAAACGCGGTCACGGCCGGCGAGAAGATCGTCGTGCCGATGGAGCCGGAGACGGAGATGCCGCATTCGACAGATCTGTTGTTCGACCAATATGAGGTCCTTGGAATGATGCACGATCTCGAGATTCAGTATCTCGCATTCCTGATGACGGTTAACTCGACGAAGATGACCAACGAGAACAAGCGAATGGTCGAGTGGTTCAATGAAACTTTCGACGAGAAGGGCGTTATTACTGACCATCGAGCGGCGTTCGCGAGGGCCAAAAAGAGCCAGCAGTCAATCTACGCTCACCCAGAATCGCTCCGGAACGACGAAGTCGAACGATACGACGAACTCCTTCAATTGATTCTTAAGCAGACATCACCACCGACGCTCGGATTGGATGTTGAAGCGGCAAAGGCGATGACCGTCGAAGATATTCGCGCTGCGGCGGCCGACCAAGAGGTGGAAGCATGAGTGACGATTCCTCTGAAGACGACTTTGAGGCACAGATGAGCGATGTTTCAGAGCGGGCGCAGAAGCTCGGAGTCTCCGGTTCGGACCCAAGCTCGAGTTCGGGCGCTGAATCGTTGTCCGAAAATACCACGGGTGACACTGAGGAGATAGCCGAAGTGGATTCTGATGATCCATCGGCTGCTCAGCAGGCAGTTGAACAAGAGTCACGCACGACTGGAGGACCTGATACCCACGAATACCCGAACCCAGATAGGGAGCTGGGAGCGCTTGCTGATGTCTATGCAAATAATAACGTATTCCTCTCACCCGAGGTCGTCGACGCCGTTGAGGGCCTCTGGGATGACATCGAGTATGAATGGAAGAAATCTCACGACACGGAACTCAACAAGAACTGGGACTTCTACATGGCCTGCTTCCGGGTCATCTTAGACAATCCCAATCTCATCCGTGGCGAACTTGGTATGGACACTGAGGAGTAATCTCAGCGTTCTCTCCTGGCCAATAATATCACTTGTTTATGTGTTCGGTATATAGGTGTGAACACTCATATTGGTAATAGTGGTAGTAACGTTAGTATGATTAATACCGTAGATACCGCAAACAACTAGGCGGCCAGTGAGTTAGAGACTTCGCGAATCGATATCGAGATCTCGGGTTGTAGAGGTGGCGATAGGAATTCTAAACGAAAAGCAGCGCGAGTTCCCTGCCCCATCGTGGGCGGGGGTGGGGCGCGTCACTCCGGCGCGTGTTCCGTCTCTTCGATATACCGCTCAACCACTTCCTCCGACACCGCACCTGTCGTTCCCACGTAGTACCCAACCTTCCAGAATCCGCCACCCCAGAAATACGACTCCCGAATCTCGGGATACCGCTCCAGCAAGTGCTTACCCGAGTACGACTTGAACTGCCGAGCGAGGTCGGCTGGACTGTGTTTTGGGTCGCACTAGACGAACAGGTGTACGTGGTCGTCTGCAATCTCCAACGCCAGAATTTTGTGCCCGAAGTGGTCGGAAGTCTCACCAAACAACTCTCGCACATCGTCTTCAACCACGTTGAGAACCGGGTGACGGTACTTGTGACACCAGACAAAATGATACTTACAGGAACTAACCGAATGTGCATGACTGCGGTACTCCTCTATCTCTAATCCCTATATTTATGATGAGTTAGAACGATTGTCAAAGCATGGGTGAAGAAGCCACGAAGACGATCCGGACGCGCCTCCACATAGCGTCTGGTGAACGATCGTGGCTTCACAACGCCCGCCTCGCCTCACGCGAGATCTTCAACCAAACCATCCGCCTCAAACAACAAGGGTACAATCGCACCGAGATACAGAAAGGGGTTGACCGCAACGACTTCCTACGGAACAACAAGTGCGCGGTCGTCGGCAAAGCCCTCCAAACATGGGACTCCTACCAATCACTCAAAGACTGGTGGGAGAACCAAGACGACCCTGACGGAGGGAAGCCGACTCCGCCGAGTACGGACAAATCTGGTGCGTATCCACTTGTGATGGCGCACACGGAAGGCTACCGCCTCACCGTGGACGACGACACGAACCGCGTCCAGTTCCGCATCAGCCCGAAACCCTACAAGAACGTGAACGGACACCTGCGCGGCGAACCGGACGCAATGGACGAACTGCGAGACGCCCTCACGTCGGACGAGGTGGATGTTGGGCAGGCCGAACTCCTGTACCGCGATGGCGTGTATTACTTACACGTCACGGTTACACGCGTGTTCGACGTGCCCGAACCCGATACCGCCGATACGGTAGTCGGTGTGGACATCAACGAGCGCAACGTCGCACTCACCGCCTTCGACCGCGAGACGATGCGGACGAAGGGAACACTCGTCCTCGACTACGGATGGGTTAAGCAGGAACGCCAACGCTACCACACGATCACGAAACGCTGTCAGGAACACGGCAAGACAAGTATTCATCGGAAACTCGGTGACAAGGAGGAGCGGTTCACCGAGTGGGTGTTGCATCGGCTTTCCCGTGCTGTCGTGGAGCTCGCAGAGCAGTTCTCGAATCCGGTTATCGTGTTCGAGGATATGAGCGGTATCCGCGACGAAATCAAGTACGGAACATATATGAACCGCCGGTTGCACAAACTGCCGTTCCACAAGTTCGAGAAGTTTGTCTCGTACAAGGCGACGTGGCGAGAGATTCCTACGGATACGGTAGACGCGTACTACAACTCGAAGACGTGTTCGTGCTGTGGTGAACGTGGCAGTCGGCAGGGACGGCGGTTTCGGTGTACGAACAACGAGTGTGATGTAGCGCAAGACCACGCCGACCGGAATGCCTCAGTGAACATCGCGTGGCGCGAGAAGGCGAAGCTCGACGGTGACGAATCGAATTACCGGACTCACAAAACCCAACCGCAGGTTCGGTTGGTGCGTCTGTCCGGGTCGGGGCGTGTAAGCCGCCCAACCTCATCCCGCTCGCTTGCCGAGCAGGGAGTGTTAGCGCACGACTGAGGGAATTAGAAAAGCCTCGGGCGCGGTGGCCCGAGGCTGTTTACGTGAGTCCCACAATCATCAGCTGAGTCTCGTCGATCCTCCCCTGGAACAGCCTATCGGCTGTCGATTGGGCCAAAGGATATACCATGTGAGTCAGTATATTCAACTCCGACAGGACTACGACACCCGGTCAGGAACGTCTGCGCGGACGAGTGACAGGTTCGCTCCCGTTAGAATGAGAGTGGGCTTCGTCACTCAGGCACTTCTTGGAGGGTGTTCCCCTGTGGCCGATGCTTTTGGAGGAGCACAGGCCACTACGCAGCAGACGTCTCCGGTAAGTGTCGTAGTTTTGAACCTGTTGGCATAATTTAAGAGAGATCTGGTAAGAGTATCCTACTCTCGTCGAGGTCGTATCCTTCTGCAATGCTGACCTCCAGGAGGACCTCTACGAGGAACTCGAGGTCATGGATCTCCTGGTCGAGCTGGGCGCGTTCGAGTTCGCGAGCGAGGAGGGCATCGAGAAGATGCTGTTTGAGGATAGTGGCTTCTGCTGACCGAATCGCGTGAATCTCTTCGTCGGTTAACGCTGATTGAGTGGTATTGGGGAGCTTCCCATCAGGTCTGGGGACGAGGCCGGCTTGAATGTCAGTACGAACGCGTCGGTAGTGTTTGCAGCCACCTTCCGGTGGCTCATCGAGGCACGTACAGGTTCGTTGGAGTACGTCGACCTCGTAGATGCCCCCGGACGCCGATCGAACCTCGTAGATGCCACCCTGTCGGAGCAACGAGACGTCCATCTCTTGAGTCTGTGCCCGGCCCTCACGTCGGATTGCGGCGTTCTCAATAGACGGTGTCGATTCTTCTACTGGGTTGGAATCGGATGCTGCTGTTGCCATCGGGATATCGGTCTCCATGGGACGACGACACGTCGAGATGCTACACACGACTGGCAGGTGCCTCTAGTGTCGCCCCTCTACGCTCCGGGGGGAAAACAAAAATGGCGGGTAGAACCAGCCGGTTCGGCTGGAGGGGTGATTTGTCCTACGTTACAATCTCGGCTATATCGTTTGGATAGTTACGTAGGACAGTCGCCTACTGCGGCGAACGGACGGGTTTTCGGGGGGTTGTCGGGTTGATACCCCGAGTGCTATTTTACCGCATGGCGCGAATTAGAACGTGAGCGATACCAGAAAACACCCCCGCGAAGAATCCCTTCATGCCATACCTCGCCATGCGGCCGAACGGTGATCGGGTGCTCTCCTTAGACGTCGACGGCGACGACGACATTCTCTGTCCGCTGTGTGAAGAATCGCTGTTCCTCCGCCGATCGCATTACAACAATGGACGCTTCGTCTCGAAACACTTTGTCCACCACTCTGGGTCAGAGTGTCCGGGCGAGTCAAACCTCCACGCTAGATTCAAGACGATCGCGGCGATGAAACTCCGCGAGATTTTCGAGTCAGCAACCGTCAGTCACGAGTATACCATCCCGGGGACTGACCGAGTTGCGGATGTTGTCGCGACGTTTTCTGCGGAACTCTATCCGTTCGGGAAAGGCTTCATCGTCGAGATTCAGCACAAGCACGACGACAAGGAGATCGGCTCGCTCTCGTGGGACTACCTGGAAGCGGGATATTCGGTGTTCTGGGCGTATCAGTCTGACTTCGAGGGCCACGACATGAAGTTCGCCGAACATCGCGTGAAGAAACCGTGGCCCGATGCCGTCCCAATCGTCGAAGGTCTCGACGGCTACGCAGAGAGCGTGCGGCGGTTGATGAACCCGCCGGAACAGCCTGAGGTGAAGATGGAGATTCCGTTCCCAATGGAGTACCTGCGGGCCCACGCCCTCGAAGTGATCCCGCCGCTTCGGGGGTACTACAATAAGGGCGTCTCACCTGAGGGATGGAAGAAGGTTGACGCAATTTCCCTCCACGGAAAGGGGCGCGAACGGGCGTGGGTCAACGTTCTCCGCTCACCCGCGAACCACATCTTTCTCGAGTGGTGGAAGAAGGATACCGAGCAGGGCAATTCGGAGTACATGATCGTCCACATCGGGAGCGAGTTTCCCGAGAGATTTGAAGCGTTCATGGAAGAAACAAAGGAGTGGTTTGACTCGGGGAGTGCAGACCAACAGGTTGCACACTGGGTCGGTGGCGCATCGCTGAGTTTCCGAGGGACGGAGTTGTGTGAGAGCTGGATCTCTATCGCCAAAGTGCCATACTGTCCAGTGAAAATCGTGGTCGCTCGACGCGACAAGAAGGGAAACACGCGGACGTGGGCAGTGAATTACCGAAAGGGAGACCTCGGACGTCTGGCGGCGCTGCGCCACCCGATCCGACGGCTCTTCGGTGAACCCGAGAGGGATGCAAAGGCGGCGAAGCCGTCGTCGGATAGGAAGCGGTCAACGAGCAACCCGCCAGAGATGGTATGGGACTAGCGAGACGAACTGTTTTGACTACGTTACGAACATTCTGACCAGCCGCAGGCTCGGCA
This sequence comes from Halobellus litoreus, assembly GCF_024464595.1. Lineage (NCBI taxonomy): Archaea > Methanobacteriati > Methanobacteriota > Halobacteria > Halobacteriales > Haloferacaceae > Halobellus > Halobellus litoreus. The sequence continues at coordinate 31,835 of NZ_JANHAW010000005.1, read as the reverse complement.
GGTTTTGCATCCCTCCGAGTAATACAGGGATATTGACCCACACTCTGGACACTCGGGAGATTCGCCGGCTTCGAGGAGTTCAGCAGTGCCATCTTCCTGCTTATCGTCTTCCCGGTCACTATCGTTATCGTTGGCGCCCGTATTCAAGTTCGCATCGTGATCAGCGACCGTGCCACCGTCGGCAGTGTGTGCGGCTGTGGCGTCTTCTTCGACTGCTTCCGCGAGGTTCTGCTGATGGGGGTAGTCGAGGTGGGGATCACCCTCAAGATAGCGCGCCATCGCGAGGCCGATGGCGTCCGGGATGGATTGCGTCTTGTCACCTTTATCCCACCCAACCTTCGGTGAGCGAATGCCTCGGAGTTCGCTGGCGATCTCCTCGGGATCAAAACCAGAACGGAGCCAGGTTGAGACAGTCTTCGCGAGTGCCTCGGTAAAGGAAGCGGTGAATCCGCCGGAGTTCCCGATATTCGCGAAGAGTTCGAACGGCCGGCCGTCGGCGTCCTCGTTGATAATGACGTAGAATTTGCCGTAGCCGGTCTGAACGCGCTGCGTGACGCCAGTGAGAACGTCTGGACATGGTTGCTTCACGGCCAGTTTTCAGGGGATTTGGAGTCGGTTTCGGTTGGTTCTGTGGTGTCAACCTGGTTGTATTTCATGGGGTTGAGTTCTGTTTTGTTGTAGGTCGTCTGATGATGTTTCGCTGTGACGACGGTCGACATGTCTCACCGTTCACCTAGGCAAAGATAGGGGCAGAATGGCTCTGTTGAAATCCTCTTCTTTAGACATGTGTTCCCGTGAATCTACTGTACACTACACATGCATATTGAATGCGGATCGCTGGCTGTCACTCGGATAATCAAACATCAAATCTGTGTGAAAACCTTCGGGGTTAATCCGTTTTCAGAACCGAAGTATAGCAACTCATGACAGAGAACAACATTCCAGAAGATGCATACCGTAATGACCCTGTTTCTACCGATGAGGACGTTGCCCGACTCCGCCTCCAGCTCAAAGATCACTCTCTGGAGCAATTAGAGGCCATTGGGTTAGTCGAATGGGACAGAGAGGCCAACATCGTACGTAAAGGCCCAGATTTTGGAGATGAGAAATTGACTGAATAAAGGGGAAATACAGAGTGATACGTGGCCTCTCAAACTACCTGCAACAGTCGTTCGCTGAAGACTGCGGATTAAACCCGCCATGGTGCACAATGCCCAGATATTATCCTCCTGTGCGACAATCGGTTAATAATGAGAAGACAAGGACCGACAACGAAAGAAGAACTCCGTCAATCTCTGGATGAAATCATCCAACAGGCATATAATAATGGTGTAGACCTGAACGACGGTGCATATCCCCTTCAACATGATGATCCAGATACACCAGACTTTGAACTCATGCTCTTTCAACTGAAATCATAGCGCTTCGGAGCAGACACTCCGTCGCCTCACAGTGTGCGGTTTATCACTTGCACTGGTCGTTAGATTGCTTGGTCAAGATTGTGGACAATACACGCAAGTGCGAGTTCACGGAACTGCTTCCACCAGCGTCGTGAACGGACGAACGCGCCGTACTTCCGCTTGAGCGTTGAGTTAACTGTCTCTGATTGACTCCGTTGGCCGTAGAGGTCAGCGTCTAAGCGTGTATTCCATGCCTTGTGAAGCGATGTGAACTCACGATGCTTGATTAGTGGCCGAATCTCGTGTTGACGGGCAAGCCGTCTGATCTTCTGGTCGTCGTAGCCTTTGTCACCGAGCAGGATGTCGATAGTCTCGGGGTTGCGTTTGATCAACGAAGGAGCGATCTGGCTATCGTGTTTTCGTGTCGTCGTCACGTGTAGATCAAGGATTGCGTTCACTTTGGAATCGACTAGCAGTGTTACTTTGAGTTGCTGAATCGTGAGTTCGGCTCGTTTCGTGTAGTGTTTGGAAGCGTGACTGCGGTCGAATCCCGAAGCATCGATCCCCGCAACGCCATTGGTCGGGAGCAGTGATACAGAGAGATTGAGAAGCACTCGCCAGACAGCCATATCAAGTCTATCGAACGCTTTGCACAGTGTCGATGGGGCAGGCAGTTCAGTGAGATTGATCGCGTTCCGAATACGGGGCATCTCGATGAGTTCGTCGAGAAGTGTTCGATACGTCGTATCCTTTCGAACTTTGAGACACAGGAGAACGATGTGCTGATGGAGCGTGTAGTGTTGCTTCGAGAACTTCGAGGAGTATCGAGATACGGCACGTTGCGCTAACTGAAAGGCTTCCTCGACAAACCGGAGCAACCGAGACTTTGGGAGGGTCTGCATCTACTCAAGCTATCGACTGAACCTGTAACTCACTAAGGATTTCAACAGAGCCGGCAGAATGAGGTTAAGAACATACGGAGAAATCGCCGGATAGGGCGGTTCTATGTGCGTATCCCCACGGGATGTCGGGGGTGACAAACGAGAGTTAGAGCTCATCCCACGTGGGTGGCGCGGGCGACGAAGCAATCTCGTCGTCTGACTCATTCCCGAGGCCGTGGATGTACGCAAGCAGCTCTTCCGGTGGCGACATCGGTGAGACCGTCTCGGCATCGGCGGTGGACATGTTGTCTCCTTCGTGTTCGCCTTCCGACTCCTGTTCCTGGTCCTTTTCTCCGGGCGGGATCTCGCCGTTTTCCTCGTAGATGGCGTCAATTTGCTCGGTGAAGTGGCGGACGATACCCGGCCGATCACGGTTCGCCCGCTCGTGTTCGAGGTATAGTTCAACGGTCGCGACCTCTTCCATCATCTCGATCGCGGGCGTGATGACCCGCGTGTTCCGTGTATCGAGGAGTTTCTCGGGCGGGAGCTGTTCGAGGAGCGATTCATCGCCACTCATGCTTGTCCTGGGAGTGTCGGTGGCTCGAAGCGGTTCCACTCGTCGAGATGGGAACAGATGTCTGCGACGACGTATTCAATGGCTTCTACCGTCGACGAGTCGAGAGGTGGTGTCTCGACGATTACAGCGAGCTCGAGGGCATCCTCGAATCGGATGTGAGGGTGTGCGTCGTAGAGTACTTTGACGACAGCCTTCGCAAGTGTGTCTCCATCGAGGGATCTGGGATCGTCGATAGCGTCTCGGGCGACGGCGGTGAGATGGTGCACACGGCGGGTGGCGGCGATACTGGCGTCGATGTCGCTGCTGGTGGAGATGCGCTGTGCGGTCGTGATAGTGTTCATCGGAATGAATCCCTCCACCGAAGCGGGGGACGACAAACGAGGAGTGGTGATCCGGCCCTACGTTACATTATTAGTACGAAGGTAGCGTAGGATAATACATGCCCGAACCTGACCCCGACGCTAGCGCTCCCGCCAGTCCTGAAGAGCGGGGCGAAGCAATGCCTACACCCCCGGAAGGGCTAGCAAAGCGCGTGTGGGAGCCCCTGCAGGTACAGACCGTGTACGATCTAGAGCGAGTCATCGACTACTGCGATGAACTCATCGAGCACAAGGAGCGACCGGTGTCTCCGGATGAGAAGGTCGGAGCGGGTGAGGTCGCAGTCGAGAAGCCACCGCAGAACCTATCCCGCGAAAAGCGGCGTGCAGCGAAAGAAGAGTTTGAGGAAATGAGTACGGAACAGCTAAAGGAACTGTCAGACGAGGAGTTAACTCGATATGGACACCTTCAGAAACGGAAGCTCCCGTGTGGGCCAGGATGCGATGGTTGCCCACATGGTCCGTATCGCTACACTGTCTATCGGGATCTTCGAGGAAAGGTGACCTCGAGGTATGCGGGGAAGGCTGATGGCGAGTAGCACGATCGCGTCGACGAGGCCACTTCTGAGGCTGTGAACATCTTGCTGAGCCCGTCGGATGTCGTCCTTTGACTCGCCTCGATGGTGTAGTCCCTTCGACGTGCTGAAAGGCTGGTACAAGAAGAAGCGTTGCGTAGCTATTACGCAACTCGGTTATTTTAACTTTCATCCGGTCTGATATACTACCACAAAACGGCAACTCGACATGATCGTCTTCAGTTCCTTGTTCAAAATCTGCCATGCCTGATGCAACTGATTCGGAACACTGTCCGAAGTGTTCATTCGACCAGCTAGAGGCATTATACCAGATCAACGTTGAAGCGAAGAAGTACGCTGAGTCGGCAAGCAATAATTACTCCGGGGGAGCTAAAGCGCGAGCGCGGCATCACAGTATTCGGAAAAAGGCACTGTATGCGTTCAAACAGTCAATTCTCGAATCGTTAGTTGAGCGAGACTGCGTCGATGAGGTTCGCCTTCACAAAATCGACAACAGAGAATACTACTGCCTGTATATTGGTGAGTTCTCGTTCCATTCTCCGGTCGATGACTGGAGCGATCCGCCAGCTGATGACTTGTCTGCATCTCCGACGGAGTTGGATTCATTTGAGTCCGCAGCCGGTAGTCGAAGTGACTCTCTTTCGGAGCGTGAAGCACTCACTCGTCTGAGCGATGTGTTTGGGACGCCAAACGACTATCTTTCAGCGCCGTTTGTTGAGTACCATCACCCCGAATTTGCTGGCTGGTCGTATCTCCCGGGGGCGATTGAAGAAGGTGACAAAGTTGACGGGCGTTTCGGTCGAGATACACAGAGTCCGTATGAAGAGTTTCTGTTTGTCGCTGGGGACGAATTTGACACGCAGAACGGACACTGCCGTATTCGTGACCGATACGAGGCGTGGCTGACACCACTCTGGGACCAATCTCCAATCACCCCAAGACCAGTCTACGACGTAGAACTTGATGGAGAGTTGCGAGAAGGCGTTCGACAGCGACGGCTTGTTGATGACTGGTATATTCTCGCTGAAACTCTGCATGACCCGCTTCCCGACGTAGAAGGGAGACAGGCGGAACTCGCAGGCAGCTCCTATGAACAACCCGTCGAGTTCGACCTCGGTGATATTGTCGAAATTGATCCTGACAGGGACGAAAGCGGGCCATATTACTGGAGGATTGTCCAAGCGTCCATCTCCTACAACTTGGTTCTCTGCAAGTTCGAGCCCGTTGGACCAACTGAACACTCCGAACCGTCACTTGCAGTCGAGGAGTTTGCTGATGACGTTGTCGCAGTCCATGATTCCCCACCAGCCTTGGAGTGACTCAGACAGACGCCCCGTTCGTATTCAGCCGTGGGTTGCAGTATCGACGATACGCCCGGAGTCACGACACGCGGCGAGCCACCCATTTTGGTAGCCGATCCCCGCGAGGTCGTCGAAGGGGAATCGGATCGTTACGTGATCGGGTGTAATGTCGGGGAGTTGCACACGGAGCGAGTGTTCATCCTGGTCGGTGGCCTCGAGGTAGTCACTTCCAGCAAGCGCATATAGCTCCCAGACGATGTCCCGACCGTCCTTGGTCGTCTCGGGCCACTCCACATTAGAGAGCACCGTGCGGACGTCCTCGACCCACTGAGCGGTGTCCACATCGTCGTCGGTGATGGCGACATCGTAATCGTCGATGACGCGGTCGGGATCAAGCAGTCCGAATTTCGCAGAAAGGATCCACCAGCGAGCACAGAGTGTCTCAGCGAAATCGCGCTTGAGGCCGAAGTATGTCGAACGGTATTTTTCGCGAGCAGGAAGCAAGCCGTCGTGTTTCGCGTCGCCACACCCGACGAGGGCAGCTCGGCGAACGAGGAGACCACTTCGATCACTATCCTCACGGCCTCCACCGTCAGTCTGAATCGTCTCGATTGTGGTCTGTCTCGTTGGCATCTGTCGTCTCGGAGCGGCGTGAGTCACCCCCGCCACGAACCTGTGTGCATCAGTCGGTGCGATTTTGACACCCGCTGGGGATGAATCTACCTCCGCGGGACACTCAGCGTCATTAGTAATCGGGTGACTCTGATTGTACCTAGGATTCGCTTGATATGGGAGCCGGATTAATAGTGGACGTCGACTGGCGTCACGTAGAACGAGGTCTCGTCGTTCCCTGTATCATCGGTCGCAATCTCGTCGAGAAGTTGTTCGTATTCGGCTTGGCTCCGAATCGCGGTTCCGTATTCGTTGTAGAGGTAGTAGACCGGGCCGGCGTATTCACCGACAGAGTACATCGCATACCGGACGTCGATTGAGTAGGAGTCGATGAACTCCTCTTCGCTTCGGGTTGGGCCGAGAGGGTTCCACGGTTCGACGTCGGCTTTAATACGGGGGCTTTCGAGGAGTTCCTTGTCGGTGTACTCTTCGAATCCCTTGCGGATGACGGCCATTCTTCGAGCGAGTTCGCGAGTGGTTGATACCCAGGCGCCCTCGAGAAGATCGTTCCCGATCTCGGAGTCGGCACGAGCGGAGCCCTCTTCACGGAAGATTTCAGGGAGTGACTCGCTCCAGCGACCACCATCGGTCATGAGTGTGCCGTAGTCGAACGTCGGGTAGAGCGGCGCGTCAACGCCCTCAAAGAGGCCGTGGGCGATGCCGGTCGCGTCTTCGGCGTCGTAGGCTTCGGAGACGACTCTGATGAGCATGTGCATAATGAATTTGGTCAGGGGTAGAGGGCGAATGCGGTATCGTCGGCGTCGATGCCGAATATCGCGCCAGGAGCGTTTCCTTCGGGATCAGTAGATGGATAGAGGATCGTCCCGGACTCGAGTTCGAGAACGACTGTCGATTGCCAATCATGGGCTTGCCAGCCTTCGCGTTCAAGTTCTTCGCTGGTCATTTCACGAACGTCGGCGATGCGCTGTCCGGCGATATTGTCGTCTGTGGTGGATTCCATTTTGAGTGGGCCTCCACCGCGTGGGGGCCCGACAAACGAGCACGAGTTAGTCCGCCGCGTCCTCGTTCTCGTTTTGGGAGTGCTGCACGGGAATCTCGAATATGATGTGACTCTCCGTATCCGTGGTGAGTTCGTCCACCTCGGTCCAGGTGTACCAGGCTTCTTCGAGGAGATCGGTTCGGTTGGGTGTCTCGGAGATGGCGTAGACCGAGGCGCTAATGCCTTCGGTGGCGAAGCGAATATCGACGGTGAGTTGGTCGGTGTCGTCAGGTGAGACACCCATCTGACGGGTTTTGCTATCCGGGACATCGTCACTGCCGCTGTCCTGGTCGTCGAGATCGCCCCGGTAGCGGTGGGGGAGAACGTGGTCGGGGATATCGTTCTGCTCGATCACCGCGTCCTCCCGCTCATCGAGTGTCTCCGTCAGGTCCGTGAGCTTCTCCTCGGCTGTCTCGATTGCGGTCTTCTTCCGGGCGTAGGTCTCATCCATGAAGTGGTACTTCCGGGTGTCGTCGTAGAAACGGATGCCCTCCGACCGCTCCCGTCGCTTGGTCCCCAGTATACCGTAGCCCGCCAGATAGTCAGTCCGATACTCGGCATGGGTGTCACTCACGGTCTGCTCCCGGAGCCGAAAGCGCCCGATTGTTTCAGGCCAGTCGATATCTTCCTGCTCGGCCTGCTGTTCGGCCCGGTCGCGCTCCTCGGCCCGAACCTCCTTGATGTGCGGAACGAGTTCGTCGAGCGCGTCCTGGGCGCTCTCGTGGAACTGCCCGCTCCCGTCCCGCCGGGTCCCCACCGGGTCGACGTATTCGATGTCCCACTCACCGGCGCCGGATGAGACGTCGTCGTCCCGAAGCCACATTTCGGCCAAGTAGCCGTCCGGATGCTCAACGAGGATCGAGGGCTCTTGCTCGGCGTCCTCGTGCTCATCGACGATTGTCCAGTGTTCGGGAACGTCCAGAGAGTCAACGATCCCCTCCATGACCGTCTGTTCGGTCACACTCTCGACGCCCTCGAGCTCATCGACGTCGCCGCCGGCATCCTCGGTTGCCTGGGCATTGACGTCGATGGGGAGACCGTGGCGGGTGATTCCACGGGCCTTTAATTTCGGTATCGTTGTCCGGATCGATTTGGCCGAAGCGTCCCCGATTCCCGGCCACTCCGATAGGTCCTCGGTGTTATCTTCGACTTTCAGGACGTGACTGGCACCCGAACCCATCTCTTTGATCGAGTTGGCGACGTTTCCAGTGACTTCGAAGGCTCGAGTGATCGTGGAGGGGGTCCATGAGCCGTTGGCCAGCGCATCGAGCGCACTCTCCCGAGTTCCACCATCGAGGTATTCCGGGTCCTCGGTCGCCTGGCTGCCGGTGAGATCCGTCTGCCCCTCGATCACCTCGGAAGCGAGGCTGGCCTGCTCGCCGGGGTTAGCAGGCGGGTCGCACACGTCGTTTCGGTTGTCGACGAACTCGTCACTCCTGTCCACGACCTCTCCAGTGGAGTTCGTCGAATTGTTGCTACTCGCGTCGGTCGGCGGTGGTGAGGGCATTCTGTGGGCCTCCGCCGTGCGGGGGCCGGACAAATCGAGCCCTACGCAACATACGGACACCGACAGTTCGCACCGTAACGTAGGACCGGGCGACCGTTACGGCCGCTCGTCCACGACCTCGTCCCAGAGCCCTTCGTGGTATTCGACGTAGTTGCGCTCGGTCTGTGTCCGATATGCGAAAGTGCGCCCGTCTTCGTAGGTGACGATGATGGCCTGCTCGATGGGATAGGGGCCATCTTCGTCCTCGTAGTCCACTAGTTCTGCCCACTCATCGGGTGACCCAAGCGGATCGGGATCGCTGAGATCCCCTCCGTTGGCAGCCCAGATAGGGTCGTCCGGTTCTTTGACGGCGGGCTCGAGGCGTTCGATTGGCGTCTTCCCCTCGGAGGGCCACACTCCACGTTCCTCCCAGAATGCTCGCATCTCACGGAGGCTTCGACGGACGGTCTCGCGGATGGTGAGGAAGTCAGCGTCTTGCCACCCGTCGCGTGACCAGGATTCGCCTTTGTAGGCGATACCCTGCGGGCCGTTCCAATCGAGACCGATGATGTCCGCAGGCGGGTCCCCTGTGAGATTCGGTTGGGTGAGCTCCTGGATGACGCGCCATTGCTTCGTCGGGCTGGCTCCAAGGAGATGCACACGGTGACCGCGCCAGTTGGCGATATCCGAGAAGTGCCACGCTTTGATATTTGAACGCCCCATCGCGTATCCGAGGACGAGCGATTCCCCGGGGATATCAGCGTTGGCGACGATATCGATGGCCTCGCGACACTTCGGGACGATGATGATGGTCGCGTCTGGGTAGTCAGATTTGAGTTCGCGGGCGGCGTCGACAAACGTGTGTGCTTCCTCAGGAGTGCGGGCATCGCCAACGACACCGATTTCGGGCTCAACCTCACGGAAGCGGGTGAGATACCGATCGAGGTCGGGCCGATTGAAGTCGTTGTCGAGCATGAGGATCGGGACGTCAACGTTGCGGAGATGGCTATCCTGAATCCGACAGTCCTCGCGAGCGCCGGTAACGAATCCGAGGGCGTATGCCTCAGTCGCAAACGGGGCTCGATGAAGGAACCCGATGTACTCGGCACGACGAGCGACTTCGATAGGAAGCGCGTCCTCTTCGCGTTCTCGTTCGGTGTTGCTGTCGGCCTCGATCTCGGACCGGTGGTCGGAATGCTCGCCTCCCGAGGCCCGGTGTCTGTCCTCGAGTGTGTCAAGAGTCGCCGGCGAGAGGTACGTGGAGAGGTCGAGTTGGCCGTGGCCGATGCTCTCGACTGAACTGGTATTGGAACTCACCATAGGAAGTGGCCGTCAGGATGGTCAGCTGGCGGCGCACGGCTCCGCCGCCGACAAAAACTGGCGGACGAAACCTCGCCTACGCGGAAGACACAGAAGGGGAGCTCGACGACGAGGATGCTCGTTCGGATGGCTCCATGGATGGGTCACGAAGATGGTCGTAGTCGATCTCGAGGCCAGCGATTCCCTCGACTGCGGCGGTCGCGACGTTCCCGGTGAGGCAGTTCTCGACAGTCGCGTAGCCGTGGAGCCGAGCCCACTCACAGGCGTCGGCGATGAGTCCCCGAAGCACGTTCACCGGGTAAGCGAGGGCGTCGGTCTGGACGCTCGCAGTGGACAGCGTGACGGCTTCGGTGTTGTCCCGGGTGTTCTGCTCCCCGGAGTGGTCTCGAAGGCAGAGTACGGCAACCAGGGAGTCTTCTGGCGTCCGGTAGGCGAAGCACGCGACGAGCGGTGCGGTGTCGTCAGATTCGCCACAGTCGTACTCATCGAGGAACGCCCGGGCGTCGGGGGTGAGGGTGGTTTCTCGACGAGCCAGACGCTCCTCCCGGGTCTGGACGAGTTCCCCCTGAGCAAGCGTGCGGGCAGAGGCACACGCAGGTCCGGCTGGTGTGTTCTTGTCGGTGAGGCGGGCCTGATCGGGACTGACGCGACCGGCGGGCCGTCGAGCCTCGATCGAATGACTGGCGAGGACGTATCTGTAGCGCCATTTCCGGTACCGTCCACCCCCAGCACGGCCCTCACGAGAGTGCCAGTCACTCCGGTCGGCTATCGTCGTCCCGAGGAGCTCGAACCCAGCGGCCTGGTACATCGTCCCCACGTTGTTGTTCTGGACACCGGCGTACGTAAGCAGGCGATCGTATCCTTCCAGGCGACTCCACGCACAACAGCGTGAGAGGAGCCACGAGCCGGTATTCACGGGCCGGTCAGGGTGGGCAGCGAAGCGATACAGTTCGACCGTCCGACCGTCGGCGTTGTGTCGCCCCCGCGGGCGTCCGAGGACCGCCATCGCAACCTCTCGGTCCTGGTAGGTGGCAGTGAGTGCGATTCGGAAGGGCGTGGTCACTGGGTCGTGCTGATACGCGACGTCGGGGTGCTTCAGGAAGCCGTTGACACGCTCACGGACTCTGGACCCACGCTCAGCGCGGAGCGATAGGTGCCCCGTTGACGACGCACCACCGGGCGAGACGAGACGGGGGTCACAGTCGCGGTATGTCCGATAGGCGTGGTAGGCGGCAAGGGAGTCGAATTCCGTCTCGAGTATGACGATCTCCCCGGAGTCGATCATCGCATCGGTCTCGTCTTGGTTGGGGAGGCGACCGATACTAAGTGGGCCCCCTGGCGGGACGTACCAGTTGAAGGATCCGATGGAGTCGCCCCCAATGCATCGCCCGATAGCGTTGAGGTAGGGGAACGCGATGATGTCGCCGGCGCGAAGCGGCCGTATCACTCTGGACGAGGGGTGGTGACGAGTACTCACGGGAAAGGAGAGGCGTTAGGCGGATGCCCAGCCAAAGAACAGGTACGTGTCTTCTTCGACGTGAATACATCCAGCAGGGCCCCACTTGCTGTCGATTCGAGAGTCCTGTTCGTCGATAAGCTGGCTGGCGTACTCGGCGGGGTCGGTGTCGCCTACTTCGTCGTCGGGAATACGGGTGAACGAGGTTTTCTCCGCGATGGTCCCGGTGTATCCACCTTGGCCGTAGTGGTACTGGGCGTCCTCGACGGCGTCGCTAAACGCGCTCTTGGCGTCCTCGCCGTTCGCTCGGGTGAAAAACGTGTGAGCGCCCATCAGCGGTCTCCCTCTAATTCGTCTTCACTGAGGTGAACCGCCTCGGCGTCGTCTGGAACAAGTTCCTCATAGGTTCGGAATTCCTGGCAATCGACACAGAAGACTCCGTTCTCACCGATATCGGAGTCGGTGATGGGGCCATTCTTTGTCACTTCGACATCGATATGTCCGTTCGCAAAGCGATGCACAGCTCCGAACTGTACTTGACGGATGATCCACGAGAACCGTCCGTTTCCACAATCTGGACAGACAAGCAACTCCGATTCGGAGTTCATCTAACGACCTCGTATATTCGCCGGTTTGTACTGCGGCTGGTGGTTGCCATCTTGTTTGGACTCCTCCACCGTCTCGGGGGCCACAAACAGGGTAAAATCGATCTCGTATGTGAAGGGAGTCATAGAATCGTTCACAGCCGATTTACTGCGGTGCAAGCGGTAGAAAATGTTGAATCATATATGCATACAGAAGCCGCTGCAAGATACAGAGCGTCTATGCAGCACTCTACCACCGGTGATTTCACTTCGATGTCACCGACAGTCGAGAACGTCTGCAATACCGACTTATTCAACCTGTTTATAACTGGTGAGTACAAACACCAAACCGAACGTATTCAGTGTTGAAATACCCGTTTTATCAACTCAGAGAAATGTTTTTATTAGCCTCTCCCCATTTCTCTATAATGTCTAACGAACCTGACCCGGCTGGGGAAGCAACATCCGACGCGTCCGCCCCGTCCGAAACGCAACTGCCGTCGCTGGACATTTTGGAGATGGAGACGGTCTACGAGGCATTGGGGAACTCCCGACGGCGCTACCTGTGCTATACTCTCTTCGAAGACACCGAATGGTCGCTGACTGACTTGGCGACGAAAATCGCCGCGTGGGAGAACGACATTCCTGAACAAGCCGTCACAGAAGACCAGCGCGAAGAGGTGTACGTCTCGCTGTACCACGCCCACGTCCCGAAGTTGGTTGACGAGGGTGTGATTACGTTCGATGAGGCGACCGAAACGATTACGACTGCCGACCACGCCGAACAGGTCTTAGCCGCCCTCGAAGGGATTGGTGCCAGCCTCGACTCGAAGCAGGAAACCCACGCCCGGAGTGACATGGATGAGCAAGAGCAGTGACGAGAGAGAGGGGGCTGAAGACGACCCGACTAACGGCGTTGATACGCACCAGACACAGGTAGCACAACGACACTACGAACCCAACGGACAGGTGGAACTCACAACTGCAATCATCTACGCCATCGCAGAGGCCGAGGGCGTGTCTCCAAGCGAACTGAAGTCGCCACCGCTGTACGAATCCGTGGACGTACCAGCGATTGAAGACGCATTCTTCGGGCCAGACGTAGCCGGGGATTCTCGGCAGGGTGTTGGGACGGTCGAGTTTCAGTATACCGACTACCTCGTGAAAGTCCAGAGCGACGGATGGATACGGGTGTACGAACCGACTGAAGCAGACCTCTCGTAAGCTGTCTCTCTGAAGCCACATCCCCCTAACGCGCTGGATACTCGGTCGACCAATGTGTTTCGGGGGAATCTTTTGCTCGTCGGCTTTCCTCAATCGCTTCGCTCGCGGATGTTCGTGCGTTCAGCACTCAGCCTGTATCGACCGATTCGAGCAGCACTGATTTCGACACCCCACGGTGACCGATACGCGCGCTGTATCTTGCACGCGAGTCTTGACAAGACTTGGATAGACAGAGAGCGCGGAGCTTTCTATGACAGGCTCTCTCGTAATCAACCGTCAGTAGTAGGATGGACACTCAGGGTGAATGCCGGGACGATCCATAGCTCCTCGTCAGTACTGCCGTACTCGGGCTGAGTGTAGTCGCTGGGATCATCAGGGACGGTGTAGCTGTCGATGAGGTCTATGAACTGCCCGGCGCGGCAGATTGCGGTTCCGTCCTCGTCGTAGAGGTAGATGTCAGGTTCGGGTTCGAAGTCAACTTCAGGGCCTTCAGAGAGGTGATCACCCCAGTTGGTGCGGTTGTGGGCTTTATTAAATAGTTCGAGGCCGCGTTCGCTCGCGACGGGCACGGCTTCAGGGAGTGCGCCCCAGCCGATATTGAAAGGACGGATATCCGGGTCGTCGGCTTCGTGGAGGAGCTCAAAGGTCATCCCGTCGAAGCCGGCGGGCTTCTTGGGGGCGTTCTCTCGAGCATCGAATGCAAGGGTGGCCTTGACGATCGCCTCGAAGCGAGATTTCGCCGGCACGACGGCGAACGCGAGTGCGTCAATTCGTTTCTCGTAGGTCACGGAGACGTCGTCGTGAATAGGTCCATAGGGATTCTCCGATTCGAGTTCCGTGTCGCGCTCACATTCCTTGCAGAGGGCCCGATCGGGATCGACGGGGCGATCACACTGGGTACACCGCGGGGCTTCGTCGACGGTGAATTCGCCGGCGTCATTGGGGCCGTAATGCTCGTCTTCAAAAGATGTGTCTCCGAAGTCGTCCTTGCTGTAGAATCTCCGGTCGTCGTCCCAAGGGCTTTCGGCGTTCATGGAGGGATTCCTCCCTCCTTCATAGATTGTTCTCTAATATAAACGAGCGCAAGCACTAGCGGCGAGCTTGAAGCAAAAGGGGGTTCATTGATAGGGTACGCGAGATGCGTCCTGTTCGCGAGAGTCCGCTTGTTGGCGGCGCTGGTCGGCCTCGAACATGAAGCGAGCGCTGGCTTTGTCCCCATCGAGGGTGCGCTGATCGACGGCGGTATCTGCAAACAGCGTCCTCTGGCGTCCGGACGCGTCCTCGGGAACCGTCTTCTCACCGTTCTGAGCACGGATAGCGGAGAGAGAACGGTTGTCGACGAACTCGTCGGAGCCGCCGGTCTCGATTCGTGAGGCTCGCTCCCGGGTATCAACGTTGACTCCATGGTGAAAGAGCGTGGTCTCGAAGGGTTCGTCATCGAGGGCAAGCAAACCGGCCTCGTCGATGATCTTCGTCTCGGTATTTTCGGGGTCATCTTGAGCTTCGTCTTCGTGTTCAGTTGTCACGAAAACAGACTGGTGATGCACAGTGAACGAGCGGTGTCGGTTCGGTACGCTGGCGCTGGTGTCGGTATCAGTACTCATAGATTGTAGTTCCTGCAGAACGGGTGATTCGACTGATATGATTCTCACGTCGTGCGGATTAGTGGGGTTGATGAGGCAGGCGATCCCCGCACCGCGTCCGGGGGCGACAAACGAGTAGGCCGTGGGCAGGCCGGTCTTGGATTTATATTGATGAGTTTAGCCATGACGGACCACTATATCCCAAATTCCATCGTGTCTGTAGAATCAAACTCGCCGAGGTTCTCGTTCCCGTTGAGGAGGATGATACGAAGCGTGTCGAAGTCTCCATCGAGGCTCCCCGTCACCGTAACAGGCCCGTACCAATACCCCTCTTCGTCGCGAACCTCACTCTCGGAGCAGGCAGGGTCGTGGCTGTACGCGAGGTAGATCGTCGCGGTGGGCCCCCTAACATAGAGATGATTGACGCCAAAGTATCCGCACTTGTTTCTGTAGTGGAAGCCGCCCTCTGCCGTGAACGCACCGTCGCCGTCGACGGTGAGCTCGAGGCCGTCCACCCGGTGCATCGTGTGGGGCGGGCTCACGACCCAGTCCTCGATGGTCGAATTGTGGACGGCAACGTCGGCGAGTTTCTTCCCAGGCTCGGGATCGTCGTAATGCGGATTCCAGTCGTTCGTGGCGGGCGAGGTGATCGGCCCGACATAGACGCGGTCAATTGGGTCGAAGCGTTCAGGATATCTGGTGTACGAAGGGGGGAGGTCGCCAGGCATCACGCCGGGACCGTTCGGCAGTCCACCAGGTCTATCGTCGTCAGGGTCAGGCTCGGACGTTGGTTCGGGGGTTCCGTCGCTGGTGTCGGGTTGGTTCGTCGTCGTGGACGTTCGAGCAGGAGTCTGCCCACCACCGCTCCCGGGTCCGTCTTCGTCAGTCGCGTTCTGCTCGCTGTTGACGGGTTCTGCGCCGAAGACGCCGAGACATCCGGCGAGGCTGGCGAGGCCAACTGTCCCAATACCGCCGAGAACAGTCCGACGGGTTACTCGTCGAGTGCTGCCGGGAGTGACTGCTTTCGGTTGGGAGAGCGGATCTTGAGGGGTAATCATAGAGGGCGGTCCCGCTTCTACACCTGTTCGCGTTCGTCGTCGGACAGTTCTCCTTCTCGTGCTCGTTTCGCTCGGAGCTGTCGAGCCTCACATTCGGTGAGGGCTTCTTCTGGGACACTGAGATAATCGAGCGCCCACTCTTCGACCTCAGGGAGCGTCATCGGGTGAGGGAGTTCGTGATGCCCGACGGGGCGGGCGAGGAATGAGCCATCATCGTCGCGAAGGTCCTCATCATAGTACCCGAGAAAGTATCGCTCGAGGCCGTTCACCCCTGGACCATCCATGATGGTAATCATGGTGAAAGAGTCCGCCTCGAACTCTGATTCGAGGCTGAGGGTCGGATATTTGGAGGTGATATTCACAGGTACAGTAGGACGGGTCTGCTCATAAGTGAGACTGAATCACATCAAATGTGGCGGCTACAGTTCTTTCGAAGGGTATGGCTCGTCTGTCTCGACGCCGTCGGTGTCGTCCACACAGAACTGCCTGTTCCATAGGTTGAACTGGAGTTGCTCGCAGAATCGACACCAGGCGGTATTTTCCTCGTATGGATGCCGATTCGGGTCGATTAGGTTCCCACAGATACACTCAACCAACGGGTCGGCAACGTCAGGACGGCCCGGCTTCCCGGCAGCGAACGCGCTGAGGGGGACGACTCGCAAGCGCCCGGGTTCGGTTGCTGCGTCTGCCGACTCGTCGGCGTAGGCAGCTGCGATGAGTGCGTCGACGGCATCGCCGTAGTCCATGTACGCTTGGAGAGTGCGAATCCAGGCGGGGACGCGGTCGGCCCACTCAGGGTCAGTCACACGAGCGTGAGCGGCCTTCGACTGCCACGATGTCGTATCGGCCGAATCGAGTGCCCAGAGGGTCTCGGCGTCCTCGAGAACGGTCTTCGAGATCCCGAAGCCGTGGAGCGCATACTTCGAGGGGATAGCGTCGCGCAACTCCTGAATGATCGCACGAACTTCACTGGTTTTGTTCGGGCGAAGAATTGACCCGATGCCAAGCGTTGGTGAGGCGAGGCCGTGCTCTTTGAGGTAGTCGAACGACCACAGATACTCTTCGATGTCGTGCCCCTGCAAGACGGCAACGGGTTCGGCGGTGAGACCGGCTTCCTCCGCAGCTTCCAGGCAGTAGACGTGGTCGCGTATTGACCACTCCTGGTGGGTGCGGATATCCCGGTCGGCGTCGCGAAGAAGATCGAGGGCACACGCCCAATCCCGGAGCGTGTACTTTTCGATTTGATCGTCGTACTCGCTCAAGTAGGCAACATAGTCGTCAATGCTCGTCGGGTAATGGTTGAACTTCTTCTGAACGCTGTACCCGCCGGAATCGATGAACCAGTTCGGCCCCTCGAAAGGGCGATTGTCCCGGCGAGCGTAGGATATCATCGCGTATCCAGGGTGTGGGATGGCGTTGAGGTCGACACCAGCAGCGAGAAGCGCTTCCAGATCGTCGAGATCGAGTGCGTCGGGATTTGTGGCGGCAAGTGCAGCCGTCCCGATGGCTTTTCGCGATGATCCGGACCCGACCGTGTAGTGGAACTTGAACCGCTCACTCTCCTGTACTCCGGGCGATAGCGATTCACCATGAGAAGGCGATCGCTGACCGGGACTGGCGGGTGCTTCTGAGGACATCGTCTCTGATCTCGCGCACCCTCCAGCGAGCGACAAACGGAGGCAGTCGGGTGGCTTGGCGACCGAGCAATTCGGGGTTAACGAGATGCACAGTTTGTCGCGGATTGAATCGGAGTCGAAATCTCAGCTATTTGGTTCGTCCAGGAGTTCGATGGTGACGGCTGCCTCAAGATGATGCCACAGTAGACCAGACCGAAACGTCTCAGTAAGGGTTGTTGCGCAATCAGGGAATTGAGCAGGCTCTTGGACGTCGTGGAGATCGTACACCCGAGCAAGGGTCTGGAGCGTATAGGCGATGGCGACGAGATCGCTTCCAAAGGGGTCGCGATCAGTATGGAGGAGATCGTCGAGCGCCGAGTAGCGAGCCTCGAGCAGTTGGTCGGAATTCACTGTTTCGAGCGAGGTTCCCATCTCGTCGAGTTCATCGAGGACGTCGTCGACGAGAGATTCGGCGAGCGGTAGCGGTTCGGGGACCGGTGTTGGAATGAAGGTCTGAGTCATTCGGAGACTGCCTCCCCATCATTAGTGCCACTGTCACCTTTGGCCTCGGCTTTCTCACGGAGGCGAGCTTTCTCGGCACAGTGGTCGGCATACACCCGAGAAAAGCGATTTCGCTGACTCTCGAGGGTCATCTGGGAGCTCCGGGCTCGGCGAACTCGGTCGAACGCGAACGGGTCACGATACTGCAGATGCGTCGGGATACTGACTTTGGCGAGGTCACCCCCGGATGAGACACCGAGTTCTCTAAGATAGCGTCGGAGCAGCGCCTCCGTAGAGCCGATTTTCGACCGCAGTGCTCGAAGCGTGCGCTCGTGACCGGATGAGAGACCATCACGCGCCTCGTAGTCGATAGCATCGAGGTCGATATCCTCCCACCGAGGCACGTTATTGGGCGTAGAGTCACCGGTCATGCACTGGCTTGCGCTTCGTCCGGGATATTCGCGCTCGGTGCGTCTGGGGTGATGGGTGCGCAGACGGCGGGTGGGTCGGGATCGGTGTCGTTGTTGTTCTGAAAGCGACGGGCGATTCGGTCGTGGAGTGTTGTGCGCTCCCGATCGTCGTCCGTGTCATCGTACGGACGGCCGGTAGGGAGGGCGATTCGACCGGAGATCGTCCCGTCGCCGTGAGCGGTGAAGAGGACGTGGTCGGTGGCGTAGCCAAACGTGTTGACCGCGAGTTCGTGGAGCTGTTCTACTTCACTACGGGTGCGTTCAGGCGCGTCTTCTGCGACTTCATAGGTCATGTTTGTACGTCCCTCACCGGCACGGGGGCGACAAAACTGGTCCTACGCTACGCTCGCGTCCGTACTGTAACGTAGGACGCTGAACGCCGGAAGAACGATTCAAAATGCTCCGATCGAGACCTGTTCGGTAGTATCTCCATCTTCCTCGGTGGGCGTATCCGATCGATCTATGTCTTCGAGTGTTTCAGCGCAGATATCGAGTGGACACGTTCCGTAGTGGCCTTCGTCGACAGCGAGGCGGTCACGCTTTCCGTGCGGATGAACGAAATTACCGGCGTGCCCCGACGGGCGCTTGCACTTCGTGCCGATAGGAGCGCTACACGATGAGCACCCTACCTCAAGCACGGGATCGCGGGGCCACGTTCGATCACAGCCGTCGCGATTGCAGGAGATGGTCATACGAACTCGTCGAAACCAGCCTGGGAGGTGTCACTCGGGTCGAGCGTGACATCGAGGTTCGGTGCGAGTGTTGGTTCTTCGGGTGTTGGTTCCGGGTCGACGTCCAGCTCAGATTCGGTGTCCGGTTCCTCTTGTGCGGCGCCGGCGTCGGTGTCGTCGTCGACGAGGGATACACCGAAGAATCGGGCGAGGACGCGGTCACGCTCGCTCGTGTCGAGTTCTCGCACAGGATGGTCGCCCCCGATGAGCTGGGCAGTGCTGATGAACCATACCCGTCGGGCATCGAGTTTCAAGGCGTCACCGAGTAGGACGTACCCGGTCATAGCGTTGAGAACGAAATTGAGAACGGCCATCTTCGCGCAGAGAGGATCTTTGTCGTATCCGAGATAGACGGCTGGAGTCTCTGGTGCGAGGTCCTGGAGTCGATGGGCACTGTCGACGATGAGTCGACCGCTCCCGCACCCAGAGACATCACCGATCACCAGAGGGTCGTCCGGCGTGGCCTCACGGAGGCTATCGGTGTCGGGGAGGTTCATCTGGGCCATCGCTCGGCTCACCGCTCCGGGCGTGAAGTACTGGGCGAAGTGCTCGCTGGTGAGGCCGTAGTGTTCGTAGACGCCGCCGAGGACATCTTCTTGCGTTTCCTCCATCGCAAGGACGAGACCCCCGAGGGCGTTGGCGTGCAGCGTCGCGAACTCTCGAACCGTCTCCTCGTCCCGACCATCATTTCGATACCGGTCGAGCGGTTTCTGATAGGCGTCTTCGTCGCCGGAGAAGCTGGCGACCGCCATACTGATCCAATCGGAGAAGACCCGGTAGGTGGATTTACCCGTCTGCTGACTGATGTCGTCGAGCGAGTCAGTGACGAGTTCGCGGTGTTTGGGTTCCAAGAGTGTCGTCATGGCGACGGGTGACCTCCCGCTGTTCGCGGCTGGTGAGAAACGGCGATCTCGGGACTAGCGAATCGACGAGCGCGGTGAGGGACGTGGATACCCCGGGTGAGAGGGATGAATATTGAGTCGTGGTCGCCACAGACGATGGTCGCGAGAAGTTCGTGTTTACACATCACGCGGAAGGGAGCGGATTGCTTGTACGGGCACGAACAGGTGAGGGCGTCCCCCCACGGGATGAATGGGTACTGGCTCCCGCTGTCGTATTCTCCGACAAGGACGGGTGCGGGGAGTTCGATACCGTAGTCAGCGAGAGCCACTGGTTCGTCAGTGTTCGCGTGTGAGAGCACAGATTCCGGGAGGACGTACACCGAGTCGATGTCATGTTCTCGGGCGATTGCGTCGGGGTTGGTGTCGTCGTCAACGATGACCATCCCCACGAAGGCGTTGTGCTCGAGGAGGTGGTTGGCGTCGGGAGTGGGTCCGATGCACTTCTCGATCAGCGACCCATAGGACGACTCCTTGAGGATCTGGCGGAGATTCGCGCCGGGGATGAGTTCCTGATACCACTTCTCCCGGTCCTTACGCACCTCACGGACGGCTTCGTGAGGGTCGGATTGCTCACTAGCTTCGCGGATACGTGCGGCAAGGTAGGCAGGTGCGTCGACCAGAACAGTGTCATCGTCGGCGTGTTCGTAGAACTTCTCCTCTTCGCGAATCCGTACATCACACGATGCTTCGGCGTAATCGAGGCCCCTCGGCTTCTGTTTTACCCCCCGCCAGGGATGGGTTGTGGGAGTCTCGGCCTTGTATGACCAGGGATTGTAGTCTCCGAGGAGCTGGTCGCGGCGGACAGGCCCACCGCCCATGAAGTCGAGGCGAATCTGGTGTTCGATGGGTTCGACGTTCGGTGGATCGCGATCAACTTTGTAGTCGTAGTCACGGTCCATGTGGGCGAGTGCGCCTGGTGGCAACGCCAGGTGAGGCACACTGCCGTCGGCTGAGTGGATGGTTCGACAGGACATGATTGACGAAGGGCGGAATGTTGAAGTCGGTCGTCTGCTGGACGCCCCACTACCGACGCGGGGGGTGAAAAATTGGCTCGGAAGATGTCCTACATAACAAACCTGGTGTCTACGTAGCGTAGGACAATCTCATAGCGGTTCGTGGAAGTCCTCGTGCTTTTCAACGTAATAGATCCTCAACTGAATGAAATCACGTTGGCAGATATAGAGCGTGTAGTCAGTACTGCCCTATTCAAATGTGGCTGAGCGATAGCTTTGTGACAGCGGCCCAACTCATGTGGAGTTATGAGTAGAGGTGGGGGCGACCCAGTAGGACTAGTTATCGGACTTATCGCCGGGAATGTCGCGTACCTGTTGTTCACTCTGATTTTATCGATGGTTATCGGCGTTGCCCCGATGGACATCTTTTCCGGCCCGTTCTCTGGTGCAGCAAGCAGTCTCGTGATGGGATGGGTGGCTATCGGTGGGTTGCTAGGCGTTGTTGACGTACTAGCTGTCTTCGGGTTCATTTCATCGCTAACCAGTGGCTGGTAGACTGCTCAGTATTGTACATGTTTCTCGGAACGCAGGTGGTGACGGATATGCGCTGTGTATTCAGCAAACTGGATTTATCAGTGACAGAGTTATTAAGATAGAATGTATGGAATCTTCAGCTAATTATCACAACCCCGCTAGCAGACTCGCGAACTGATCGAGTCTGTCGTCGAGACGATCGGGTGTGTAAACGGCTTCTTGGCGTTCGTAGTACCGGGAGAGTTCGGAGGCGCTGTCAGAGAGCGACCCGGGTTGGCAATCGGTCGCGATAGTGAGCGAACACACGGGTGCGTGCGACCGCCGGATCTGGTCGATGACATCGTCCGTCGAAGAGGGGTTGTCATCCGTCACAGTGATTATCAGCGGCTCGTCGCGTTGTGCTTCGACGAGTTCACGGGCGAGGATAACCGCATCCGCGAGGGGCGTCCCGCCACCACACGTCGTATCAAGGAGATTCGCCTGGACGTGGCGCGTTTCTATGCTGAATGGCTTCACGAGACGTGCCTCGCCACGGTAGAAGTCAGTGATGGCGACGCGAATCCCGAGGTTCTCGGCGGCGAGTGCGAACCGGGCAAGGGCTTGCGTTGCGATCTCGATCTTCGGCGGTGACCCCCGCCGCATCGATCCAGATCGATCGAGGATGAGGACGAGCGCGTACTGCTTTTCGTCCCCAAGGGTTCGGGATTTACACACGCGGGGGTCACCGATAGCGAGGCGATGACCGGCCCGCGGATCGTACGCCCCAGAAGAAAGACCACGTCGCACGTTTTTGCGGCGGTCGAGTCGAAGGTACATTTCGAGAGTTTCTGCGACCCGATCAGCCCCTTCTTCGATAGCGCCCCACTCGCGATTGAGGGCGAGATTGTCGCTGATGGGGAGAATCTCGAGATCCTCGAGACTTCCAGGCCCACCGTATTGTCCACCCTCCCCATTGTTCTGATCTTTTCCGTTCTGTGCTTGCTGGCGGGCGGAGCGTTCGAGCTGGTCAGCTAGCGCGGAGAGTTCTTCTTCGAGGGCCTGTTCGTCGATA
This sequence comes from Halobellus litoreus, assembly GCF_024464595.1. NCBI lineage: Archaea > Methanobacteriati > Methanobacteriota > Halobacteria > Halobacteriales > Haloferacaceae > Halobellus > Halobellus litoreus. Next base: position 9,622 of record NZ_JANHAW010000005.1, on the reverse strand, counting down.
CCTTCGCGCTCGGATTCACGGTGGGCAGCGCGTTCGTCTCCGGCAAGGGCATTCTCGTAGGTGGCTTCGTCTTCGTCGGGCGACCTCGTCGAACTCTCGGTATGGGCAGGTCCTTCCGGGATGTCTTGCCCCGATTCAGAGTCTGATTCTGCTTCGGGTTCTGAACCGGACTCCGATTCCGAACGTGCGTCGGTGTCGATGTCTCCCGCCGCGCTGCTGCTCGCCGTCTCGAGCGTCGGGGTATCCGCTTGGTCCGACTGGCATGCCTCATCTAATCCGTCCGAGGAGTGCTCGTCGTCGGTCTCGCCTTCGCTCGTATCGGGATTTGTACCCTCGTGATTATCCTGGGAATCGCCGCCGAATTTCCCGAGAGTGAGCTGGTCTTGGTTCTGTTGCTGAGTGTCGATGGAACTCGAAGCGGCGGATCTCGGGACGTCACCCATGTCCTCCTCAGGAGATGGTGACTTCGACGGCGCTTCTGTCTCGGTGTTCGTCCTCTGGCCTGGATTCCCACCCTGTCGTTCCTGCTCGCGTTGTCGGGCACGGTCAGCGGCCTGCGCGATAGCTTGAGCCCGACTCAACGGTTCGGATTCTGACTCGGCCTGTCCATCATTCTCTCCACCCGCCTTGTCTTTGACATCTCCCTCACCATCACTGTCGCCTCCCGTGTCCTGAGCGGCGTCAGTTCTCTCCACGTCGGCTTCTGCGTCACGTCCGTCTTTACCATCGCGGTGGTGCCCCTGTGCGCCCTCGCCAATGCTGGGGGCCTGCTCGTCGTTCTGTTCGTCCTCTTCCCCATGATTGTCGATCTCGCCGACGTCGGTGGGGCTGGGATCGTCCGTGACCGGCGGTTGTTCGAAGACGTTTTGATGGGGGTCACTCGTTGCTTCCCGCGATAGCGAGACGTCGGTCGGATCGAAGTCTTCGGGGAGTTGCGTCGGGGGCTGGGTCTGTGACAGCCGCTGTGAATCCTCATCTGTACTAGCGCCCTCTTCAGCGTCCTGTAGCCCTTCGTTTCTACTGGAACTGTCGTCGCCTGCATCAGAGTTGGATGGCATTTCCAGCAATTCTGCGGCCTCGTCACTCCCATCCCCGCTGGACTGGTCTTGATACCCACCTTCGTTCTTACCACCGACCTGTTGGTTGACCTGGACGTCCTGTTCCTGCTCTTCTTCGTCCTCTTTGTCGGCCTCGAGGACGGGCTGAATGTGGTCGGTCCATGTCTGGATAACTCGTCGCGCTCGACGGATCGAGGCGGTCTTGTCGTGGTTGTGAGTGATGTCTGATCGGTCGGCGCTCCGAATCGCGTGTACGTCGTCAGACAGCGTACACAGTTCTGTGTGGATCGCCTCGAACGCATCCCGATCCGCATCACTCTTGAATTGTATGCGAGAATCGTTTTCGTCGAGAAGAACATCGGTCGTTCCCGTCGGATAGATGGCTTCGTCGTACAGACAACTCGTCACAGCGTCCCAGAACGAGTAGCGAATTTCCTCACCGTCTGGGATGTCCTTGGGCGTCTGCGAGTGGAGCCGTCGAGTGAGTTCAAGTCGAATTCCGGCGTTATCGCTGAAATTCTCGCCGTGGATGGCTTCGGACTCGATGGCGCCATCCTCGACGATGTTGATGAGGTCGTGAACCTGGGCATGGTATTTGACATCGACCTCGGTCTCGAGGAGTTCTGATATCGCTGTGATGGCTGTCTTGAGTATGTGGAGCAGTTCGTGAAAGGCAAGGCCGAACTGGTGGGCGTGGTCGGCGGTGAGCTGGTCGTTGAGCGGGATGCGGGTGAGGTCGGCCTCGGTCCCAGTCACCATCACCAGGTAATCAGTGTCGACGCCGGCGAGCAACTGTTCGGCCTGAGCGCGTTCGATTTCGGTCGCATCTGAAGAGACGATAGCATCGACATCGACGGGGAGAACGGCAGCGGTCTGGACGCTGGAGGAAATGACGACGTCGACGGTCAGACCCCTTGGCAGGTGACCGAGGATGAACTCTCGGAGACGGTCGGCCCGCTGCGGAGAAATTCGTGATCTCACAGCGGCCTTGGGTTTGAGATCGTCGACGACCTGGTGATGTTGAATTGACATTTTTGGAACAGGACGGAGGCTGGGACGGGCAAGTAATGGACAGAGTGTGCAGCCCCCTCGTCGTCACGGGGGCGCACAAACAAGCGCCGCTGGTTCCTCTAGAGGTAGTCATTCAGGGTTTCGTAGGCGTCCTCGGGGTACTGGTTTGGTTCGGCTACTCCCCAGAGCACCCCCTTGACGGCGGCCTTCGGGTACACTCCGTCTTCGATGTGTTCACAGAGGATCGTGAGATTCCGCGTCGAGAGCGTGGGCCAGGACTCGTTCTCTCGGGTCTGGTGGGCGAACTGGACAATTTTCTTGAGCGTCGGTCGATCCACGACGGGTTTACCGCTGTTCACCTGCCTATCGAGCGTATCCACTTCTTCCTCAACATCCTGGATGTAGGGCTGCTCGAACGAGCGGAAGCGGCCTCTCGTCGCCGAGTTCATCGGCTCCGAATCCCGGTACTCGCGGGTCGGCGGGTTCATAGTGATGACGAGGCGGGCCGACGGGTGGGGCTCAACGAGTTCACCGTGACTCTTCACCAAGAGCGTCCCCTCGTTCAAGAGTCGGTGTAACGCGATGGCAGCGCCGGCCTGCATGACGGGGAACTCGTTGATGACAATCGTATCGCCGTTCAGAAGGCCCTGTTTCACGGCGCCGTTGCGAGGAACGATGACATCGCCATCCGGGACGAGCGGGCCGAAGAGGTCTTCGGGTTCGGTCGCTCGGTCGACATCGATTGACTGGTAGCCCCGGTTTGTCTTGTGGCACAGATACTTGAGAAGGTAATTCTTCCCCGACCCACGCGGCCCGACCACCCGAATCGGGACGAGGCCACGAGCGAGTTTCTTCGCGATGAGTTCATCGAGGGGGACCTGGAAGCGTGGGTCGATGGGGACGGCTGGTGGGACGACCTCGCCGTTGTCGTCGACCGAGAGCGCGTCATAGGCTGCGTCGGGGTGAGTCGCGGCCTTCGGGACGCTCGGGTAGTCGGGATCGTCAAGAATGTGCAGGCCTGTGGGGACAGGACTCCCGGCGTTGCGGCCGATGTCGGAAACGTACATTCCTCGCTCGTCGTCGGGCTCCCACCCCTCGGAACGGTACAGAGGTTCTCCGACGGAATCTGTGACGAGCGAGAGGTCGGTGACGCGAGCGGCAGCCCGTTCGGTGTCGGGGTCCATCCGCTGGTCGTAGTAGGTGGCGGCGTTCTTCGCGAGGCGGAGTCCAACGGGGACGTGCGTGGCGGCCTCTTTGAGGAGGTTCTCGGCGCGGCTCTCGGTGAGCGTGCTGGTGAGGCCGGCGATGTCGTCAACGTTGGCGTCCGCGAGCGACTCGAAGGCGTCGTACCCGGCGTCTTGGAGGGCGTCATTAATCGTGTCGGTCACGACTTCGATCATGCGGAAGTCAACGTCGGTGTCTTGTTGGAGTTCGCCGAAGGCATCGGTGATGACCTCGGGTTCCGTCCCCTGTGGTGAAACGCCGGTGATGGTGGCGTTCCCGCTCGAAGAGCGATCTAGCGTGTAAATACCGGCGTCGTCCCCCTCGTCGATGAGGTCGGCGGCGTCCTGGTCGGAGAGGTCGACGTAGTCGGACACTCGTAGCGCCACTCGCTCGACAGGGACGTTGCCTCCTTCACGTTGGAGGAGTCGGTTCACGAGGTGTGAGAGGACAACCTGGCCTTCGGGAGTGGTGTCGCCACTCGCGGTGGATGCTGAGGACATGAGTTCTGGTGGTCGAGGCGTTCTGTCTGGGCCTTTCCAGCCCCTTCACCTGTCGGGGGGCGACAAAAATGGCGTTCCACCGTCAGAGAGCGTGCAACGGTCGGTGTCTAGAATCGAATTCCGAACAGGGAAACGAGGTACGGCTCTCGATTATAAAGAGCAAGGCGAATACCCGCGCCTTTAGGCCTGTCTCTTACCCACAAATCGAGTCGTTGCCGAGGTCAATAAATCCGATCGAAACCTCGATATCTACAGATTTAACACTCCTATGGAACGATTTTGCTAATCCCGTGTACCACATTCAGTAACCCCCTACCGCCGAGATCATCGCCCGGATCACTCCTCGCCTCGATCTTCCGATTGCAGATTGGGTTCGACAGCGTCTGAAACGTCTGTTTGGGACTCCGTGAACTTATGGGTAAGAGACAGGCCTTTAGGCGCGGGATGAATTCGACAACCCATTCCACAACCCACCATCTATGGCAGGGCCGGATATTCCACCAGTCTCAACCCACACTTTTACAACAGAAACAAGTATAAGTGATTATACAGGCGTTCAAGATGCTGGAAGTCCACCGAACACACCAAGCGAAAATCCTCAACCACCAGCAGGTAGAGGAACCGCTCAACCGGCACGGGTGGTCGGCCAGCAAGCTCTGGAACGTCGCTAACTACCACTCCCGAGAAGTGTGGGAGGAAACGGGCGAGATTCCCGACCACGGCGACCTCAAAGACGAGTTGAAGACCCATCCAAAATACAAGGGACTGCATAGTCAGTCCAGTCAGCGCGTTCTGGAGGAACTCGCTGAAGCCTTTAACTCGTGGTACGGCAAGAGGCAGTCCGATGATCGCGCGAATCCGCCCGGCTACTGCAAGAAAAACTACTACGACAACGACGGCAACCGCGTCCACGAAGAACACCCCCGTTCGACGGTGACGTGGAAACAGAACGGCATCCGCCACGACACGAAGAACAACTGTGTCCGACTTTCGAAAGGCGCGAATCATAAGGAACACCCGAAAGCGTGGGAGTACATCCTTGTCGAGTACGAGACGCGCCCCGGCGTCACCGTCGATAACCTACAACAAGTTCGCGCGGTCTACGATAAGTCGAATGAACGGTGGGAGCTGCATCTCGTCTGCAAAGACGAAGTCGAGACGCCCACCGCACCCGGCAACGAAACGGCGGGTATCGATCTCGGCATCAGCAACTTCGCTGCCGTCGCCTACAGCACCGAAGACGCCGACCTGTACCCCGGCAACCGCCTCAAACAAGACGGGTACTACTTCCCGAAAGAAATCGCCAAGTGCGACGACTCGGGTGGCAAACGGGCCACTCGACTGCATCACAAGTGGTCGGAACGCCGCACCCACTTCTTCCATTCCTTAGCGAGACACATCGTTGAACAGTGCGTCGAGAAGGGTGTTGGGCGAATAAATGTCGGAGACTTGGAAGGCGTCCGCGAGGACGAAGACGGCGACTCGAAGAATTGGGGTCGGCACGGCAACCTTGACTTGCACGGGTGGGCGTTCGACCGCTTCACGTCGATTCTCACGTACAAGGCGAAGGTCGAGGGAATCGAAGTCGTGGAAGTGTCAGAGCGCGATACGAGTAAGACGTGTTGCGTGTGCGGTAGAGAAGACGATAGTCAGCGTGTCGAACGCGGCTTGTACGTGTGCGAGGAGTGTGATGCGGCGTTCAACGCTGACGTGAACGGGGCGGAAAACATCCGCCACGACATCAACAATAGCGAAAGTAACTCTGAGTCTTCGGCCAGTTTGGACGAGGATAGGAGTACCGGCTGGTTGGCACAGCCCGGAGTCTACCTTCATGACCTCTCCCGAGGATTCCAACCTCGGACAGAGGTGGTGGACTGCAAACCCTAATATCCCAATCCAGCGGTGCGGTGCCGTGGGATTCCTCCGCGTTCACGCGGAGGAGGATGTCAATACTCCATTCGTCTGATTGTTGAAAGAGTGGTTATCTAGAGAATTGATATCTGTTCTCGACGGTATCCGCGAAATCGAACGCCTTGACTAACTGAACGTGATTCTCGTAGCTGTGTTGAGAGAGTGCTCGCTCAATCCCACGGAATGCGGCTCTGTCGTTCGTGTAGATCGCTATCGAGTTTGTGAGTCCGTCTTCCAAGAGCGTAGCAGCCGCCCCACCTACTTCTGCATCGGCTTGCTCTATCGTATGCTCGGGACGCTCAGTTGCGGCGGAGATATAGTGTCGAACCATATCCATCGTGGCTGAAACGACGGGGTTCGAGTAATCAACTTCATCCAAGACCTGCACCCAGCCGGATTCTATCGCATCGTCAATTGGAGGTTGGTCGTAGGGATAGGACTCTGGCGTGAGTTCGTCGTATACTCGCTGCGGGACCAAGAGAACGATATCGTGTTCGGTCACTGCCCGCTTGAGCAGGCCAATCGTATCGTGGCGCTCGAAGCGAATGAAGAGATTCGTGTCAATGAGGTGGCTCTCGACATCGGGAAAGAGGTGTTCCGGCACGGGTACTACTCGCCGGTTCGCTCGTCGACATCTGCGTCCAACGCCTCGATATCGATTTCCGTCGAAATCTCGTTTTCTACATCAAGGAGGATTTCCTGGAGTTCCTGGAGGATTGTTTCGGCTTCGAGGACGGGAATCTCCTGCTCGCGAGCCATAATCCGGGCAGTCATCTCCGATTTCGTGTAGGCCCGAGCGTATTCGATTGCCGTCGCCAGACCGCTGACTTCGTGGCGTTCGACGTAAAGTTCGATATTGTCGTTTGAGTCGCGTTGAGCCAGGGCAACGAGAAGCGTCGGGGTGATTTGAAACGTCTCTTCCCCGGTCTGTATGGTCATATCGACCCGACGAGCGCTATATCGGTGCGGCTGAGAGTCCGTCACGCGCTTGAGGACACCGATTTCCACGAGATGCTTGACATCCTCGTAGACCGTGGTTTGAGAACTCGCAGAACGGCTTGCGAGCTCCTCTACAGTGGGGGTGTCGAGTTCGAGTACCCGAGCGTACAGACGTGCCAACCGTTCGTTCTGGATCACGTCAGAAACTGCCAGCATCGTATCCAACGGGTGCGAACCCGAGAGAGCTGATTTGGCCATGCATTTTAATTTCCGCGGAATACATAAAGTTGTATCGGTGGGCTAAGTGGTGCTTCCAACCGTTGATTGGGGGGTTTGTTATTCCTCAAACCGGAGAAGAGACTCATTATTTGATAGAACCGTGTGTAAGAGATAGAAGATTATGCAGCACGCGCCGATTTGAATCTCTCTACTGACCGTATCTTAATATCCTCAAAAGTAAGTTTATTCAACAAGCAAAATAATACTACTTAAGACAAAATGACGTTTTCATTTGATACCACGTATAAAAATTTGGACCCAAACCTCTATTCGAGAGTAACGCCAAAAAGTATCGCTAATCCAGAAATTGTAGTTCGTAATGACGGGCTCTGTGCTGATCTTGGATTGGATCCAGCGGAACTCAATACTACCATTCTAGCAGGCCAAGACCTCTTGGAAGAACCAATCGCCCAAGCATATGCAGGCCACCAGTATGGGAGCTTTACCGTCCTGGGCGATGGGAGAGCGATGATACTCGGCGAACATGTGCGCGATGGTGATAGATACGATATCCAATTAAAAGGCTCCGGTCGAACGCCGTACTCCGGGAGAGGCGACGGCAACGCAACTGTCAGCTCGATGCTCAGAGAGTATCTGTATTCATATGCGATGCAGAATCTACACATCAAAACATCGAGAAGCCTAGCTGTCCTCGAAACTGACGAAGCGATCCGACGACGGCGGAAGGAACCTGGAGCCATTCTTGTCCGAGTGATGAACAGCCATATTCGATACGGGACCTTTCAGTATGTTGCAAGCCGAGCAGCCGACGAACTACAGCGATTCACTGACTACGTTATCGACAGACACTACCCACAGCTAACTGCAGCGGATCGTCCATACCTCGATTTCTTTGATGCAGTCATGCAGTCGTCGATTGAGATGGTTGTCGACTGGCTGCGTGTCGGATTCGTTCATGGCGTGATGAATACCGACAACATGAGTATCGATGGAGAAACATTTGATTACGGGCCCTGTGCGTTCATAAATTACTATGATGAGGATGCGGTCTTCAGCTCGATCGACAAGCACGGGCGATATGCGTTCGGCAACCAGCGACCCATTTTGCGGTGGAATCTCGAACGTCTCGCAGAGGCGCTCCAACCGCTGTGTACACGAACGGCGCTCACGTATGATGAACTCGAAAGTAAACTGGACGAATTTGACGATCGATTTGATGCACAATACTACACGATGACGCGAAAGAAGCTGGGGATCACCTCGGATGATGAGGAAGCACTCGTCGATGAATTCCTGGAGTGGCTCCGCAAGTCGAACGCAGACTATACCAATACGTTCCTCGAATTAGAGACGCCCGGTACGTTTGATGACCCAGCGTTTGCAACTACAGAATTCGAACAGCTCAGAGATAAACTGGCTGCTGTCGGCCTAGATGAGGAGTTGATGCAGGAGGCCAATCCGCGGTACATTCCCCGCAACTACCTGGTTGAACAGGCATTGGACGAGTATCTCGAAACTGGGACTCTTTCCACATTCGAACGGTTATTGAACGTGCTGGAAAACCCCTATATATCGAAGGATATGGGTTCACAATTCCAGCAACCGCCGCCACGAGAATTCGATACGGAGTATACAACGTACTGTAATACGTGAGCCAATAGTACCAAAGTAGGTATACTCATCAACTCGCCATTGCTCATGCGAGGACACTATCATCGGGCAAACAGCAGTTACTGTTGATGAACTGTTGGGCATCGCCGATTGAGAGAGCAGTATTCACAAATGCAAGACTCGCGCCCTCCATCTTGCACGCGGTGAGAGAATTATCTGCCATCTAATATTTGAGCGTATGATTATGAACTCACGAATCCACAGTTGAATGACCACTTCGTTCACGGTGAATCAGGAGATGTCACCGAGTCGTCGCTGAAGCTGATCCTGCACTCGGTGTGCTTGCTGATCCGAGAGGTCGGCCTCTGTATCGACGCTGATGCCCGGGATATCGACGATGTCTTCGAGAGAGTCACTGAGCGTCTGCTGATTCTCGGGAAGGACATGCTGGGAGTCGTCGTCCGTCCGCCGGTCGTGCTCTTGCATGGCGAGTTGGATCATCATCGCTGGCTTTCTGAACAACTCGCCAGCGACCTCAAGGTACTCCTGATAGGTATCCGAGGCCATCGATCCCTCGTATTCCTGTAGTACCGCGATGAGCAAGGAGAGCTGAAGGTTGAACACAGTTGGTCGCGAGGAGGGCTTTGCGATCGAGATCGCTCGGTCGGCGGCCCGCTCTGCGTATTTGAATGCGATCCCCCAGTAGGTGTAGCAGTCTTCGACGGAGAAAGGGAGGTCCTCAAAGTCGTACGCGATGGCCCGTGTCCGACGAATAGCGGTATCGACCTCGATCATCCGAGTGTCGATGTCGTCGTAGATAGAGCGCCACCACTCGCTAATCGGGACACGGCCCTGACTGCGTTCGTGATCGGCATTCGTGGCTTTCCCGTAGTGCCGCCGTGTGTACCGTTCGCCCATATCGGGAAGGACGGTCCCGCTGTCGGGGAAGAAGAGGACAGGTCGCGCCCAGAGCGTCTGCGTGCCTCGGAAGTCGTACCCGGTCTGGAAGCCGCCGTAGATGATGGTCTCCGATCCTTCCTCGTCTTTGTTGGAGTCCTCATCGGAGTCGCTATCGTTACTAACAGCGATGGTGATGCCGTCTTCTTCGACGTCGTCTTCGATGTCCCC
>NZ_JANHAW010000004.1 GCF_024464595.1 Halobellus litoreus | reverse complement strand
GTTGTTGTTCACGGTCAACATACCCGCTGAACTGCACTTCGTGGTGGGGATCATCGAGTACACAACGATGGTGGGTTTCACGATCGCAGTGTTGTATTTGACAAGTTCCAATCTGATCTCCGCTGTCCAGCTACAAGCGGCGGACATACCCCCATCCGACGACTAAAATAACAAGAGTCGATACATCCGCCCGGTCGTAGGCCCGCTCAATCACCAATAGGCAGGCTAGTTCTGTTAGGTGATTCTTCAAGAGAGATGTGAAAGAAACTTCCTTAGAGGGCCGATGTGATAGGGTGCCTCTGAACCGCAATCTGAGAGCGGACTACTATTATTGTAGTCTTTTTGGATTGATGAGAAGATCAAAAACAATCTCAACAGAATACAATACCTTGTTCGAATTGGATGTATGGTGTCTGGTATTTTGGGGCCCATTTCTGGGCGAGGCCCGTGGTCGAGATGATGGCCTCCGTGCTTAAGTCGACCTCAGACAATTGGCTCGACGATCACCGTGTCGTGTTTCAGTTGCGGGATTTTTCCGGGACTCTTCCTCACGGTATTCGATCAGATCGTACCTGAACAGTAGCTCAAGGTCACGACTCACGGCGGCTTTATCCCGACCGATGTCGGATGCCACCTGGTGACCGGATTCGATCTCGCCGTCACGGATCCGTGTGCTACGACGATCCATTTTCCGTGTGGTTCGTCTCGAAAGTGATTGTCTCATTGGTCTCAGAATCACCGACAGCGACCACGTTCGTGTTGTTCATACTCTGGATCTTGAATTGTACCCAGGTCTGCTTGATGGTCTCTGATTCGAGATCGACCGTGACGACTACCGCACGGCCCGCGGAGTCAGGGTGTGTGAGTTCTAGTTCGACTTCACCGTCGTTCGTTGCTTCAATTACGGTCGCCTCCAACGCACGTGGGTTGTCGAACTCAACCTGGATATTGTAGCTCGTGTGCTCGTTCGATTCGATGAGCTGCGTAATCGTGTTCCGATCGTCATCGCTGAGAACACCGATCGTGTCCGTAATCTCTACTTGGAGATCTTCGAGTTCCGGATGGCTTGATTGGACTGTGACCGACTGATTGTCGAGGGCAACCTCACCTTCGACAGTCGGGAGACAGGCGTCCACAGGGTAGACGCGAATGCCGACGGTATCCAACGGATCTTCACGGTCGACGGTCTCGTAGTACTGGTTGACCTGGACTTCAACGTGGTCGTACTCTTCGAGACCGGCGTCGTCGGCAACCGCACGCCAAACGAGCCTGGCAAATGCCTCACGTTCGATTTCGTCAAACGGTTCGCCGGTCTGATGTTCGACGAGCGTGACGGTGGTATCGCCCACCTGGATATCAGTCCGGTTTCGATTCGGATCTGCAGTGCGGAGACTGCCCCGACACGTTCGGTCGCCTTGGGTGACCGTGAGGGCGGTGCCGTTTGTGGCAACCGTTTCGATTTCCACGTTCTCTGAGTGGGTGGCTGTGACGGGATTGGCTGTCTGGGTACGTTCGACCTCGGACGCGTGTGGCTCGGCTGGTGAGTCGTTTTGACTCCCGCCAGCGACGATCGCTGCGCCGCTGGCAACGAGGAGCAGCATCGATACTGCGAGCGCATACACTGCGAGCCGATATTCACGTTGCATCTGTATCACTCCGTTTGCGGGGACTGGGTTGTCGCATAGTGTTGGACCGAGAGCGGACCAACCTCCCGAGCGTAATCGACGGCAACTCTGAGCGGAGGGCAAAGCGTGTGACGGAACCCGAACCGCAATTCCTTACGGTGGGTGCTGGCCCGATCACGGCACCAACGGGTTATAAGAAAGAGTTTGTAAACACCCGTTGGAAACGCGCGTGAAACAGGCGTGAAACCTGGCCCAGTGGCTCTTCCACCCGTTTCAGGTGGCTGTAAACAAGCACATTCATACGGACTCATTCGATCACGATGCATATGCAGTCGGTCCCCCGATCCCGTGTCGTATTGGTCCTCTCACTTGTCCTCCTCAGTGGCAGTCTCGCCGTGTTCGGAACCGTCACCGGAATCACGTCGGCGACGACAGCCGCGACTGACTACGAGTTCACAATCGAGAATGGTGCACTTGTCGAAACGAGCGGTGGGACGAATGAGACGCTTGTTGCAGATCTACGTACCGTCCAGCGAATCACGATCACGAATCTGGATACGAGCCCCGTCGTTCAGACAACGGCTCGAGAGCCTCCCGAGCTCACTCGCCCACAGCGCAAACAGGCCAAGCAGATCGTCACTCGCGAAGAAGCCATTACTGACACACTTGCGACACCGACCGATGCTGTCTATACGATGCGTCCGATTCCGATCGCGATACCCAGCGATAGAGCTGCCGTCAGTGGTGCAGATCCAGATACGACGTGGGGCCGCTTCGTTGCAGCCGATGAGTCAGCCTTCACAGTACAAAACGGCACAGCTTCAGGAACGGTTGTCATCAATCGAACCGACCCACAACGAAGCGATGAGCGCGCACTGGTCGTTGTTGAGCCGATCAACCAAGATGTCCGATACAGCATCGTCGTTGATCTGCAAAACGAAACGATAGATGCATTCGTCCGTCTTCGCGGAACACCAGCATAGGCCACGATCAAATAGCCCTCCACTAATGAACGAAACCACCCTCCAACGCAGAGAGATCGTTGCTGCAGGTGTCTTCGTCACTGTAACCACTGTGCTATTCGTACTGCTGGGACGACTCCTTACGCCGTCGACAATCACGGTCACAATCGGTGACACGACTGTACAATCAGAAACTCTGCAGCTGTCGCTTCGCCGGATCGAGACCATCGTGCTCACGATCGCAGCGTTCGCCTCCGGAGTGAGTGCTACCACATTGCTCTTCGAAAGCCGAGCGTCGGGAACAGATAGCCAGACCCCTCCAGATACCCACTCTACCGCTGACGAACCTGACCACACATCAACAAAGAACTTACTCGACACCCGGAGACAGGAGTGGGATGAAACCGCGAGCCGCCTTACAGGCAACGAACAGATCGTCTACGAAATCGTCCTTAATGCTGACGGCGTCCTTCCTCAGAGCGACATCGTCGAACAATCAGATTTCTCAAAAGCGACCGTCAGTCGGACTCTCGATAATCTTGAGTCAAAAGATCTCATTGAACGCAAACGACGTGGCATCGGCAATATGGTCATCCTTCTGTGAGTGAGATCTCGTACGCAAGAAGCGTTCCCTTTGCTGCATTTGCACGGACCACTGTTCCGGTATCAAGACAACGCCCACAACACTCCCCAACTGGCAGGTCGAATTTGATCGCGGACACCCGAACTACTGGTGGACACCATCAGGACCAGATCACGTGGCTAACGACGAATGAGTCGGCTATCACAGAGCTCATCGACCGCTTCAACGAGACGGGACACCACGAGCGAATCTGGCGAGACTGGAACCCCGGTGAGCGAACTATCCGTGTGCTCCGGGACGCGATTCGAAACGCTCCAGACGAAGTCACCACGCTGGGAGCGTTCCACTCGGCGAAGGAGCTGTTTGAAGCAGTAGAGGCATACGACCCAGAAACGGACTGGAAACGGGATGTGTGTAATCGTATCTCGAGTCCTCGGAGTCTCGGGAACCTCCTTGTATCCCAGCGAGACCACCGGAGCCTGACAATTCGGCAGCACGGGAATACGAACCACTATCGGATTCAGAAGTCTTCGCGTGGCGTCCAGCCCCTTGAGGTTGAGACAATCGAGGATCTGTTCAAACTTCCCTGTATGACGAATATGGACGACCGCCTCAATAAAAAGAAACCCGTCCGAAAGGATTCTACAACTTTGCTCGGATGGTGATGTGGCTCCCACAATATCAGGAGAGCAGCCTCGAGACGATTGTTTCGGATCTCAAAGACGCCTTCTCGCGGTGGCCCTAGTACGACGAACAGGTCACCGACTACCAGATTCGCTACGAGTTCTCGAATACGATTGAAGGGGACACCCCGCTTCCGATGAACTGCGACAACGAAGATATGCAGCGCTACTGCATCGGGCAGGAGCAGTGCCCGTACTCAATCTGGGGGAGCCTTCCGTTTCCGGATGGGATGTACGATCAACGCAATAAGATTGGGCCGACTGGAGGAGAGTTCTAACTTCCAGAACTCAAAATACGACCAAGCGGCTCTGTTGAACTCCTCATTAAGTGATATGTTCTGACCCGGTGGGGATCAAGACGAGGAAAAAAATACTAAAGACGACTTTTCATTCATCCAGACACTTTATCGGGTCGAACTCTTGCCTGTACGTATGGGGATATTCCAGCGGATGGTGTTTCGTAAGCCAGATGGGCGAAGGAAAGGACTCATTTTTTGTCCTTATCGTCCATCTGCCTCCTTGCCTGGGTGTACACTGGTATCGTGCTCAATAGTTCCCACTTCTTCCTCTTTACTGGTCTCGCGCTTGGATTCTCTGGGTTCGCTGAATCGCTGGCTCCGGAGCGACGACGGTCAGCCGGGATACTTCGAATAGTAGCCGTTGGTATTCTCGTTATTTTCCTCGGCCTCCTCGCATCAGTTCCTGAATTACTATTGGAGTAGGGCAAGTGCTCTGGTTTGGTAGGAATCTGAAGTATTTCGGTGGTATTCTGAGACGGTCGAGAGCTCTGTACCTTTCAGTGACCAGCTGTTTCAAGCAAGTATATGTCTAACGAATAGGATTTCAACAGAGCCGACCAAGCCTAATGGGTAGGTGAAGTGGCTAACGCATACTGCGAGGAGCTATCCTGGGATCTCGTACCGAGAGAACTCAGTCGCTCCACAGTCCGGACACTCTTCGACCTTCAGTGACACGTTTCTCCCACAGTGGCGGCATTCAACTACCAAGGTTGGTCCGCCACGGGAGAGTAGGCGAGTAAAAACTGTTCGGACCCCCATTGTCCGCTGAACTACAGGAGATAGCGAGTTAATCATTTTGCCTCGTCCATTCTATTAGAACCTTCACACACGGTGACCAATCCACCGAAGCCTTACGTTTGAGGAAGCTGAATATTCAATCGGGAACCCAGTTACACACTTTTTCCACTCTTTATATGAACAGTGATGAAGCGATACTCGGCCGATGTCCGGATTGTGGCGAGCGAATTCCAGAAACGTGGCTCCTCGTCGAGTACGAAAAGAATGACGGAACTGATGGCGTGTGGGCCGAGTGTCCAGCGTGCGAAGACGTTGTTGCACCGGAAGAATCCGGGTGACAGACCCCAAGTGTTCTTTGTCGCGTCTGTTGTGTAAGACACTACCGATGGAAATACCTGATCAACTCCGGAGTTTGTTTTCAGCTACTGTCGAGGAACGAGACAGCTCGTATGTACTTGAAGTGCCCGACGAAGAGGTTTACACTGGTGAACTACAGCACGGCGAAACGTACCGTGTAGCGCTCCTTTCGTCACCATCAACTGATGAAACCGAGCAAACCGAAACCGAATCAAAAAGCGAATTCAACTCCCCAGTGCCACCAGTCGAAGAAGGTGAGACTCGTACCGTCGAGATCGAAGACCTTGGCGACCAAGGTGACGGTCTTACCCGTGTCGAGCGTGGTTTCGTCGTCATCGTTCCGGATACCGAGCAAGGTGAGCGAGTCACCATCGAAATAACGGATGTACGCAAGAACGTCGCCTTCGCGGAAGTGGTTAAGCGGCTGAACTACTACGATTGAGACAAACATACACCGAGATTCGTTCACAGAATGTGGGAAGACATCGGCAAGTCCAAAGTGTCTACTTGTTACGGCTTTCCACAGGGAATTGCCAGATACAAAATATGTAGATAGACGAGCCTGTCCGACGTGGATGGAGTCCCCGTCATTCACTTTCTAAGCCCTGAATTCCACGATTTCGGCAGCTATAGGTATATCGCCAACAGCAACACTATCCGAGCCGCCATTCAGTAAGACTCGACACCATCTGATTTCCATCTAGATATACCGCTATCTGCCTGTTTCTACAGGTTTCACCCCATCGTCAAGCACAATTTTTCCCACACCGAATCTTTCTATCTCGTCGAGGTCATTATTAGTGTCTTAGAAGTGCCCGATGCCTTTCTTAAGTAATTTGAAGCCGTTTAATGGCTCACTGTACCTCCAGAATAGTCCAAAGGAAGGATAGGGTATACCGGTACAAACGCCGCTGGCTCTCTCGGGGCCGAAGGGCCATCAAACAACGAGAGTGTCTTTCCGATATATCAGACTATTTAATAAAATATTGGTGCGATTCGCGGTGGGGTTTGTCGTCCCCGAGAGGGGCGAGGGGCTGTCGTAAGTGCCCACTCAGCAAACTATGTCTTCTGAACGCGAGCAACAGCGATCACGACTTCACGGCGAGCAAACTGAGCAACCGAGCGACGAGCCGTGGACAGATCTCGAACTGACGATCCCGCACAACAGAAGTCCAACTAGCATTGTCTCTTTTGTCGAGTGCGTACTCGTGGAACTCACCCACGAAGACGTCGGAGCCGAGGTCGTCTCGACGAGCGTTGCGGGCGTGAAGCGGACGCAGTTCATTGTCGTCGACGGCACCGGCCAGCGGTTCCAGAAGCGGTATTTCGACGAGCGTCTCGGCCGGCACGAAACGACAGTCAGTCGTGAAACGGTTCGTGACGAGCTGGTCAGCCGGCTCACACACCAGTCGTCACTGGGCGGTGAGGTAGGTCAGAATGACGTTGACGGCTCTCAAGACAGATTCTGCGTAAAACCAGCTCGAGAGCTCCGATTCCAGGAGTGATGTTTTAACCAACATCTGGATAAGTTGATTACCCGGTGTTGGTTAAGCCAGTGTCAATCTGTGGATCCCAACCCAGCCAGATCTGGAAATTATTCCCTGAAGTAAGAACTATATCTTTCACCCTGTACTCCCGAGTATGTCCGAGACAGACGCTGCCGATGGTCCGCCCCTATTCGAGGACGCGTTCAGTAGCGACGATGTCGAACAACGCATCTACGGCACCACCCTGCAGACCCGCGAGCCGACGACGGCGAGCGCGATCGCCACGCCTGCGACGGGTGTGGGCTCGTTGTTGACGTCATAGGGCGTCATTGCGAATCCCATAGGGCGGGAATCACAGGTCGCCGAACGTGACGATAGTACGGGTTAGGAGCTGGCCCGGGCCCTCGGCGACGATGGTTAGCGGCACTCGCCGCGCTGGCGTCCTAGAGCGTCTGCTTTAGTCTCGCGACCCTGAGCGGACTGGTCTTTCCAGTACTTTCCACCCCATCGAATGCCGCACGACTATTTCGTGTCTGTCATCTCCTATGGACGTATCTCTCCCCCAGTAAAGGTCTTCAGACGTGTCTTCACCCTGTCCCCCCCAGAGAGTGACTGTTGTATCAGGCTCTAACTCGAATCCCGATGGAAACTCATACTGGTGTCGATCGTTGACTCTGACTGTCCACGAGGAGAGGTCAATCGCGCCACTACCACTATTCAGGAAATCAATGTATTCTTTGTCGGGATCGCCTTCATCGAAGTTGAATTTCAAGAGCTGAAATTGTCCCCGCGATTCGGCCTTGGGGATGAAAACCGGGATTGCAACAGTAAAGGTCGCAAGGAAGATCGCGCCCACGGTTTGGTCATACCAGCCGCTGAGGAGGGAAAGGTCCTCAATTGGGCCCCCGAGATACATTACCCATACAACAAACGCGGCCGTCCCAAGCAGAATTTGTCGCTTTCGAACGGAGGACATTCGCCAAAAATACCGTGCTTCCGTAAATATCGAAGACGGAATCATATCACGCTCGCTTCTAGTCCTGATTATGAGATGAAAGAAAGAGAGTAGTATCATAAACGCCAAAACGAAGTAATAAACCGGATCAGGGATTGCAGGCTGAGCTTCCTGACCGTTTATAACGCTACCCCCTCTGGCAACTACTAGCTCGTGGATAAATAACCAAGCGGTAACGACTTCAGTCGGTATTGTTTTTATAATCTTGTCCGTAAACGAATCTACGCTCGCTTCCTCGACATCCTCTTCTGCCGTCCGAGTATCGCCTCCGCCGCTTCCAGCCCAATCAGCTTCCTCTTCGTCCATCAGACCTCTCCCCCCAGGCCTCCTTCTCGGAACACCTCCCGATTCTGGAGAACCAGTATGGATAAGCCGGCTCATAGGATGGGTTCCACGACTAAAGGGAAAAATCATTACGTTTATTTCGATAGACTGTAACATAGATTTTGCTGACGAACTCAGTGCCGGTCAACTATTAGGACGCTTACGAACGCAGGGTTTGAGTATGGCGCTCTCACTCTGGAGACGATACCGGAGCGTCCCGATTATCTATCGGATCGGTGCTGCGTTTGTCCTCGGCTCTCTCGTGGGCCTAGTAGTCGGCGAACCTGCGACAGTTCTCGCTCCACTCGGTGACCTGTTCGTCCGGCTACTCAGGATGCTGGTAGTCCCAATCGAGTACAGGGAACGCACGTAGCACAGATATACTTAAATCATACTATACCTGTTATGAACGAGTTGCTAAATACGAGGTTAGATTCCGCAGAGAGCCAAGTGGGACTCGATTCAATCTGGGTTCGAGCACCTATGGTGGGTCGTGGATATCGATAGCCATCGACTCAGGGTCGAGATTCAAGTTCGCGCAGCTGTTCTCGAACGGTATTTGCTCGTTCTTCGAGGCCAATCTGTTCGAACCGCCCCGCACCCCGTCGAAAAAGTATGCTCGCTTCCTCGTTCAAGCCGAACTGCTGGGCAGCGCGACCGATATCTACAGCCGCTATCGCTTCCTGTCAGTAATGCTCCCGTCGTCCCTTGATATTGAGTGCCCGAAGTTGGTGAGGGATATACTGCGTGAGATCCGATATTAGGTCACCTGGGCGCTGATACACTATCGACTCGGGTGGGTCACCCTGGACAAATATCCCCTCTCGTTCGCCCCACGGCGTTTCTTCCCAGAAGCGATATAAGAGCCGACCCTTCACGACACCGCTCACGGGCCGATACTCCATTTTGACCGAATATGACAATGGCCCCTGGCTAGCGAAGTCGTGATTGCGAACGACGAGGTAGAAAGATTGATCCTCGAATTCGGTCGCTGCGTTCTGGATGACGACGACATCCGCTTTGGGAACCTCCCTGAAGACCGTCTCTGTTGAATCGTAGATGCCCACATCAACACAGGCACCATAGGTCTCTTCGATCTCAATTCCGATGGTCGGTGGGAGGATTTCCACGAACAAGCCGGCACCGAGGTCTTGAGTCCGGCGGTTAGTCACCTCACGATCGTAAACGTCCACGTCGAACGTAACATCGTAGTAGTCTTCGTCCGAGGCATTATGTAGTGAATCCGTCATCGTGACGGCGTCGGGACTCTCAAGAATCGTTGTAGAGATGCCGCAGTGGATCGCAGCTGCTTCCTCGAACCTGTCGTTCGCCACTGCTTCGGCCTCCATCCGTGGTGCGACCCGTATGGTGTGGTTTGTATCAGCTCCGGGTTGGTAGTCCCGTAACGGAAAATCCCATAGAGCGGATTCGTCGACAGTTGCCATCATCTCTGGGTTCGAATCGAGCATCGAACCCGGTTCGGTGCGCCGCTCAAGATGGGCTGTCGCGTCCTCGGCCGTAACCGTCAGATCCAGTTCCTCAGTCTGTTGACCGGGGATAGGGGGCTGGAACGATCCCCAGTAGTAGGGTTCGTTATCTTCGTCGGTCGCTTCCTGCATCTCGACGACCACTGATTCACCCGTCGCTGGCATAATCAGTTCGACCTCAAGCGAGTCGTCGGTGACGGATTTGCACCCCAGACCGTCAATCCGGGGCCCAAACCGGAGGAAGAGATAGGCTTCATGATCTGGACTGAGCACCTCATTGGTATCGACCTCGAGCCGTCGGCCGTCACCAGTCTGAAGCCAGGAAGCTGAGTACCGAACAGAAACCGCGGCACACTTCCCGCCTTGCAGAGTGGAAGCGAACTCCGCGAATCCCTCGGGCTCCAAGCCGCCGACTCCCTTCGCGACCGCCACGTCCTCAAGGATCGGGGGTGGTTGACTACCTCGTAGCAGTACTGCAGGAAGCCTGCACTGTAGCTGACGATACGCGGAACTAGGTCGTCGGTCAGTTCTAGGTACGGTTCGTACTGCCCGGGGTCGTCAGTATCGATATCCGGGTCACAGCCCGGAATCGGCGGGATGAGTTTGAGCCATCCTAGGCCAAGTGGGGAATCAAGATCGTAATGCTCGGCGCGGGCTTTCGCGTAGTCGCTCAGATCCTTGAAGAACTGATCGTAGGTATACTGTGGATCTCGCGCTTCCGGACGAACCCTGGTGGCATTGATACTATTTCTGACCCGGTCGAGTGACCATACCTGGTGTCGATCCGCGCCCGATCCCACCTCCACATCACCAATCAGCCGTTCGTACCCAACCTCATCATCTTCCGCTCCCGCCCAGCAGGCGACCTCGGTTGCTTCGAAGACCCCTGCCATACACAGCCCGCATGCGGCCCAGCAGGCTGCACAGGCGGCGAGCGCCGCTTCCGTGGCGAGGAAATGGCAGTACTCGAAGAGACGATACGCCTCTTTTTCAGTCTTCGAGCTGGCTGGGTGGGGCACCAGCTGTGCGTGGTCGGGCATCTCTTGATACTGTAGCAGGTGCAGCAAGTGCCCTATCATCAGGAGAGCGTTGCGGGTGCCCGCTTTCGAGTACCGGTTGTACTGTTGGATCGCTCCTGTGAACGTGAGTTTGTTCAGACTCTCGTCGATCCGATTCCCGCCGAATCCCCAGTCGCGAGCGCTGTAGAATCGATCGCCCTTCGGTCTCGGTGGCGGACCATGGGCCTCGAAATAAAACTTGTACTCAAGACCTGTCGCTTCCCCGCCGTAATGGTGATAAGAGCGCTTGTAGTCACCAGGTCGGAAATTCGGGGTCTGGATAAACGCTGGAACGTTGTCGAACCAGTCTCGGTAGAAGGGGTTAAATTCACCTTCTCTGTCCTCATAATAAGATCCGAGTACAATCGGGTGATGGACGTGCCGAGACGGTTTCTGGTTGCTGGGCGGGCGCGCGTCGGACTCAGTAAAAGGCGCAATACTCCAGGAATCGTCATAGATATCCTTGTAGGCGTCCCCTATGTCCGCGGCCTCAAGTGCATCGAGCGTCCGTTGGGCCCACGGCGCGTGGGATTTCCCTTCGCTCCATCCGCCAATGGAATCGAACTGGAATAACAGTGACCCAGGCGTGACCGACGGCGCCTCAGGGTCGAGTTCCACCTGTGGAGAGAGGGGAATCTGTGCGCCAAACGATTCGAATCCGAATCGCGTTTCGGTTTTTTTGCCATCGACGTCAAGTTCGACTCGTGCTTCCTGGATAATCGAGTCACGATCGATGGTGATTTCGGCTGACCCAGTCAAGGTCGAGGTTATCTCGGCGACAGTGGTGAGAAACTCTTGATCGACCATTTCTCCTGGAGCGCCGAAGACCTCCCGGAAGAACTCATGTGGCCGATCGCGAATGGGTAAGGGTATCGAATCAAGGTCGTAGCGGACGACCCACCCATCACCGTTCTCTTCAACCTCGGAATGTTCGTGTTCGTCGAGTAGTTCGACAAATCGCGTTAACAGATCCGGAATCGATTGCTGCTCAGTTGGAAACCACGCGTCAGTAGCGACAATTCTACCGACTCCTGTTTCAGCCTCTTGGTGAATCTCGGCTTCAGGAAACGACTCCCAATCCGTTCCGATCAAAACGTGTTGTCTCGAATCAACGCGATCCATCCCGACTTCGAATATCCACTCGGTCGTCTCTTCGATCACCTGCTCGACCCGGTACTGATACCGCTCGATATCGTCATTGGCTGCTCGAATCAATTCGGTTGATAATTCGGGCATAGAGCTAACGGTAGTACGTATCATTGTTATCATCCAAGTACCAGTAGTAATGTTATTCAAATACGATTATCATTGGGTTTACTGAGGAGGTCGTGATCCGCGGAACAAGTGGAATGAAGACCGTCGTTGCTAAATCAGACTCAGGGGCTGCGAGAACGAGCGTCGGTATTGAACTTGCCGCAGATATCGGTGCCGGCCCGATACACACACTCTATCGAGTCTGATCGGGGAGTTCTAAACAATCCAAGTCGCGACCGGTTGTCGATTTCGTCGTCGGAATTGGTGGTGACCAACATACTGTTGCCCGGCTCTGTTGAAATCCTATTGTTCAGACATAAGACCGTGTGAAACAGCCGGTCGATGAGAACTGCGAACCGATCGCTGGGTTTCCTGCCAGTATCAGATGATGTTCAGATTGCCGTACAAGGCGCGAGTCTCGCCCCTCCGACGACGTGTAGAGAGCGATAGCTGGAACTGAAGCGTAACCCCTGTTCATTCGGTTTGCAAGGCAGGCAAGCCAATGAGCGTTTGCGCCGAGGAGTCAGCCGGGAACATCCCAGTAACTTGGACGTGCCGCGCCGGTACGATCTCCATTACTAAACTCCCCCGTCCGTAAGATCAATCAGGTTAATCAAGCTATGACTGCACTCGTCTCTACCAGACACGAACAGCTTATGAGTGACTACCTCGCGCTGTGGCATGGAGAGTACTCCAATATAAACTCGGTCTCCGATTCCTTTGTGGCCTACGAGCCAAGCGCCCCCGGCGGCGCAGTGCACGGACGGGACGACTTCGAAGCATACGTCCGTGAACTCCGGAGCGCATTCCCCGACTTCACCATCACCGCCGAGGCCTTGCTCGAAGACGACGAGATAGTCATGATTGAGTGGACGGCAACGGGCACGCACGAAGGCGAATTCAATGATCTTTCCCCGACTGGCCGCACGTTCGAGCACAGGGGGATGTCGAAGTTCGTCATCGCGGACGGCAAAGTCCAGGAAGAACGGATGTACTACAATCCCTTGGAGATTGCCGAGCAGCTGGGCTTCCCGACGGAGTAGCGATTCCGCTCTTCTCGACGCTCGGCTCCTTAGGCTTCGATGCCGAACTCACCCTCTGAGTCTTGCACGCCGTTACTGACTGCCACTTGGTAGTTCGTCAAGTCTCTGCAAGAGAGAGGCGCGTACTTCTCATACAGCCGCTCAGATCGGTTTGGGGGCGATCTCGATCGACAGAGGACATCGGCGTCATTCTGGAGTCGCTGTCTGAAACAGAGACTGAGCAGTTGGTTACTGAACTCAAAGATCAAGGGTACTGGGGGATGGCGATGCCGCTTGATGAGATGTATTCGATGCTAAGCGAGGGGAGCCGCATCCGGATTGCCGAAGAAGGGGAGATGTACCCGAATTTCGAGACGTGGTTTGTTTCAAACGACGTAGAGCGTGAGGCCCTCTCGAACCCCCTTACGGTTACATTCGATGATCGGCAGATCGAGATCAGTCCGCTTGAACTCCAAATCGCGTACAAGCTCCGGCTTGCCCAATCTGCAGACAACCTCAGCGGGAAGGACTTCGAGGATGCACTTCACCTGTACCTGACTTTCGAGGAACGATTTAACACGGAGCAGCTCGAAATGTACGTCAACGAGCTTGGAGTGGAGGACTACTATGCTGAACTCAAACGAGTTTGAGGACAATCAACGTCGGAACACGGAGCAAAGGCGTGCGATGATCAAGCGCTGGGCCGAGTACGTTCGGACGCACGAAGACGAGGAGTGGTCACGCCAACAGAATCGGCTCATCAACTCGCAGCTCCAGTCGGCAAACGAGATCGCTGCGGCTGGCGATACGGATCCAGTTCGGTTTGCAGCCGCTCGCGATCGACTGCGCGACCGGTGAGCAGCGGAGACTCGCTTCCGAAGGCGAGCGCAACTACGTACCACAATGCCGGGCTCACCGGTGACCAGCTCACGACCCTAGTTGGTGCCAAGTCTGCCAAGCGGCTTCATCTTCTCAACACGGATCTCGAGGGCGAACCACTCGATCTCGCTGTGCCCGACGACGTCGACGTCCACGGAGCGGCGTGAAGACGGTCGAGACCGCGACTCCGGTACCGAATGCCCGA
Organism: Halobellus litoreus; assembly: GCF_024464595.1. NCBI lineage: Archaea > Methanobacteriati > Methanobacteriota > Halobacteria > Halobacteriales > Haloferacaceae > Halobellus > Halobellus litoreus. The sequence continues at coordinate 215,384 of NZ_JANHAW010000004.1, read as the reverse complement.
CCGCTGGCCCACTCGATTGGTACCAGAACTGAAAGAACGAGCTTCCAGATCAGTAGCACTTTGAAACCCGGTCACGGCGTTGGTGTATGGACGATGAGACGGTCGGAATTGCACTCGTGGTTGCCTCCGCAGTTGGGTTCGGGACGCTGGGGATTTTCGGCGTCATTGCCGCCGAGGAAGAGCTATCCATACCCACGGTGCTTGCGCTCCGGTTCGCACTCGCTTCGGTGCTCGTTTGGACTTTCCTCTGGTCGCGCGGGCGACTGCAAATTCCGAGCAGACGGATCGTCGCGATCGCCTTCGCGCTCGGTGCAGGTGGGTACGCGACCCAGAGCGCGCTGTATTTCTACGGCCTCGAGTTTATGACCGCTGGGATGGTCGCGATCGTCCTCTACACGTATCCGGCGTTCGTCGTCGTCCTCACCGCGGTCGTCCATCCCGATCGCGTGACGCCGCCGCTAGTCGCCGCATTAGTGCTCTCGATCGGCGGCGTCGCACTCATCACCGGCGTCGACCCGGCCGGTGTGGACCCCCGCGGCGTCGCCGTCGTCCTCGGAGCGGCGTGTGCGTATTCGTTTTACATCCTCGTCAGTCAGCGTGCGCTCACGGCGGTGTCCGCAGAGACGCTGACAGCCTTCGTGTTGCCAGCGGCCGCCCTCAGTTTCCTCGTGTTCGGTGCCGGAACGGGATCGTTGACGATACCGGCTACCCCAACAGCGTGGGGGGCGGTCCTCGGGATTGCGATTCTGGCGACGGTAGTCCCTGTACTCACGTTCTTCGCTGGCATCGCAAAGATCGGTGCGAGTCGAGCGAGCGTCATCAGCACCGCCGAACCGGGCGTGACCGTCGGCTTGGGGGCGTTGGTATTGGGAGAGCCCGTTTCAGTCGTCACGGTCGTCGGCGGCACGCTCGTCGTAGCTAGCGTGCTCTTCATTCAGCGTGAAGAGATAGTGTGAGCGACCGGCCGCAGAGTCGCGTTGGCCGCTCGTGAGGCCAACAGACTGTTTTGAGGTATCTGCTCCTTCAGGCCAATGGCGTCCAGCACCGATTCCTCGGCGGCGGTCAACGACGAGGTCCGCCAGCTCTACGAGCGGTATCAGGCGGCCGAGAGCGATGCCGAACGTCGCGAGATCGCCCTCGAGATGGGGAAGCTTGACGGCCGCCGCTACGCGGAGATCTATGCAGCACTCGAAGACGAGTAATTTGTCACGCTTACTTAGTGCTTCCGTGGCTATCGACGGAGCAGCCAGTATGCGTCAATGAGCTTGGAGAGGAGGACTACGATGCTGAACTCAAACGGGTTTGAGGACAATCAACGTCGGAACACGGAGCAAAGGCGTGCGATGATCAAACAGTGGGCCGAGTACGTTCGGACGCACGACGATAGTGAGTGGTCACGCCAGCAGAATCAGCTCATCGACTCCCAGCTCCAGTCGGCAAACGCTCTGGCTGCCGCTGGCAATACAGGTCTAGTTCGGTTTACGGCTGCCCGCGATCAGCTCCGCAACTGATGACCGGCGGAGACCCGCTTCCGAAGACGGTCGCAACGACGTTCTACAATGACGGGCTTACCGTTGACCAGCTCACAGTCCTCGTTGGTGCCAAGTCCGCCAAGCGACTCCGACTCCTCAAAACTGACCTCGAGGACGAGCCACTCGATCTCGCGGCCCCCGACGACATCGACATCTACCGGGGGAACGTGACGACAGTCGACACCGGGTCCGACGACGATTGCTGAGCGATCCCCGACTAAGTCACGCAGTTTTGAACGCTGCTATGATGTTCTCGACAGCTGTAGCATTGTTCGTCCAAAAGCCAGTGTATTCGTCTGAATGTTCTTCGGCAACCAAGCCGCAGGCTTGTGTCTCATCAGATCCACCGTCAAATGCAAGAACCCAGTAGGGATTGAACGACGCCGAATCTTCGGAGTGGTAGGTGATTCCAGTAATCGCTGGGGGGGCCCAGTCATCAACACCATAGATGTGAATGTTGAGATTCGTTTCAGTTCCAAGAGCTCGATACACTTCCACCTGCGATCTGAACGTCGAAAGTGTTTGAAAACTCACTCGCAAGGTACCTTTGCCGACACGAAACGCGCGGTCCTCAATTTCTCGACTCACTGTAAGAAGTTCCTGACGATTCATCCCGGAAAACACAGTCTGATCAAATATCTCAAAAAGCGCATGATATCCCGTAGAGACCTCGCTTCGATCGTCAGGGCGACGGATCGGTGGTTCGAGTAGCCCTTCAATTGCCGCTATCCCAATAGTACCTACAACTTCATCATCGACTTCGATTTCGATGAATGGCTCTGGACCTTTGTCGGACAGCGGACGGGACTCAACGGAGACGCCGTGATTGGCAAGCCACCTTTCAATTTCGGTGCGTTCACCGCTCCTATAGACGGTAACCTGATAGTTCTGCTCTCCAAGCTCATCAATCAAGGAGGCGAACGTCATTCCGATTCTACAAGCTGTTCGGCCTCGATACTCTGCTCGATAATGAGTTCGACTTGGGGATGAAGCGGTTCAAGTTTGACGGTACCTTCATCCATATCGTAGTCTATCAGACCAATCTCGGCAAGTTGAGGCAAGTGACTGTGTACTAATCCGAGACGAAGCTTCGATCGGTCTGTCGTGGTTTGCATTGCTCCTGACGTAGTAGCTTCCCAACCACTAAGGACCGATGTAAGTTCTTCAATTGTACAATCATTATTATCGAATAAATAATAGAGCAGCCGTCGACGGTGGCATGAAGCAAGCGCCCGGTAGAACTCATCCTGCGCAAATCGCGGGGAGGGCTCTCCCGCTTCCGCAGAATCTCGTTTGCCGGCGTTTTTTTCTGATCCACCCATATAATGATGTATGTCACCGATAAACAAATAGCTGTCTCTGGACGCCAAGTATCAAATTATACTATCTTGATTTATACAAGTTCTATCCATACGTCCATATTTCATAGTTTAAACCGTACAATATTTGAGATCCAATATAAAGTACATTAGCCCGCCCCGCTCGCCGCATTCCGCCCTCCGCGTCGCTCGCGACCGGCCATTCCGGGCGGGCTTCCGCTCCAGTGGGTGCGGTTCCTGCCGGGCTAAAATGCATGTGCCCTCGACGCCAGCGGGAAAGCGCGAGGGGTTGCGCGGCGTCGCTGCTCACCCCCCCACGCTTTCTCCGCTGGACGCTTGCTCTGGACGGGTCGACGCGCGGTGCTGGTTGGGGGGCCTCCCTTTGGCGCGCTCTCGCTCGCGCCCCAGGGGGCGCTCACGAAGGCGCGAGCGAGAGCGCGCGATGGTTGAGTTGGTCGTTGTGGACAGCCACGGCTGGAGAGTCGTGGTGTCGGAAGAAGACGCCGAGTGAGCGCCTTCGATGGTACCTTTGGGAGATACCAATGTCAAGTAAGAACGTCACCAGTGATGTAGTTTCGGTCGATGAAGAGGGCTTCGAGGTCGTCGATGAGACGCCGGAGTTCCGGGCGACAGTGCAGATGGAGGTGCAGGCAAAGGTCGATGCGAACCACCCGGACGGGATGGTCGACACCAATGACGAGCGGATTTACGGTGTGACCCTCGAACAGGAAGAGCGCATTCGAGCGCGGGAGGCCGAGCTGGAGCGCATCAGTGCCAAGGCGAAAGTGGGAACGCAAGATGGTCGCGAAGAGCGGACGCGAGACATCGCAGCGAAGCGGAGTGCTGCGCGGCGTAGAGGGTTCCAGAAGCGGGCGGCAAGTGTGGACCCGCGGATGGACCCAGAGCGAGACGATCCTCGAACAGAACTCACGCAAGAGCAGTTGGCGGCGGTAAACACGCAGTCGATGCGGCTGGCAGAGAAGCTGGATGGCTGGTCGAGAGCAGCGATTGGCCGGCGGCTGGGTGAAGCCGTCGTCGGCGGGAAAGACCTGATGAGCGCGGTCGTCGGGGTGTTCGAGGAGTTGCAGACGGCGTCGGGACAGATAGTTCCAATCGGGAAGCTCGAGAGCGTCAATCGCAAAGAGGTGAGTATTGAGGGGACTGTGACGCAGTTGTGGGATCCCTCACATCCGAGTATCGCTCAGGTCGGACTCATTGCGGACGACAGTGGCCAGACGCGGGTGACGATCTGGGAGGCGTCAGATGCTCCGTGGATCGAAGAGAGCGAGCGTGTTCGTATTCATGGGGCGGCGAAGAACTGGTACAACGGGCGCGTTTCCATAGCGCTCACCGGGTGGAGCACCGTACATTTTCCTGAGCGCGGTCGGTGGTAGGAATAGCCAGTCGTCGCGGCTTTCTTTTTTGCTACGTGCCGGACCGACCCAGACCCCACCTCCCCACCCTCCGCTCCGTGCTCGCTTCGCTGCGCGCGCAGCCACGACCTTGAGTTCAAGCGTAGCACTTGAAGTGCTGATTTCGGCCTAGATGAGTCAGCCACCGGAGGATCCGACCCCACACTCGGCGGGCCCATTAGATGTGTAACAGCAGCGCGATCGTGACACAGTAGCCCCGAAAGCCACAGTGTTAGTATACCTATTTATATACCAGATAGATATAGAAGTCCTGCCGGTGTTCACAAGTATACTATTCGCGCTTATTTTTCCACGATACATCTACTACTGGCCCCACGTATACTTGCTATAAAAACACCTATACCAGTGGAGACTAATAGTGGTACCAGCGAAATGCCCATCGAAGAGCTTCCCGATAGTGCACCGGGAAAATACGTCCCCTATCATCCAAATCCATATTATTCACCGGAGCCGCTCCCGGTAGAACCGAAGCTCGAACTCTCCGAACAAACGCAGGATCTGGTAGCCGATACAGCGTATCAAATCGGTCGTGTCGACGGTATCAGCTCGACAGTCGACTTCTCCGCAGTTCTCTACACCTCTCTCATACGTATCGAGGCCGTTGAGTCAGCACGTATCGAAGGAGCAGATGTCGCGTATCAAGATGTCGAAGCGTACCATACAAAGCATCCCTCTGGGGGGGCTGGCGCGACAATCGAGAAAGACCTGAAAGAGGCCCTCGATTACGAGACGGCGCTCACGTACGGTCTGGAAAAAGTCGAGAGCGGAGCGTCGATAACGCTCTCGCTTATCAAAGAACTCCATTCGATGCTGCTTGAGGATGTCCGAAACGAGGGTGACGTCGTCGGTGACTTCCGCGACCATATGGTTCATCTCACGAGCCCACAGCAAGGACAACGCCCATTCGTCCCGCCAACTCCGGAGGGGCTCACTGGACTCATGAACTCACTTGAGTCGTACATACAGATGGGTGGGCAGTACCATCCCCTCATCGACGCCGCTATCATCCACTATTTTTTCGAGACAGTACACCCCTTCTCGGATGGAAACGGTCGACTCGGTCGACTGCTCATTATTCTGTATTTGGCAAGCAAAGGATACCTCGAAAGTCCGTATATCTACCCGAGCGCGTACTTCAATCGTCACAAGGTCGAATACGTCGAGCGGATGCGTGCGGTGAGTGAGGACGGTGCGTGGGACGAATGGCTCAGGTTCTTCCTCGAAGGACTCCGAAGTCAAGCTGAGATATCGTACGACCGGACGCACCGACTTCGCGATCTCCAAGGGCGCTATGAGAAGGAGTACTCAGGCAGTACGAATACGGACGCGTTCGCTCGGCAGTTACTCCAGTATCCGTATTTTACGGCTCCAGATCTCGTGGAGTATCTCGACGTCTCACGCCGGACCGCCTACAAGGTCGTCGACGACCTCGAATCGGATGGTGTCATTGAGGAAGTGACTGGGAAAGAACGCGGGAAAGAGTACAAAGCAGTCGAAGTCTTCGACATTCTCCAATAACGCGGAGCAAAGCGACAGTGGCGACGTGTACACCAATACGGTGTTCGAGGAGTTACAGATGACGCCCGGACAGGTGGTTCCCACCGGGAAGCTCGAAGATATCGATCGCAACGAGGTGAGAATCGACGGTCGTGTGAAGACTCCCTGAGATCCGTCCCATCCAACCATCACTCAAGTCGGACTCGTTGCCGACGACAGTGGCCAAACCCGTGTGATCGTCAGAAGACTTCGGAGGCATCGTGGATCGAAGAGAGCGAGCGCGTGCGTATTCACGGAGCAACGAAGAACTGGTACAACGGGCGCGTCTCAGTAGCCGTCACTGGGTAGAGTATCTTAATGCTCCCTGAGCGCGGTCGATGGTGGATATAGCCAGTTGCCGCGACTATATTTTCAGTAGTTGAGACTAATGGTCTCAATGCATGCGGCCGACGCAAAATACACAAACATGCTTCTCGCGTCTCTCCCTCCACAATCAGGGGTGGAACAAGCATAACCGTCCAGCGTCCCTCCCAGTAGAGAGTTACACATAGACATCTCAGAGATCCTCTCGACAAACTACACCGAGTTCGACATCGGTACACCGCTCTCGAAGGCGCCGGGGCATTCGAGAATCAGGAACTCGATGCCGTCGTCGTCACGGATGGCGACGACTATCGTGGTATCGTGACTCGCCGACAACTGGCTTCCTCGTCCAACCAGCCCTCTGCAAAGATCGGCTCACAGGTACAGCACGTTCCGACTGTCGAGCGTACCGAGGACGTCCGCGAGGTCGCGCGACTCATGATCGGGAGCGACGTCAAAACGCTTCCCGTGCTTGATGACGGCCGTGTCGTCGGTGTAGTGACTGGCGATGCCGTGCTCGAGGCGGTCCGACCGTTTCTCGACGCAGCGACCGTTGACGACGCTTATACGGCGGAATTGGTCAGCGCAGCCCCTGAAACAACGATCGGGAAAGCGCTCAATCTGCTTCGAGAGGCTGGCATCGCTCATCTCCCAGTCGTCGACGGGGACGATCTCGTGGGAGTGGTGAGCCTGTACGACGTCGTCGAGTTCACGACCCGCGGCGGCACCAAGAGCCAGGGCGGGTCGTCAAGCGGCTTCGGTGGCCGCGGTGGCGGTAGACAGAACCGCGGTGGGTTCGGCGCGCGCGAGGGCGACGCCGACCGGATGCTCGACCTGCCGGTCCGGAACCTGATGTCCGACGCGGTCGCGACGGTCGAGCGGAGCGCATCGCTCGACGAGGTCGTCGAGACGATGTTCGAGCAGGAAATCTCCTCGCTCGTCGTCACGGCCGATGACACCGACGAGCCGGTCGGGATCATCACGAAGACGGACGTCATCGAGGCACTCACCTGGGGGCGCGAGGACCGGAACGCCGTGCAGGTGTTTGGGCTCGACCTGTTGGAAGGGATGGACTACGACGACGTCTCGGCGTTGATCGAGAGCATAGCTTCGAAGTATGGCGAGATGAGCGTGATCAAGGCCAGCATCGAACTCCAGGAGCACAAGGAACAGAGCCGAGGTATGCCGCTGGTGCTGGCACGGATTCGACTGGTCACCGACCGCGGCTACTTCACGGCCGATGGGGAGGGGTACGGTGCCTCCCACGCGCTTCGGCTCGCCGCGAACGCTGTCGAACGCCAACTTCTCAAGGGAAAGACCTACGGCCAGTCGAAAAAGCATCCCGACACTGACGAGCAGGAACAGCTCTACGGCTGGTGGCTCGGGGGGTGAATACACGATGTCCAGACCACTCTCGATGGCATCCCCACCGCGGGGTATTTCTTCCAGTCGCAGAGTCAGAACAGTTCATAGCAATCTGAGTGGTCGGAATCGCGGTTCCCTTCCCGACTCGCAATAGTCGGCACAGCCATCGGTCTCAGAGGCTTCTCGTAATTCGTGGCTCCCATCGGCCAGAATGGACAAGTGCATACCACGTCCCTACTTACGTCGATTCGGGGTTCCTAGGGTGTCTGTGCGGGCAGCGACTACTGATTGGACCTGCGGAAAGGCTTTTTCGGACAGCAACCGTCTGTTGGTCCATATATGTCTGAGGCCCCGACCTGTGAAACCCACACCTGGGCGTCTGTCGGGGTCGTGATTCGAGACGGAACGGTCTACAGAGTCTGGGAGTGCGAGAACTGTCCGGTCTGGACCTTAGAGCCCTTCGACCCTGACTACGAACGAGACTGGGACGACACCTGGCTGGCCGAGCGTTAATATGCCTGTCTCGGGCGCGTTGCTGACACAGATTGCTATCGGGACGGTCGCGTTGTACACGCTCGTGACTGCAGCGAGTCGGGCGATCGGCCGGCTGCTAGCGCTCGCCGAGTACTACGACGTCGACGAGGTCCTCGTCGGTATGACCGTCCTTGCGTTGGGAACGAGTCTTCCGGAACTCAGCTCTCACCTCGTCGCGTCACTCGGAATACTCTCCGGCGTCCTCGAGTACCAAGTTACCTCGGCTGTCGTCATCGGCGGGAACACCGGCTCTTCGACCGTCCAGCAGTTCCTGCTCGTCGGCATTCTTCTCATCGGGTATGGGACCGTTCACGTCTCCCGGACGTTCGTCTACGAGAGCTATCTGCCGATGCTGGGTGCGATCAGTGCGACCATATTGGTCGCCTGGGATGGAACGATTAGTCGACTCGACGGCGTCCTGCTACTGGGCCTCTACCTGATCTACGTCGGCGTGATAATCGCTCGACGAGAGCCAACCCAATCACTCAGAGAGGCCCCGAGTAAAAATCCACGTCGAGACACTGTGGTTGCCACGGGCCTGCTCGTCCTCGTCTTGCTCTCCGCCTCGCTCCTGCTCTCGGTCGTCGAGGTAGTCGTCGATACGCTTGCCATCGGTGGCTCTATGGTCGGTGTCGTAACTATCGGCGTGGCCGCCGCATTGCCAGAGCTGACGGCCGTGATGGACGCCATCCGTCGGCGGTCGCCCCACGTCGCGCTCGGGACCCTCGTCGGGAGCAACATCGTCAACCCTCTCGTCGGCATCGGCCTCGGCGGTGCTCTCTCGACCTACTCCGTCCCGTCGGCCGTCGTCCTGTGGGACCTCCCGTTCAAATTAATCGCCGGCGTGGGACTGCTCGGCTGGGCGTTGTACTGGCGAGAGGGAGAGTTCACACGGACAGAGGGCGGCTATATGCTGGGGCTGTACTTCGCTTTCCTGGCGGGCCGGCTAGTGTTGTTCCCAGGGCAGTAGACGGTCGGAACGTCGCCGCCGCACCGGGATGAACGATCCTCCCTGTCACTCCCTCGCTACTGGACGGTTCAACTGAACGAGCTGCGAGAGTGCCAAAGGGGTGAACACGCTGATACGCATACACCTCGAATGAACAACGTATGCCGACGCACCGCCATGGAACGCAGTCGTTCATCGATTTCATGCAGACGTACCTTCAGGATCATCCAAAACGCTGCAAGGAGTGTGGAAATGTCGCCCGTGCCCGGTCGGAGTGGCGCATAGAAAAGCGTGACGAGGATGGCCTCCACTTCGTGCATACTTGTCCGGAGTGTGGTCTAGAGGACGACGTGTTTCTCGACCTCGCCCAAGAACACGAGCGATCTCAGGGATGAAAAAACGATGCGCGACGTGTCACCCAGTATTAGTTCGAGCCTCCAGACTACGCTACGTCACGTCCGCGTTCTAGATTCATGCGACGCGGGGTGAGGTAACCGTATGCAAGAACCCACGATTGACGTCCAACAGCAGATTGCCATCTCGGAGAGACCAGGTGAGGAGTTTCAGGCACTGCCGTGGACACGACAACGAGTCGTGTTCTTCCAGTTACCCGAGTCGATTCAGCGAGACGTACTCGACGGCATAGATCGTCAGGAAGTACGGCAATTCGTCCGCCGACTCGACCCCGACGATGCGACCGACGTGATCGGATTGCTCGACGGGGACACTCAGGAGGCCGTGCTCAGTCAGCTCGATACCGACCGACGAGAGCGGATCGAGTTCCTCCTGAAATTCAGCCCGGACAGTGCCGCCGGTATGATGGATCTCGACTACGTCACCGTCGACAGGGACCAGGGATTCGAGGAGGTCGCACAGCTCGTCCGGCGCCACGAGGCCCGAACTGGGCGCTTCCCTACCGTCTTCGTCACCGATGACGACGAGGTGATGGGGGAATTACCTGGCCACACCCTGGTCCTGGCTGGTCACGGGCGGGCGGACATCACCGAGTATCTTCGCCCCACCCCCACGGTCCGATACGCACAGCCCAACTCGGAGGTCATCGCGGTGTTCAGGGCCAATCCTCAGAGTAAAATCGTCGTCCTTGATGAAGACGACAGGATTCTCGGAGTCATCTACGCGGACGACCTCTTGCGAGCCATCGAGGAAGAGGTCGGCCAGACGCTCTATGAATTCACCGGTGTCGACGAGCAGGAGAGCGTTCTCGATGGGGCCCTCGAGAAGATCCGCCGGCGGTACAAGTGGCTCATTATCAACCTCGGGGGCGGCTTTCTCGCTGCGGCGACTGTCGGGCTATTCGAAGAAACGATCGCGGCGTTGACGCTGCTGGCGATCTACATGCCGATCGTGGCCGGGATGGGTGGGAACGCCGGCACGCAGTCGATGGCCGTGACGGTCCGCGGAATCGCGCTGGATCAAATCTCGCTTCGGACTGGGAGGCGCGCCATCGGCAACGAGGTGCTTGCGGGGGGTGCAAACGGCGTGATTACCGGTGGTATCGTGGCCGTCATCGCCACTCTGGTCAATCAGAGTCCTTTGTTTGGGCTGGTCATCGGCATCGCGATGGTGCTGAATCTCGTCATCGCCGGGTTCTTCGGTGCGCTCGTCCCGCTCAGTCTAGATCGGCTCGGCTACGATCCGGCCACGTCTGCGACCGTCTTCATCACGATGGCGACTGACGTCCTCGGATTCTTTATTTTCCTCGGACTGGCGCAAATCGTGCTCCTGTGAATTGACTCTGCGTCAAGGTCCGAAAATTTCGCATGGACTCCCATTCTATGCCTCGAACGCTTCGTGGTCGTCACCGAGGAGCGATGGGGTATCCGGTCCCTTCATTGGACCGAGAGCGTTGGTTGCCTTGACATTCGGATCACGCGCTCGGTGGTACTCCCGAGATGGACCTCGCTCGTGCGACCATGTGCGCCCAGCGTGACGAGGTCCACGTCGTTCTCGTCGACGTAGTTGAGGAGTTCTCGGGACGGCCGTCCGCGCCGGATCGGCGTCTCCACTTCGACTCCTCGTTCGCGGCCCATCGCTGCGATCTCGTCTAGCGCAGTGTTCCCGCTCTCTTTGAGGAGTCCGACGATGCTCCGGGGGACGTCCTCGTAGGCGTAGGTGTTCGTGTCCACGACGTAGAGGGCGTGCACCGTTGCACCGTACATCTCGGCGATGTCGATCCCCTGTTCGGCGGCGACCATCGACCCGTCACTCCCGTCAGTTGCCACGAGGACATCGTCGTAGACCTCGTAGTAGTTCGCCACATCGATGTCGATGTCCTCGCGGAATCGGACCGTCAGCACGGGCACATCGGCGTTTCGAACGACTCTGAGCGTCGTACTGCCGAGGTCCGGTCCGACTCCGGCCTGACCGTGCGTTCCCATCGCCACGAGGTCGATGTTCTGTTCGACGACGTGGTCGAATATCTCCTCGTAGGGCGTTCCCTGCCGGAGTTCGTGCTCGGCCGTCAGATCGAACTCGGCGGCCGTCTCTGCGATGTCGGTGGTCGCTCGCCGTCCCAGCTTCTCTACTGAGAACCGCAGTTGCTCGTGCGCCGAGGCGTCTGTAACGGCCGAGAACTCGCTCTCGTCGGTCACGTACAGCGCGTGAACCGTCGCGTCGGAAGTCCGGGCGAGACCGAGCCCGTGGCTGACGGCCTGTTCGGTCGCGGTACTTCCGTCTGTCGGGAGGAGAATGTGGTCGCATATGGGTTCCTCTATTGGTATCTACAGTTCGCGGTAGCACGTACTCACACAAGGGTCACTCACCTCGTTTGCCGTACGTCTCTTTCCCCCAGCCAAAATCGGAGGCTTCCTCGTTCCGTTCGAGGTAGTCCTCCAGCGTCTCGTGGATGGCTCGGCCGAGATCCTGTAACGCGGCGTCGATCATCGAAACCGTGCTCGAATCGAGCGACTCGGTCGCGTCTCGCTCCCGCCAGTCGTCCGGTAGCGTCGGGGCGTCGAAGCGAAGCCGGTCGTCGGTGGGGTCCCAGTAGAAGTCGAACGCCTGGAACAGGCCGAGATCGCTGATGATTCGAACCTGCTCTTCGTTGAGGCCCGTGTACTCGGTCCACTCGTTGAACCCTTCCGTCCACGCCCCCTCCTGGAGCAGGTCTTCGAGATCCTCCCGGTAGAAGTCCTCTGACCCGAGCGTCTCGTCCTGCAACTCGAAGTCGCGTGGCTTCCCTCGATTCGAGAGGTCTGGGGGTTCCGGAACTGCTACGTCGATTGCCATACCATATGTTGACCCGTCAATACAATAAAGACCGGTAACGATGTTCGGAACCTCCGACTTCTGCGCTCACGTTGGATTCCTAGAGTGTAGTAGCTTTATACGCCACTGCACACCCGATCGCGTGCGGTCTTGCGATCGGGTGTGCGAACAGTTCCAAACGCTACGATAGCTCTCGACTACGTGGTGTTTTGACTTCTATACCGTTGAACACGGCGCCATAATGTTACTCTAATAATGAAAACCCGCAGGATGTGAAAATATCGTCGCTTGATGTAGTCACGGAGCGAATACGCAACACATGTACGACCCGGTCCCGCTGCAGGTTTCGACTTTCGAGGTAACGATAGTTGGCCTGTTCGTACTGGTGCTGGCAATCGTAACGGTCTGGCAGATGGTGCGGATCGTCGATGCCTACGACAAGGAGGCACTCACCGTGTTCGGCGAGTATCGCGGCTTGATCGAGCCGGGCATCAACTTCGTCCCGCCGTTCGTCTCGCGCACATACACGTTCGACATGCGTACGCAGACGATGGACGTGCCCCGACAGGAGGCGATCACGCGGGACAACTCCCCCGTGACGGCGGATGCCGTCGTCTATCTCCGCGTGATGGACGCGAAGAAGGCGTTCCTGGAGGTCGAGGACTACAAGACCGCCGTCTCGAACCTCGCCCAGACCACGCTCCGGGCGGTCATCGGCGACATGGAACTCGACGAGACGCTGAACAAGCGCCAGGAGATCAACGCTCGCATTCGCAAGGAACTCGACGAACCGACCGATGAGTGGGGGATTCGCATCGAGTCAGTCGAAGTCCGAGAGGTCAATCCCAGTCCGGAGGTGCAGAACGCGATGGAACAGCAAACCGGCGCGGAACGGCGACGTCGGGCGACGATCCTCGAAGCACAGGGCGAACGCCGGAGTGCCGTCGAGAAAGCCGAAGGGGACAAGCAGTCGAACATCATTCGAGCGCAAGGCGAAAAGCAGAGCCAGATCCTCGAGGCACAGGGTGACGCGATTTCGACGGTGCTGCGCGCGAAGTCCGCGGAGTCGATGGGGGAGCGTGCGATCATCGACAAGGGGATGGACACGCTCGAAGCGATCGGACAGGGTGAATCGACGACGTTCGTCATCCCGCAGGAACTCACCTCGCTCGTCGGCCGGTACGGCAAGCTCCTCACGGGGAGCGACGTGGAGGCCGACGGACAGCAACTAGACAGCCTCCAGTTCGACGCCGAGACGCGCGAACTCGTCGGACTCGACGACATCAAGGAGATCCTCGGCGAAATCGACCGGGCCGCGGAGATGGACGTCGAAGAGCTAGAACAACAGGCCAAGGCGGTCAAGGACGGGGCTTCGGACGCCGTGAGTGCCGACCACGTGGCCGAGGAGACGAACGACTGACCGTGACGTCCGACCGAACTCCACCGACTGGCTGGGTGTTGGAGACCGAGCGGACGATATACGACGAACTCATAGGCCGGGACTACACCACGGTTCTCTATCGACAGGAAGACACCAGAAGCGCAGTGTACATCAACGAGGTCATCGACGGGGACAACGTCTGGGAATACATAGTACATCGCTCGGGGCGGGACGGTGACCTCGGGACCGCCGCCGACCTAGAAGCGGCGAAGGAGGTAGCGTTCGCGTTCATGAACGACCCTGTCGCCAGCGCGTGACGGGGTCCGTCCCGTCGATGTCCTCGACGTGCCGTGTCGCGACGAACAGCGTCGAGAGCTGGACCGCTACCGCGTCGAGCGCGCCGTGCGCGTCTCGTTGCCGTCTCGAACTAAATCTTCACAGCGCGGGCACACCCGTACGGTGTCGAGATGTGCCGGGGCAAACACACGAACGTACCGTTCGGTCACGAAGGAATCACAGTTATCGCACTCGGGCATACCGACTCCAGAATGCTCACGCTCATAATTTGCGGCAGTTACTCTCTTCAGCAATGTTCTTATTTCGGTGACACTCGACCGCTTCGATTCGACTGCCGGGCCGACAGCCGTGTTCGCTTCCCGGTCGTCGATGTTTGCTACGATCGAAGCCGCACCTCTACTCGGCACCGTCGGATACCGAGACCGCCGTAGCCACACGGCAACACTACGGGAGGTGTCCGAGTGAGTGCGAGACTCCCGAAATGGTAACGGAACGCAGTGGGCTCGATTCTACAGGACGAGCGCGGTGTCCTTTGCCCGTGTTTCGGGGGTGGGGGAAGACACGTATCATACACGGACGCCCCAGAAGAACGCGATTCCGAGGACGGTAACGATCGAAAGGACGAACTGCAACGGGGCACCGACCCGAATGAAGTCCGAGAACGTGTACCCCCCGGGCCCGTAGACGAAGAGATTCGTCTGGTAGCCGACGGGCGTCATGAACGCCGTCGAGGCGGCGAACGTGACCGCCAGAACGAACGCGAACGCGTTCGCCCCGATCGACTGGGCGGCGTTGGCAGCCACTGGGATCATCAACACGACGCTCGCGTTGTTGCTGATGACGCTCGTCTACAGCCCGGTCGCGAGGTAGAAGACCCACAGGACGCCGATCGGTGGCAGGAACACCGACGTCGCAGCGACGGCATCGCCGAGCAGCGCCGCAGCGCCCGTCTGTTGTAAGGCGATACCGAGCGGGATGACGCCGGCGAGAAGGAAGATCACGTTCCACTCGACGGAGGAGTAGAGTTCTGTCGGCTTGAGAACGCCGGTGAAAATCATCGCCACGACACCAGCGAGTGCCGAGACGACGATCGGGAAGATGTTCAACGCCGGCAGTGCGACCACGCCGGCGATGATGCCGACTGCGAACGGTATCTTCTCGCTCCGGTAGCTCATCTCGTCGAACTCGTGGGCGACGATGAAATCCTCGTTCTCGACGAGTCGTGTGAGGCTGTCGGGCGGTGCTTGGACTAAGAGCGTGTCGCCGACGCGAATGCGGATGTCCTCGAACTGATTCCGGACGACGTCTCCACGGGTTCGAAAGGCGAGCACGTTCGCGTCGTAGCGCTGTCGAAACGACGAACTCGCCAGCGTTTCGCCAACGAGAAACGATCCGGACGGGATGACGACTTCGACGAGCACCGGTTCTTCCTCCTCCGGGTGCAGGTCGTCCTCGGTTTGCGGACCTCCCAATAGTGTGAGTCCTTCCGCATCCATGATGTACTCGAGCGTCTCTCGGTTCGTCCTGAGCCGGAGCGTATCGTTTTCGTGTATCTCCTTTCGAGCGAGCGGTTCGTCGAACTGCTCGCCGTAGCGAATCAGCTGTAACACGTCGATATCGAGGTCGTCGTCGCCGAGTGCTTCCCGGACGGTCTGGCCGATTAGTGGTGAGTTCGCCGGGACGACGACGTCCGCGAGGTATTCCTGAAGCGCGTACTCCTCGACGAGGTCCTCGTCAGCCGGGATTCGTTCGGGAAGGAGCCGAACGCCGATCGTCATGAGATAGAGGGCTCCGACGGCGAAGACAATGATACCGAGTTTGGTGAACTCGAACATTCCGAACGCATGTAATCCGAGCTCGGGCGACTCCGCACCGAGTTGGGCCGCGATGTCGCTCGCGAGAATGTTCGTCGACGTTCCGATGAGTGTGAGCGTCCCCCCGAGCATCGACGCGAACGACAGCGGCATCAGGAGCTTCGAGGGCGAGGTCTTCCCTTCGTGTGCGAGATCGGCGATGACGGGAACCAGAATCGCGACGACCGGCGTGTTGTTGATGAACCCCGAGACTGGGCCAGTGACTCCAATCGTCGCGGCGAGTTGCTTACGTCGGTCGGTCCCGGCGCAGCAGGAGTGAGCGAGCAATCATTCCCGGTGCGTCGGCGCTTCGAGGTGTTCGAGATGCATATGGTGATTTACGCTCTGGTAGAAGAATCGACCCACGACGACGCACTGGCCACCGGAAAGACGGTGTTCGACCGCCTGGTCGGCGCGGACCCACATACCAGCGCCGTCTTCGACTACCACGTGACGTTCGATGAGGAGGACACGTCCGTTGCGGGGAAGGCGCGATGGGGTGAATGGCCGACTGCAGCCCCCGTCGACTCCGATGCCGGCCAAGACCTGCTTGAGCGTGGCTGGGAGGCGACGAAAGAGGAGTTCGAACGGAATCTCGAACGGGTGAGGGAGGCACTTGACGAACTTTCCGATGAGGAGATCATGCGCGACGAAGATCTCGCTCGGCACGCCTTCCACCAGGTCGGCGCCTACGACGGGCCAACAATCTTCCTGTACAACGAATATGCGAACGGTATCCGTCACCGTGAGCAGCTGGATCAAGTGCTGGAGGAGAGCGAGGAGCTCTGGATCGTGCCCGCCGACGTCCACTTCTAACAGATGTCCCGGATCACAAATTGGAAGCGCAAGAGCCGCACGCCGTCGCTTGCGTATCGAAACACCGAGACTGGGGCCCGAGCCGTTCTCCATCGTGCACCGGACTCCTACCGGTACAAGTGGCGGGCAGCAATCCTCGTCGACGGCTATCCGGTCTGGTCACGTGGCTTCGAGACGAAGCAGGCGACAGCCTTTCGGGACGCTCTTCGATACAGACCACTCCCTGAGCTGACCTGCCCTGAGTGCCCGAACGACGACGTTATCGTCGACAAGAAGGCAGCAGACGGGCCGAAAGTCCAGCGATGGTTCGACTGCCCCGACTGTGGCCACGAAGCTCGTTCGAAGATCGTCTACGGTGCTGAACGCTGAGGTCACTGAACGTCCAGCGAGGGTGTTTTTCTGGGGCAGGAGGGTTGGCCCGAGTCAAACGGGCCAGATCTACAGATGAGTCTGGACGTCATCAACCGTCACAGCGAAGCACTGTTCGAGTTCCTCTGGTGTCCGGTCTGCGGGCACGAGGTGTTCAGCCACATCCCCTTCGAGGGCGTGTTCTGCAAGCACTGTAACACACAAGTGGAACTCCAAGAATCGCAAGAGGATCGTGGCTACGAGGAAGCCGTCCTCGCCTGCTTCGATACCGAGACGACCTGGAATCTCCACGTCGACGAAAAGCTTCGTCGCGACCTGCCTGACGGGTCGGCGAGGGTGAAGATTCTCGGCGCACCGGGTGCCTACGAGATCGACTGGTGGAGTCCGGAACCTAGCGAGGACTGGGAACCAGTCGGGTGCGGTGAGTTCGACGACATCGAAGAACCTGCTGAGGTGTCTCACCTGGCGTGAGGAGAGGGGTTCGTTGGGTAGTTTTTCACCCCCTGAGAGGTGCGGGGGTGTTCGAACGAGCACCCCGCGAACAGAACTATGAGCTGGACAAGTAATTCACAGTCATCTGGAACGTCACACACTTCGGATGAGACCGGCGTCGTCTACGTCGGCTACCGACAGCGAGGCCGCGCAATCGTCGAAAAGTATCCTGGCCGCGAGCCGCTGACCCCAGATCGGAGTCTCAAGCTGGCAGACCACAGTCTCCCGGGCTTCGAATGGGGATACGCAGGGAGTGACCCAGCGCAACTGGCGCTCGCCCTCCTGCTCGATTACACCGACGAAGAGGACGTCGCACTGGCGGAGTACATGGCGTTCAAGAACGAGATGGTCAGCCGGTTGGAGTGTAGTGATCCCAACCAACGGTGGCGACTCACAGGCAGTGAGATTGAAGTAGTGGTTGGAGCGGAAGCGGGTGAGCTCATCGCTCCATAGCAGGATAGCGATATCCCGCAATCGTCAGAGTAGCTGTTGGGAACATTCCCAACACACGTATACTGTTGGGCGGCCACCCAACGGGTGAGGGATGGGCCACGAACTCACGCACCGCTACACCCACGTCGAAGCCGGACTCGTCGAGAACGTCGTCATCCGACGGACGACCGATACAGATGCCTACCCGTCCGGCTGGAAGTACACCCCTCATCTGGGAACGCTGCAAGACCTAACGCTCATCCGTTACGACAACGCCCACGAAGACACCAAAGGCCACGAACTCCACACCGCTGCCGGGGAGGCAGACGTCGAGTTCCCTGGTATGGAAGAACTCATCGTCGAGTTTTGGGCTAGTGCTGACGAATACTGGGATACGATTGGTGGCAACCCACCCCGTCCCTATTGAACTGCAGATACAATACAGATCCAACACACCAGAACATGACCACGCTTCACATCACCGTCGGCGACCGAGCACAGCTCCGAGAGGATACGCTCCAGTTCATTCAGAGTGCCGAGGCTGATGAACTGGACAAAAGCGATGAGCGTGCAGTACTCCAGTTCGGGACCTATGACGATCTCGTCGACAGCCTCACACCACTGCGCCTCGATCTCATCCAAGCAATCGCCAAAGAACGCCCATCAAGTATGCGGGAGGCTGCACGACTCGTCGACCGCGACGTCTCCGATGTCCATGCAGATCTGAAACAGCTGGAGGTATTGGGTATCCTCGAACTTAAGGAAGGTGGCCCTGGGGGAGCGATCCGGCCAGTTGTCCCGTTCGATAAAATCGAGATGCACATCGACTACCCACTTCTCGACGACGTCGACGTAGACAGCACCCCAGCTAGCGCAGACTAGCCACTTGTTTTTCACCCTCTGAAAGGGTGCGAGGGCTATCAGATGGCCCTCCAGGAGTACGTATGTCTGACTCAAAGCAACAACCAAGTCGAGCAGTTGAATCGCCGTCCAGTGGAGAAAGCACGAACCGAACCGAGTACGTCGAGCGAAGCGATGTCGGCGTCTCACTCACGGTCAAACTCACTCGCGGTACTGGCACCCGCGATCAAGACAAGATCACGGCCAAAGTGAAGGGTAAGACGATCGAAGACGCCCGCGAGGATATGGAAACCCTCCGCGAGTATATCCACGACCTTGCTGAGGACACTCGCCAGATCCAGCCAGCCGACCCACACGAATTGTGCCTGTAGGTCTGTCTCCTCTCGAAGTTCGGAATAGAGCGCGTCACGAACCTCTCGCTTGTTGGTCTTACGGAGAATCGAGGAGAAAGCCTCGCGCTTTAGCGCGGGGATGAATCCGACACTACCCTTCACAGTCCACCGTTCGATTGCACGGTTGGATATTCCACGCTGTTCCAATCCACTCCTTCAAGTAAGTTTACCACATAGGTTACGTATGGCGAAACAGGTCGTTACTCGCACCTACGCTGCTTCCATACGGAACCAGTCACAGGTGTCCGACGACCTTGATTCGCTCGGGCTCGCAGCCAGTAAGCTCTGGAACGTCGGACGGTGGATATGCAGTCGGGTTTGGGATGAAATCGGTCACATCCCCAACCACAACGAACTCACCTCGTACCTGAAGTCGCACGAACGCTATGATGACCTGCATTCGCAGTCAAGTCAGCGAGTCCTTCAAGAACTCGCTGAGGCGTTCAACGGCTGGTACGGTAAACGACAAACCGGAGATACGAAAGCGAACCCGCCCGGCTACCGCAAACACGGCGACGACCACCCGCGTTCCACAGTCACATTCAAGCAGAAAGGCTTCAAACTCGATACTCAGTACGACCGAGTTCGACTCTCAAAAGGGTCGAATCTCAAAGAGTATTGGTCGGATTTTGTACTGTGCAAGTACCAAACTCTCCCCGACGTTGATCTTTCCACCGTGGAGAATGTCCAACAAGTCAAGGTTGTCTGGACAGGCGACGAGTGGGAACTGCAGTTCGTCTGTAAGGTCGAAATCGACGTGGATGAAGTCCCTGGTGAGAAGACGGTAGGTGTTGATCTCGGTATCAACAACTTCGCCGCGCTCGCCTATGAAGACGGCCACAGCGAGTTGTACCCCCTTAATTGCTTGAAACAAGACGACTACTACTTCAGCAAGCGCATCGCCCAATGCGATGACTCGGACTCCGAGCAGGCCACCCGGATGAATCAGAAGAAATCGGCCCGCCGCACCCACTACTTCCACACTCTCTCGAAGCACATCATCCAACGGTGTGTTGACGAGGAAATTGGAACTATCGTGGTGGGCGATCTCTCCGGCATCCGTGAGGATGAGGAGACCGGCGAGTCAAAGAACTGGGGTACGCACGGTAATCTTGACCTGCACTCGTGGGCGTTCGACCGGTTCGCAAACCTCCTCGAATACAAAGCCGAGATGGAAGGCATCACGGTCAAGCAAGTGTCTGAGCGGGATACCTCGAAGTCGTGTTCGTGCTGTGGCCGGAAGCGCGAGGCGAACCGTGTTGAACGCGGACTGTATGTCTGCGATGAATGCGGTACAGTGGCGAACGCAGATGTAAACGGCGCTGAGAACATTCGGCAGAAAGTATCTCCGAATTCACCGGATCTGTCGGTGAATAGGAGTAACGGCTGGTTGGCACAGCCATCGACGTTCCTGTTTGACACGGAAACTGGTGCGTTCGCACCTCAAGAACAGGCTACGTCGTAAACCACAATATCCCAACCCAACGGTACGGTGCCGTGGGAATCCTCGCGCTTCAGCGCGGGGAGGATGTCAAACTCGGTGTAGGAGGTGTCGGACCAACAGAACTCGGCGGTTCGGTTCGCGCAGTACAGGTATTGCTCGGCGGTTCGGTGAAGTGCGCCGCGTTGCTCGTCGGAAACGGCGAGTTTCACGACGGCAGTTCGACGCACCTCCATACTTCAGAGAGGATGCGTCGGTACTTATACGCTCGGTAGTCGATCGGTCGCAGTATGTTGGTTTTCTCTCCGACATACTCGCTCCATTCGGTCGCTCTTTGAGGCCGGAGGCTCCAGCTTGAGTTCCGCTGGGATCTGCGAGGTATCTCTGCTGAGCCGACAACGTAGCAGCACCCACAGGGAACCAGCCCGATTAACCAACATAACTCATCCGGTAGCAACCGATGTTGGTTAACGGCTAGCCGCCGGTAGCAGTTTTTCTCCCCCCAGGGGGGGCGCGGGGCGGCGAGACGGCGACCGAGCAGACGTACTTCAAACTCAACTACACGTTCTATCTCAACCTCATCACGTTCGCGCTCTCCGGGTTCCTGCTGTATGTTTATCGTCGCGGTCTCGGTGCGCCCGGCCAGTACCGCGACCCTGTCTGTGGGATGCGGACTGACGATAGCGAGCCATCGGCGACGCACGACGGCGAGACGTACTACTTCTGCTCGCAGACCTGTAAGGAGACGTTCGAAAAGGACCCAGATAAATTCGTCCATCAACACCCTGAGGCGGGAGCGTCTCAGGGTCATAACCACCATTGAACATCGATTGGGGATATCGAATTTGTGGGGCCGCCAGCCCCGTGATTGCGTTGGCCAATCAAAACTGGTACACCACTGTCTCACGAACTCTCACATATGAGCAAGTGTCTCGGAGGATCGAGGTGGAGAAGATGAATCGACGGCGAGCCGATACCGTAGCTGGTGCGTTGGTCGCTGCCGTCCTCATCGTCGGTGGTGTGCTCACCTGGCAAGCGTACCAGCAACAGCAGGCCTTTGAGCAGATGGGCTCGATGATGGGTACGTCGATGGGTGCGGTTCACGGAACGAACCCACTCTTGTACGTTCTCGGAACGCTTCTTGTCTCGGCTGTCGTTGGTGGGGGCTATCTCGTGGTTCGGGACGGGTTCACCTCCACAGAGGGGACCGATCGATCACAGACTGGCATGGCGAATCAAACCGATTCTGAGAGTATCGAATCGCAGGCTGGGCCCGTTCAATCAGAGGGAAAGATCAATCCGGAGTCCCAGCCACAAGCTCGCGTATTGGACCTCTTGCCGGATGATGAACGCCGAATTCTCGAACCGGTCCTCTCGTCGCCCGGTATCACACAGATCGAACTCCGGGATCGCTCGAACTTCTCGAAAAGCAAGGTCAGTCAGACGGTGAGTGCCCTCGAGAAGCGCGGCTTACTGTACCGCGAGCGACAAGGGCGAACGTATCGCATCTATCCGAGCGACGACTTACAACAGAAACAGGCGAACTAGCGGGGGATTCTCGGGAATCCATAATCGTTCACCGTATCGCCCGGACTAAACTCGGAACGAGGATGGCCGTATGAATGTCTCTCATCGCGAGGACTTTACTCGCTGACCGCGAAAACGCAGGCAATGACCTCCTGGGGACTCTCTCGCCGTAGGCTTCTCCAATTATCGGGGATATCGACTCTCGGGGCGCTTGCGGGGTGTGCCAGTCCGTTACCGGGCACCGACGATGGTGGAGGCCGTGCGGTGACCCCCCGTCCGACTGTCACAGCTGATCCAGATACATCGGTCAGCCTCACTGCGACGTCTGGGACCATTCGACCAGCTTCGGATACGTCGACGACTACGTGGCTATACGATGGACAGTATCCGGGCCCAGAGTTGCGCGTGCAGGAAGGTGACGTGCTCAGCGTAGAACTGGCTAATGACCTGCAGGAGGAGACGACGATTCACTGGCACGGGATTCCTGTTGCGAATCCGGTCGACGGCGTCCCGAACGTGACGCAAGAGCCGGTTGCCTCCGGTGATACATTCACATACAAGTTCCGTGCCGAACCCGCTGGAACGGCCTTGTTGAAACCCCCAATCGGTGATAGGTTTCAGCAGTCCTGCTGAATACAACCGCGTATTCAGCACGATATCGGCTCAATCTACAAAAGTGGTGATTGCTCAGGAGAGGTAACGTTGTTGTGGGCACGGCGATCGGGACATCAATCATCTCTCAACAATTGGCGTATTCACGTTTCGGAAGATTCGAATGCACCACAGTGGTCGCGTGAAGGAAACCTATCGCTTAGTCTCCGTCGCTGATGAAGGACATTACCTTGTCGGTGTAGCGTCAGGGGCGACGAGATGCAGTGGGATGTTAGTCTATTGTTATGATAAGTTTACCCAGATCCGGATTTCTTCAGCCCCATATAACAATGTCTCTCCCGAGTGAGTACCGCTCCAGGATTGGTTGATTGACTGGGGATAATTGCCTGTCTTTGATCACACCAATCGTGACAACCATGACAGAATATACCAATGGCGAACGAAATATAAAGAGACGGACAGTACTCAAAAATACCGCGGCGGCCTCGGCAGCCGGGATCGTCGGAATACCAGCCCTCAGTGGAAGTGCGGTAGCGCAGTCGGGAAGTGGAAATGTATGGCTTTCAGACTCAGGTGCATCGAACACTGAACCCCCAACCAAGTTGTTCACCGTCGAGTTCGACGATACTGCGGAAGAGGCAGTGCTCACTTTAGTCACGGAGATCAACAAACAAGACTTCACTACGGTTGACGCAATCGCTGCAACTCCCGACGAAGTTACGCTTATAGACCGGAACAATTCGCGCCTGGGCAAGTACGATATAGACGCGGATACGTTCACTGATTTAGGGGAAATCACCGGACTCCCAAGCCTCACCGTCACAGCTACCTACAGCTCCGACGGCATCTTATATGCTGCAAATAACACGACGAACAAACTGTATACCATCGACGAATCCACTCCCGAAGCGAATGAAGTCGGTGACATCGTCGGTGCGGACGTCAATGGGGCCGATATCGCGTTCGATTCGGATAGGACACTGTTCCTGCATTCGAACACTGACGACACTCTGTACGAGCTAGATTACGAGAATCCGTCGGGCGGAATAGACGCAACTTCGAAGGGGACGTCAGCAGGTGTGTCCTTCACGGGGATGGCAGTCCTCGACTCTGGAAAGGGGAACGTTGTCGGATCGAGTCGTAGCAAGGATGCAATTATCGAGGTCGACAAAGGTACCGGAGCAAGCGGTACCGAGTTTGATGCGGTTCTGAACGGTAGCTCATTCGATATAGCCAATGGTGACATGGCAACCGCGTTCCTTTGCCAAGAATGCGATAGTGAGGGCTCACTCGCCAAATACGAGTTCGAGTGTGTGGATTACGACGAAGAAAACGACGAGTGTCTCGAATGCGACTTCGTTCTGGAAGGCGACGGCAATAGCGGCATCTCGTACGCCGGGGACGATTACGAAAACAAAGAAGGTGAGGAGTGCGAACCCATCTCGGTCACCTTCGAGACGGGGTACTGCGACCTCGTGGCCGTTGTGAAGGCTGGTCCGGAAGAGCACTGCGTCGATGCCGATATCGAAGGCGGTGTCGCAACCGTAGATATCAGCGACAATCCCGACTTCACGAACCCCAAAAACAGCAAGCAATACGCAATCAGTTACGTGGAGTTCTACTGCGAGTGTCCCGAGTAATCCTCGAAACGTAAATCTCCAAATTCTCGGACTCTCCCTCATATTTTCTACCGGTCGAAAGGTGGCCCCGACACTCTTAGAAATACAGACCATCTGCTAAATCCATGCTCTATATTCAGCAGTCCGTTCCTCTCGGAATCACGGACAGTCGCACTCCTCGTGTGAAATAGCGAGGCTTCGCTCCACATTGTGAACGATGCACTTGATAACGAGTTCGCGGAACTGCTTCCACCAGAGACGTGACCGGAAGAATGCACCGAATTTCTGTTTGATCGCTGCGTTGACTGTCTCGTTCATATTCCGCCTGTGGTAGAGATCGCTGTCCAACCGAGCATTCCACGCTTTGTGGAGGGGTGTGAACTCACGGTGCTTGATGAGTGGCCGAATATCGTGGTCACGGGCGAGCCGCCGGAGTTTCTGGTCGTCGTATCCCTTGTCACCGGTCAACACCGCGATGGACTGTCCGTTCCGTTTCACTACCTGTGGCGCAATCTGCGTATCGTGCTTCCGCGTTGTGGTCACGTGAATATCGAGAACGGCGTTTGTCGCTGTATCGACCAACAGCGTTGTCTTCAACTGCTGGATGGTGAGGTTCGTTCGCTTCGTGTAGTGAGTTGAGGCATGCGCCCGCTCAAATCCGGACGCATCAATACCGGTGATACCGTTTAGCGGCACGTCCGCGAGCGAGACGTTCAGTATCACTCGCCAGACCGCCATCTCCAAGCGGTCGAACGCCTTGCAGAGTGTCGAGGGTGCGGGGATCGAATCAAGATCGAGGGCGTCACGAATGCGAGGCATCTCGATAAGTTCGTCAACGAGGTCGCGGTACGTTGTCGTCTTCTTCACTTTGAGACAGAGCAAGACGACGTGCTGGCGGAGCGTGAACCGCTTCCGTGAATAGCGACTCGAAAACCGTGCCACAGCACGGCGAGCCAACATCATAGCCCGCTCAACAAATCGAAGAAGCCGTGACTTAGGGAGAGCATCCATTTTCCTCCAGCTACTCACCAGTCATGTTTGTCATCAAGGGTTTCAACAGGGCCGCTGGAACGTATTTTTACCACAGCCACGTCGGACTCCAACTCGATCGTGGATTACTCGGCCCCCTGATCGTTGAAGAACGAGACCCACACGTTGAGTACGACCGCGAGTATGTCGTCGTGCTTGACGATTACCTCTCTAGAGAACCCCGTCTTCCGTCGGACGGTGGGATGGGTGGCGGTGGAATGGGTAGAATGATGGGAGACGTTCGACCGCCATACGAGGGACTTTTGATCAACGGTCAACTGCACGAGAATCCCCCGACGTTCGACGTAACGGAGGGCGAGCGGATTCGCTTCCGATTCGTGAATGCCGCCAGCGCGACGGTCTTCGGTGTCCGGATCGCTGGCCACGAGATGACGGTTACCCACGCCGATGGTCGACCTGTCGACCCCGTCGCCGTCGACTCGTTCGCCTTCGGAGCCGGTGAGCGCTATGATGCCGTGGTTGAGGCGACGAATCCGGGCACGTGGGTCGTTCAAGCGGATGCGCTCGATGGAAACGAACCACCAGCCAGGGCTGTCGTCGAGTACGAGTCAGCGGGCGGGGGGAGTCCACAGCGCCCGTCGTCGGCCAGTAACCAACTGCAGTACGGAGATCTGCGGGCGATCTCCTCGCTCGATGGAGTGAGTGGAGAACCAGATCGAACGTTCGATCTGACGCTCTCACGTGGCAGGGGTGAGTACGTGTGGACGATAGACGGACAGGCCTACCCGGACGCCGACCCGCTCCAGATCCGGCCCGACGAACACGTCCGAATTCGGATGACCAATCAGAGCCCGGTCGTTCACCCGATGCACCTTCATGGCCACTTCTTCCAGGTCGGTAACGCAGTCAAAGACACCGTCATCGTCCCCGGACATCGAGGGCAGGTGACGATCGACTTCCACGCGGACAATCCCGGCCGGTGGTTATTCCACTGCCACAACCTCTACCATCTCGATGCAGGAATGGCGCGTGTCATAAAATACGTCGAGTGACCAGGTTGAAGATCCGGTTTCGGATCGTTCTACTATCGTTCGTGTGGTCTTGGTCCTGTCCGGGTGAGGAAGGGTTGAGTGCCAACCCGGTGAATTCGAGTCGGAGGAACGTTTCTTATCTTGAAAAACGGTTAGATCGCCTTATACACGTTCTCGAACGTTCTCCTGCGTGAGTTCACGCCCATCGTCATAACCCCTGAGCGGTCCTACGAGTAACCGAGGAGAAAGACAATGACCAACTTCAAACTCGGTCAGTGGCTGATTGTGGCGCTCGCGCTCGTCGGACTCGTGTTCGCCGCCCCCGTGGTCAGCGCACACGGTACCGACACGACAGCTGACGACGCGCCCACTGACAACGCTACCACTGATGACTGGGCTGCTTGGATGGAGGCGCAGATGACCGAGCACATGGGCCCTGGTAGCGTCGAGTGGATGGAGACGCACATGGGTGTGACCGTCGACGAGATGGGCCAAGACATGGCTGACAACGACTACAACGGCGGGATGTACGGTCAGGACCACTGCTGACGGCCTCTGACCGTTTCGATCGCTTCAAACGACAACCACGGTTCACCAACGC
This sequence comes from Halobellus litoreus, assembly GCF_024464595.1. Classification (NCBI taxonomy): domain Archaea; kingdom Methanobacteriati; phylum Methanobacteriota; class Halobacteria; order Halobacteriales; family Haloferacaceae; genus Halobellus; species Halobellus litoreus. Next base: position 188,450 of record NZ_JANHAW010000004.1, on the reverse strand, counting down.
AAGATAATGACGCAATTCACCACTCACATCGGACGCACTGCTCGTCGCCTCGCGATCCTCGCCATCCCACTGCTGGTCGCGGCAACTGGAACGGCTGCTGCCCACAGTAGTGGGAGCTATGGCGGCGGGATGATGGGCGGAAGCGGCTGGGGCCTCTTCGGCGGAGCGATGGGGCTCTGGGGACTCCTCTGGATGGGGCTCCTCATCGCCGTTCCGCTCTACCTCGTCTATGCGCTCCTCAACCGAGGATCCGGTGGGAACGATGAGCAGTCGTTGTCGGTTCTCCGCGAGCGATACGCTCGCGGGGAGCTTTCGGACGATGAATTCGAACGGCGGCGAAAACAGCTTGAACGTACCGGATGATCGGAACGGCTGCTGTTCCAACTGGTGCACCACACCCCAACGATCGCTGTTGGGCACCCAACGGTTAACCCCGCGGACGGGGTATGATATTCCATGGAATACACAATACAGACTTCAGTCACCGGTGAGTTCGACGACGTCGTCGACACGACGATTGCTGCGCTCGAAGACGAAGGATTCGGCGTCCTCTGTGACATCGACATCCAGGCGACACTCGAGGAGAAACTCGGCGAAGAATTCCGCCAGTACCGCATTCTCGGTGCATGCAACCCACCGCTAGCATACGAAGGGTTAACCGAGGAAATCGAGCTTGGTGCGCTCTTACCCTGTAACGTCATCGTCTATGAGACTGATGACGGCGACATCGTGGTGAGTGCGGTCGATCCGGAACAGTTGGTCGGAATAGCTGATAACGACGCGCTTGATTCCATCGCAACCGAGGTCACCGAGCGATTTGATCGTGTACTGGCAGCCGTTAGAGACGAGTTCGACCCCGCGTTGGAGGCCTGATCGTCGATGGCTTCATCGAATCAACTGGACACAACGACGATACTGCTCCTGATCCTCGGAGCGTTCATCCTCCTTCCGTTGCTCACCATGGGGATGGGGTTCGGCGGGATGATGGGATACGGAGGAATGATGGGCCAGTACGGTAGTACCGGCGGCTGGTGGCCCGTCATCGGAATGCTTGTACCACTCGTTTTCTTCGTTGCGCTTCTCGGCGGTGGCTATCTCCTCTTCAGACGGGTGAGCGAAACACAAACGTCCTACAATCCCGCGATGGAAGAATTACGTCTGGCGTACGCCCGTGGCGATCTTACGGACGAAGAGTTCGAATCCCGCCGAAACAAACTCGAACAATCAGAGTGACCGTCCGCTAAGGTACACCCGCAGTTACTCCTTTCTGCATCTCGTTCCCGGTTCGAAGCTGGTACTGTTCGGTCTTCCCTCGTTCTCGATAGTGTCGGACCACAGCGAGAATTATATCCGTATCAATCGTACCATACCGTATGATTCGAACACTCGTTGGTGTCCTCGGCACTCTCTCAGCACTGTTCCCAGACGAAATTGTCGAGATTTTTGAGAAACTCGCGATTGCGAACCCGAACGAGGGGACGGTAAGCGGGTGGGTCCGTCCAGCAATCCGGTCGGAGGGGGTTCTGATCGCTGTGATCTCCTTCTTCGACGGTCGGGCGTATGCGTGGCTGATGAATCTTACCGGCGCGATCGTGCTCCTGTTTCCCGACCTGTATCGGAAATTTGCTACCGCATTCCTGTACGAGCGTCCGGAGTTGATGGAATGGAACGAGGGATTCAGTTCTGGCGTTCGGGCTATCGGCGCATTATACGTCTTTTTAGCAGCGAAGACGTACCGAGAGCGCCACAACGATACCTGAGTCTTCCCGCCATCGGCAGCCGGTGAATCTGAAACTTGGTTCGTTGCGGCTGCAGGTATCACTTTGAATCTAAAGTTTGACCTCCAAGAAATCAGTATAATCGAAGGGGAAATCCGCTAAAGAGAGGAGACCGTATGTATCCCTGTATGACGACGACTATCACCGTGGAAGGAATGTCATGCGGTCACTGTGAGCAGACGGTCGAAGAGGCACTTGAAGAGGTCTCTGGCGTGACTGCTGTGACCGTCGACAGGGAGAGCGAACAGGCAAGTGTCGACGGTGAGGCAGAGGTCACTGCCCTTGTGGAGGCCGTCGAAGACGCAGGGTACAACGCTCACGCCTGAGTATAGGGATCAGCGGATAGCACGGACCGCTTCGAGACGACGGCCTACAGTTGTCTCTGGCGTTTGCCCAGGATGGTCCTGCTGTACGGTTTCAGGGGCGAAGATTCAGGAAGCCAGCGGATCCACTCATAAAGAGCATATGACCTATGGACGACCACAAAGATACTACTGAGAAGTCCCAGGGAGGAGAGGGCCAGCAGGACACCAGCAGTCAGCAGCACGAACACGCTGGCCACGAGGGCGAAGGACACGGCCACGGTTCCCACGAGGGACACGGTGAGGGACATGGCGGGATGCACGAAGGCCACGAGCAGATGTTCCGCCGGCGTTTCTTCGTCTCGACACTCCTGTCGATTCCCGTCCTCCTGTACAGCGAAATGCTTCAGGAGTGGCTCGGGTTCTCCGTCCCGGCGTTCCCGGGGAGCGAGTGGATCAATCCCGTCTTCGCGGTCATCGTCTTCGCCTACGGTGGGGTTCCGTTCCTCCAGATGGCAGTGCCGGAGCTGAAAGACCGGGCACCGGGGATGATGACGCTCATCTCGATGGCCATCTCGGTCGCGTTCGTCTACAGTCTCGCGAGCGTGGTCTTCCCCACGCAGTCGGCGTTCTTCTGGGAGCTCGTGACGCTCATCGACATCATGCTGCTCGGGCACTGGATCGAGATGCGGTCGGTCCGGCGGGCCTCGAGCGCCGTCGACGAGCTGGCAAAACTGATGCCGGACACAGCGGAACGACTCACCGAAGACGGCGAGACCGAAGAGGTCCCTGTCAGTGAACTCTCGGAGGGGGACCTCGTGCTCGTCCGGCCGGGTGCGAGCGTGCCCGCCGACGGCGTCGTCGAGGAAGGCGATTCGGACGTCAACGAGTCGATGATCACGGGTGAGTCCAAGCCAGTCTCGAAGGAACCCGGCGACGAGGTCATCGGTGGGACGATCAACGGTGACGGCAGTCTCCGTGTCCGTGTCGGTGCGACAGGCGAGGAGACGACGCTTGCTGGCATCATGCGGCTCGTCGAGGAAGCTCAGCAGAGCAAGTCCAAGACGCAGGTGCTGGCCGACCGCGCGGCCGGCTGGCTGTTCTACGTCGCGCTCGGGGCGGCAGTCGTGACCGCAATCGCGTGGACGGTAGCGGTGTCGTTCGATGCGACCGTCATCGAGCGCGTCGTCACGGTGCTCGTCATCGCCTGCCCACACGCCCTTGGACTCGCCATCCCCCTCGTCGTCGCAATCAACACCTCCCTGGCGGCGCGCAACGGGATGCTCGTCCGCGACCGCATCGCGATGGAGGACGCACGGAAGCTGGACGCGATCATCTTCGACAAGACGGGGACGCTCACCGAAGGCGAGCACGGCGTCGTGGATATGGCGACCGTCGAGGGCGTCGACGAGGACGACGCGCTCGCGCTCGCGGCGGCCGTCGAAAGCGACTCCGAGCACATGATCGCGCGAGCCATCCGCGAGGCGGCTGACGAGCGCTATCTCAGCGCCCCTGATGCGGCCGACTTCGAGGCGATCAAAGGGCGAGGGGTTCGCGCGAACGTCGATGGGAGCGAGGTGTACGTCGGCGGTCCGAATCTGCTCTCACAGCTCGATAGCGAGGTTCCGGGCCACCTTCAGCGGTTCGCTGACGATGCGGGAGAGAACGCACAGACGGTGGTGTATCTCGTCCGTGATGGGGAGTTGATCGCCGCCTTCGCGATGGCCGATGTGATCCGCGAGGAGAGTTTCCGCGTCGTCGACGCCCTCCACGATCTGGGCATCGAGGTAGCGATGCTGACTGGGGACTCCCAAGACGTCGCCAACGCTGTCGCCGACGAACTAGGCATCGACACGGTGTTCGCGGAGGTCCTCCCGGAAGACAAGGACGAGAAGGTGCAGGAGCTCCAGGACCAAGGCAAGCTCGTGGGGATGGTCGGCGACGGCGTCAACGACGCGCCGGCGCTGACGCGGGCCGACGTCGGTATCGCGATCGGGAGCGGCACCGACGTCGCCGTCCAGTCGGCGGATGTCATCCTCGTTCAGAACAACCCGATGGACGTGGTGCGACTCGTAAAGCTCAGCAAGGCAAGCTACCGAAAGATGCAGGAGAATATCGTCTGGGCCGCCGGCTACAACGTGTTCGCGATTCCGCTCGCAGCAGGCGTCTTGGCACCGATCGGGATCCTGCTCTCCCCCGCTGTGGGTGCGCTCCTGATGTCGCTGAGTACGGTGATCGTCGCGATCAACGCCCAGCTGCTCCGCCGCGTGGACCTGTCCATCCCCGAGATTCCAACCGGGACACCAGCTACGGCGGTACAACCCGCTGACTGAAACGCTCTCGATCGCTTCGGAGGGCTTCTTTCAATTGAAGCGGTAGCGTGGAGTCGTCTTCCTCAAGGAGCGACCAACGGGAGCGAGTAGGGAGGGGAGGAGCACGTACGTTTTGGTTACAAACACGCATCTATAAGTATCCTCCAGTCTGCATTGAAAGAGTGGCAGACGACTACGTTCGTCGGACGGCAATCACTCGTCTCGAAGTTACGGACGAGCAATGCAACCTCCTCGAAGAGACCATCTCCGAGTGGAAGCGTGGGTGCCAACTCGCCACGGACATAGCGTGGGGCAAGTGCAACGCCAAAAGCGACATCCAACCCCTCGCCTACGACGACGTGCGCGAACACACCGACCTCGGGAGTCAGCACGCGATTCTCGCCACCCACCAAGCCGCCCAAGCCATCACCGGCTGTATCGAACGCCGGTCAAAAGGCAAGACGGTGAGCAAGCCCACCTTCACCGCACCGACCGTGAAATACGACACTCGGACAATGACACTGTTTGACGACGATACGGTGTCCCTCGCCACCACGGAGAGTCGCATCCGGTGTGATCTTGCTCTGCCTGACGCCGACGATGGCTACCAACAGCAGTACATCGACGCCGACGAATGGAGCGTCACGGAAAGCACCCTCACCGCCCGTGACGGCGACTACTTCTTGCATATTGGATTCCGCCGCCACAAGACCGACACCGAGCGGAACACCGCCGAGGACGGAACGGTCCTCGGGGTTGACCTCGGTATCGAAAACCTCGCCGTCACCAGCACTGCCTACTTCTTCAGTGGGCGAGAGTTAACACACGACCTCCGCGAGTTTGAGAAGGTGCGTGCCGGACTCCAACAGACCGGGACGCGAAGCGCCCACCGAACGCTCGAACAGTCGAGCGGCCGGGAACTTCGCTACGTCCGTGACGTACTCCACCGAGCGTCGAACGCGCTGATAAGCGAAGCACTCCGATACGACTGTGACATAATTGCATTCGAGGACCTGACCGACATCCGCGACCGAACGAATGCGTCGTGGGGTCACAAGTGGGCCTTCAGAACGCTCTACGAGCAAGTGGAGTACAAAGCCGAAGCGGAAGGAACCTCGGTGAAGGAAGTCGGGTCAGCGTACACGTCTCAGCGGTGCGCCGAGTGTGGGTTCACGGCAGACGAGAATCGTCCGACGAGAAATGACTTCCGATGCCTGAAGTGCGAGTCGGAAGCGAACGCGGACTACAACGCGGCGAAGAACATCGGGATGCGGTACGTCCGTCGAGGCCAACAGTCGTCTCGGCGGACGGGCGACAGTCAACTTGCCCTAAAGTCTGGGGCCGTGACGCCGAACGGCGAATTCACCGCCCACCCGCAAGGGTTCGAGGCCGAGCTCATGGACAAGCCCCGTCCTCAACGAGCGGGTCAGCGCGAGTAGGACGGGGTAGTTGACTTGAGTTCGGTTGGTGGACAGCAAATGGCGACACTGCGTAATTTCGGTGGGTATCGCTATGCGGTCACCGTTTCCACAGTTTTCAGCAGAGTGGTACGTGGTTCGGTATGAACAGACGCTTTCCCTGATGGGCTACATAGCTGCTCCAGCACTAGGTTTATACCGCTAGACGGATTTCTTTCCAGTATGAGCCTTGAAGAGACGGTTGACTATCTCGCCGAGGAACTTGACCTCGAGCGAAGTGAGCACGTCCGTGAGGTCGGTCAGTCGGTCGCCGAGCTTCGCGACTGATCAGAACATTTCTCTGAAGTCTCGTTCGACGAGTCCGTCCTCCAGATACGTGATGAACTCTTGTCTCGTTGGTCCTTGACGGTCGAGTAGATCGTCTCGTTCTGCTCGTTCGAGAACTGCCTGCGCGAAGTCCGTACAGTGGGATTCATGCTGCTCAGCGTACTTCGACAGGGCTTCTCGCCAGTGCATATCCAACTCGAACTCGGCTAATCGAATTTGGATCCTGTCTTTCCGTTCGACGAGGTCGACGTCCAACTCTTCGAGTTGCTTGAAACGGAGGTTGTTCCGGCGGACCGTGATGAGCCGCTTGGAATCAATGATGTAGGGATCGACCCACTCTCGCCAGGTGTCGTCGTCGACGTGCGTTCGTGGCATCTCAAAATCCGGGTCCACACTCTCAATACAGAACTGAAGCATCGCGATACCAGTCCGATGATTCGCATTCGGGAGGGAATGTCGGAGAATCAAATTCGACATCACTTCTCCAGCGACGTTCGGAAGTGGAGCTCCCCAGGATACGTGATCGAGTGCCTGCTGGATCTTTTGTGGTTCGAACTCCTTGTAGAGCCGAAACTCATCCTCATCTCGGACATCGACAGCAGCTTCGAGCAATTCCACTAACCGGAAGGCGACAACCTGCCCAGGACGGGAGAGGTCACGAATACGGTCGCTCAGCCATTCCTGATCGAAGTCAATATCTTGGGCTGATTCGATTTCTGAATCACCTTCGTAGAGCACATAGACCGGAGCTTCGAAGGGGTACCCGATGAGCTTTGTCGACTCGTCGGATTGCTCTCGCTGAGACCGGATCTCTGCTACCGATGCCGAGCTATATTTGAGTGAGAAATTCTCGGCCTGTGGGTGATGATAGAAGACGAGCCGAGCCATCTTCATGCGTATTCGTGGGAAGTGGGTAAAGCAGTCCCGCTTTTATGCGAGATGCAAGGCTAAAACCCCGTCCTTCAGGGCGGGGATACAGCCGACAACTCCTCCACTAACCACGTTCCATGACACTGCTGGATATTCCACGCCCAATCGTTGCCTTTAATATACAATCTCCCATAACTGGTTATGAACACAGTCCGATGCTGGAGACAACTCGCACCTATCGGGCGAAAATCGTTAACCACCAACAGGTGAGTGACGACCTCAACCAGTGCGGGTTCTCCGCGTCGAAACTGTGGAATGTCGCCCGATACTACACGCAAGGCCGATGGGATGAAGACGGGGAAATCCCCGACGACGGCGAACTCAAATCCGAACTCAAGGAACACGAACGATACAGTGACCTACATTCTCAGTCAAGTCAGCGAGTTCTTGAAGAGCTTGCTGAGTCGTTCACCAGTTGGTACAAAGCACGCCAACGCGGAGACGAGGACGCCAACCCACCGGGCTATCGCAAACACGGCGACGAACACCCGCGCTCCACCGTGACGTGGAAGCAGAAAGGCATCAAGCACGACACGAAGCACAACCAACTTCGTCTAAGCAAGGGATTCAACCTAAAGAACCACCGCTCGGACTTCATCCTCTGTGAGTACAAAACACGACCAGACGTGACTGTGGAGAACATCCAGCAGGTTCGCGCCGTCTGGAACGGCGACCGCTGGGAACTGCACCTCGTCTGTAAGGTCGAAATTCCCGTCGAGGACGCACCGGGAGACAACACGGCGGGGATCGACCTCGGCATCAAGAACTACCTCGCGATCGCTTACGACAACGGTGACGCCGAGTTGTATCCGGGGAACGTGCTGAAGCAGGACAAGCACTACTTCACTCGTGACGAGTACGACACAGAGGGCGAGAACGGCCCGTCACACCGTGCGCTTCGCGCCCGACAGAAACTCTCGCGTCGGAAAGACCACTTCCTGCACTCGCTCGCCAAGCACGTTGTAGAGCGGTGCATCGGCCACGAAGTTGGTCGTATTGCCATCGGTGACTTGAGCGATATTCATGAAGACGAGAACGGAGAGTCACGGGACTGGGGTCGAAGCGGGAACAAGAAACTCCACGGGTGGGAGTTTGACCGCTTCACGACGCTCTTGGAGTACAAAGCAGAGGAACACGGAATCCTTGTTGACCGTGTTTCCGAGAGAGATACGTCGAAGACGTGTTCGTGCTGTGGACGGAAGCGTGACGCCAACCGTGTGGAACGTGGCCTGTACGTCTGTGAATCGTGCTGTGCAACGATGAACGCGGACGTGAATGGTGCGGTGAATATTCGCAGAAAGATAACTCAGAATCCCCCAACGGAGGATATGAGTAACGGTCGTTTGGCACGGCCAGTAGCCTACCTGTTCAACCAAACCTCTGGGTCGTTCCGCCCGAGGGAACAGGTGGGTTGCGAACCGTAATATCCCAACGCTCGGGAATCCTCGCCCTTCACAGTAGTTGCCGAATCAGATTCTGCTCCGCGCTGAGAAAGCCGTTGAGATCGGAGATCTCGCCGTCGTGTCGAATTGCGCTATGACAGATTCTCTGAGAGAGCGAGGGAGCGCCGCGCCAGCGGCGCTCCCGAGCGATGCCTCTCCACAACAGGGCGCACTCACCGGTCATCCCGGTCGGACTCGAATGCGTATTCAGCCGTAGTCTGTTGAGAGAACGAATCTACGGAAGATTCGTGTTGAGATCGGCGGTGTCTTTGGAACTGTGTCAGCTGAAGCTAACACGTTGGCTAGCACCCAGAGATTGTACAGCGAAACCGCGAACAGAAAGTAGAACAATCGCACCGAGAACGTCGGCGACGACGTTCTCGGAAGAAAGTCACCGATCTGTCGATACGAGGTCTCGATGCCCCAGCGGCGGCGGAACGCCGCCGCGTACGCCTTCGCTGTCGCCGGATCTACATCTAAGCTTGTTACGAACCAGACGTGCTCGTCTTCGATTGTGCGGTGCGGAACTGCGAAGACTGTGACGTCTACCGACGCAGTTGGTTTTCGCTTTCGTCGCATCGTGTACTCGTCGGTGACCGTCTCAGCGCCGGCGCTGAGACGGCCTTTCATTCCGCTACTCGGTCGCGCACGAACGATGTAGTCAACACCCAACTGCTCTAACTCCGCAACGACGTGGACCTGGTAGAATCCACGGTCGAGGTAGACGTGCCGAATTGAGACGTACTCACGCGCAGTTTCGAGTAAGGAGCGAACGGCTTCGCGCTTGGCGCGAAAGCCGTTCGCGTCCATCGGCAGCACAGCAAGCGTGAACCGAGTGCGAGGTGCAACGATACACAGCGTTGCGAAGCAAAACGCTCTGTTCGTTCCTAAATCAGGATACGTCGTTATCACGTGGTCAGTGTCGGCTGATCCGTAGAAGCGCCACTCGTGAAGATCGATGGCAACATCGACGAAATCGGGGAGTCGCCGCTGTGATCGGAGGACTTCGAATAATCGATCCTGGACGCCATCGAACTGATCGTCGATAGCGTCCGTCGAAAGATTTCGCAGGTGGTACAACAGCGATTTAGCGAGAGGGTTCCGAGTTGTGGCTGTGAGGTCCACTTGCTCGTCACGGTCAAGTTGGAGCGTTTTGCCACCCGTGTTTGCGAACTCGTGATCGAAGGCGATACGAGAGAGGATTTCCTCGAAATCCTCTCTCGTGTACTCACCGCACGATTTGACACCAAAATCCAGCTCCGAGAATAGCAACGTCGAAGCAGCACGACAGACTTGTTTCACCTCTGTTGTCTGTACCATCTTTCGACCAACGCAGCCCAGCGTGAAGAATCTCAGTTAGGTTCGGCAACTACTGTTCAGGGCGGGGAGGATGTCAACGGTTGCGACGAGCGCAGGTCCGGAAGTAGATGACTGCAGTCTCTGTGTCGACTGCGGCTTCGTCAGCTGCGAAGCGGTGCAAGAGGGCCCGAATTTCATCACCGTAGTCGAACGTGTACCCGTTCAGCATATAGAAAACGACCACCGTTCGGAGCGCTGTTCGTTTGTTTCCGTCGACGAATGGATGCTCCGCAACGAGCAGTCACCTCAAGACGATATGTAGTCGATCAATTGGCTCGCCACATCCTCAGTTCGTTCGTCGATGAGAGAGGTCAGATAGTGCTCTACGTTCGCAGCACTGTTGAGGGTCGCGAGCGACCACGGGAGGACGTGACTTCGTTCTCCGAGTGGGTCACCCTCGTAGTCGTCGTCTCGGAGTGTAAGTGCCTCCTCGTGATAGGTCTTCGTGGAGAGCAGGACCGTGATGAGTTGGGTACCGTGGTTCGGGAGTTGAGGCGCTCCCAGCACAAGCATCGGGCGACCTTTCTCCGAGAGTGGGTCGGTCGCCCACACGATGTCACCGCGTTCCAGTTCCTCGAACGCAGTCACTGTACGTCTTCCATCTCGTCGGTTTGGAGGTCCTCAAGACGCTCCTCCCCGTATTGTTCGTCTGCAGTCTCGTAGTGTCGGTGTAGCCGGTAGGCAGATTGGAGCCGTTCCTCATCGTCCGTGATCGCCCAGTATGGGCGCTTGTGCCGCACGAGACCTCGTTCCTTCAATCGCGAGAGAATCGCACTGACGGCGTCTGTATCCAGCCCTAGGTGCTCGGCGATCGTTGTCGCCTTCCACGCTCGATCGTCATTCTTGTCGAGGAACAGCACGATCCGCTCGGTATCATTCCGTTCCTCGAATTCGTCGGCGTCAGCGTTTTCGAACTCGTCGATATCGATGGTGCCGCTCGACATAGACTAGTGTTGGGACTGTTGGAAAATAGTTGTTTGGTATGTTTGTTACTGTGGACGGGTGTTTCCGTGCCCAGAAATGCGGGAGGGGGTCACTCCGCTGGCGTTGCGACGAGATGTTCCTCGAGGTCGCGCGTCCAGTACGTCGCGAGCCCGCCTGGACTACACCGCTCGCACAGTTGCAACGGCCCCTCGAGATGGCTAACCTACACGCGGAATCGCGTGAGCTGGGCGGGACCGAAGGTCCCGCTAGAAGCCGGCGTGAAACGCCGGCGACGCTGCGAGCGCGTCGACGACGAGCCCACACCCGTCGCAAGCGTGCTGGTCGTGCTTGTCGGGGTCTGGCCGTGTCTGGATGGCACAGTCGAAACAGATCGGGTGAGTGACCCGCTCGTCCTGGCCCCAGGTGTGGGCCTCGCCAGTCTCGGTGCCAGGAGGGGCGTCGCAGAAGGCACAGCCAACGAGCGTTTGCTGCATCACTCACCTTCCACGTCGGCGTCGCGAGCGGCCGTCCAGACCCGGTGGTAGACGGCTAGCTGCGTCGGTGAGTCGAACGCGGTGCCGCTCGGCTCGTGAACCAGAACGCGGTCCTCGGGAACTGGAGTGACGACGTCCGCGTCGATGAGGTCGTCGACCAAGCGACGGGCTGTGGCATCGTCGACGTCCGCCGTGTCGACCCTGGCGGCGTCGTGGTCTTGGGCGAGCAACCCTTTCTCGAACTGTTCGTAGTCGGCACTCGTGTCGTCGTGGATATCGGGAGTAGCCATAGGTCGTTCACCGCGAACATTCGAGTAGTCGGGATTCCATCCGGTAGTGACGGTCACGATGATCTCGATGAGCGGATGCAATCACTTGTTCCGGTATTCGACCCGCTTGACGGGCCGTACTATGAGGTTGCTGCCGAACGGGTACGCGACAACGGCTTGCGGGAAGCCACGAAAGACCGGAACGCACGAGCGGCGCTGCAGCGGATCTTGGATCGTGAGATCACGACTGGCCGTGGAAAGACCCGACCGGAGTTCGTCCTGAGCGGCCGAGAACTCGCGCACTTCGTCCTCGTCCCCTCCTCGGAACAGCTTACTGTCGAGGGGACACGTGGGACGCGTGCGGAACAGCAGAGTCGGAATCCGTTGCCCCGTCCTCATCAGGACCTCATGCGTGAGTTCCGAGACGGGATGGCAATCGGGTATGCTCTCGACGACACCGGCGAGGCCGAAGACGTGCCGACACATATCCCGCCCCGACTGTTGCCCACTCATTACGGCCGGTTCGGAACAACCGGCTCTGGGAAGTCGAAAGCCCTGATCAACGATCTGCTGTCGCTGTACGACAACACCGAGGGGCCGACGATCTTCATCAATCCAAAAAACGACAACATGGTCCAGAACTACATGCGGGCTCACGCGCGTCGGTTTGGAATGACCGACCTCGAAGAGAACGTCGTCTACTTCCCGGTACCAGACGTCCTCCCCGGGTTCTCGTTTTTCGATCTCGAACCGTCGATGGAGAGCGGACGGCGCCGCGAAGACGCCGTCCAACGGAAGGCCGACCACTACGAAGAGATTTTGAAGCTCGTGATGGGAACCGATCGTTACGAGCGGGCAACTGTGGCCCCGACCCTCATCAAGACACTCATCAAGGCACTGTTCGACGAGGAATACGGGCGTGAGAACGGGCAGTACCGAGCGTCGACTGACTACTTCGCCCACCGACAGCTGGAACACGCCGTTGACCAGCTCTGGGAGGCCGGACCACCGAACGAGAACATCGGCGACGCCCCACGGTCGAGCAGCGAGGAAGTCACACGGACGATCCGGCGACAACTCCAGTTAGATTCGAACACCTTCGGGAACGTGATGGGCGGTGTCGGAAACCGTCTCGCCTATATTTCACAGGATACGCACCTGCGTCAGATCTTCAATAATACCGAGAACCAGTTCGACTTCCGGGATCTCCTCGGCGAGGATACAGTCATCCTCTTCGACCTCGGAGACCTCCGCGACGATGCTGCCCGGATTATGACCGGTGTGATCCTGACCAATCTCGATGCAGCTCTCAAAGATCGCAAACAGGCGCTCTCCCAGCACCCGGACGACTACGTCGTGAACTTGCTCGTCGACGAGGCAGCGTCGGTCGTGGTCTCCGACATCATGAACGATCTCCTCGAGAAGGGCCGGGGATTCCGGCTCTCTGTTGGCCTGTCGATGCAGTTCCCCGAACAGATGGAGGCTGAAGGTGGGCGGAAGATCTACCTGAACGCTCTGAACAACATCGGTAGTTCGCTCATCGGGAAAATCAACGTCGACCGGGAACTGGCACGAGCGATGGCCCACGAAGAAATGGACCCCGCGGATTTCGCCAATCGAATTCGTTCGTTGCCGCGCGGAGAGTGGATCGCCAGCCTGCCAAGCCCGACGTTCGGTGAAACGGGGCCGTATCCGTTCAGTCTCGAACCACTCCCGATTCCACCGGGCCACCCCGAAAGCGAATCCCCACTCACAGCGCGTGAAGAGGAGCAGTTCACTGAGACGCTCTCCTCGATGCACGAGCACATCAGTGACGAACACGGCGTGCCGGCCGCAACAGACGCCTCAACAACGAGAACACCGACCGACGGACACGAGGTGCTCGATATCGGGAGCGACGACCTGGACGTCGCGATTGCGAACGTAGTTCGGAGTCTGCAGCTTCGAGAGGGCTGCCGCGAGGAGAACGGCTGGGTGGCCGTTGAAGCAGTTGACGACGAACTCAGACGGCTCTTCGACGACGTCGACGCCGAGCCGCCATCGTATGATGCACTCGCAGACATCCGAGAACGATCACGATACCTGGATACGACCGTCGATATCGACGCCGACGAGCTCCGCATCCGGCTCACTGAAGCCGGAGAAGCAGTCGCGACACCCGATACTGGTGGCGTGCAGGCCGCTGGTGGAAGTGCTCACGACGCAGCACTCCGCCAGATCGAAGAAGAGCTCACCGCACTCGGCTTCACTGTCTCGATCCTCGCACAGGATGGCAGCGAGAAACCTGACGCGAGGGCGAGCCACCCCGACGTTGACGACCGATTCGCCATCGAAGTCGAAACGACGACACCCGAGAATCCCGCGAAAGTGCTCACGAATCTCCGGAAGGCCCAAGAAGCAGGGGATATCCCGCTGTTTGTCGTTCGACCAGGAACAGACGAAACTGAGTGGGCCGAGCGTGTCGACGGCATTCTCACACCACCCGTCCGTACCCTCCAGAATGGTGAGACACGGTTCTACACGACTGACTCGAATCTCACGTTCAACGGTGGAGCGACCGAAGAAGGTGGAGTGACGGCCGTGCGACCGGCGACCGGGGACGAGAACGGGACCCAGAATATCTGGCAGCGTGATGGCGACGAGATCGTCCTTCGTGATGCCAGCGGGACGGAACACATACGCCTCCCGTCGCTTGGAAAACTCTCGAAAGATCGTGTTCCGGCCATCTACAGCTACGATCACGCTGCCGACGAGTACGTGGTATACGAGCACGGTGAGCAACACATCTACGAGACGAAATCGGCGTTCGAGGACGACTGGGTGCGTGTCAAGAAACCATTCGTCCCCGAAGCCGAAATCCCCGTACCAGACTACACACGTTCGACGTACGGCATCGTCATCCTTCACGATGAGGCGGAATCGGTCGTGTATGAAGACGGTGAGAAGCGGCCACTCTCGACAATCACTGACGGGGCACTCCGTCCCGCATCGTCGGAATCATCGGCTGCTGACGAACCACTTAGTCAGACCGACCAGGCCAATGAGCCGGTCGAAGAGAAGCAAGAAGACCCATCGCCACCGTCGTTCGAATCGTTCGTCGACGAATATCTTGTCGAAGACGCGGATGGAGCCGTGCCGAAAGATGACGTATTCGGCCTTTACAACGACTGGGCAGAGGCGCATGACATCGACGATCCGCTGAATAAGAGCTGGTTCACACGGAAGCTCAACACCCATATCGAGGTGGACTCCACGAAGAAGCGAATCGACGGGGAACCCGTCCGGCATTACACTGGTGTCCGCATTCGCTCTGAGGAGGACTTTCAGCCATGAAACGGACGTACACAGTCCAATTCCCGATTTTATCGCGAGTTCTCGGGAGCTGTTCCACCCAGATAGAATCATGACCCCATCCGCTCAAATTCGTAGGTCGGAAACCACCAGACGGCGGCATGTTCCACCCAAATACCCAATGGGTGGAACACCAACGAACCGAGCGAAATGGGTGGAACACGCTCACGTCCAGCGGTTTGCAACCAGCGATAGTGAGTGTTCCACCCAACAACCAACTAGGATAGAACGGGGGGTCCCCGTTGGGACCAAGGGATTGGATCGCGACGTACAGCAGAGAGAGTTCTGTGCTGGCTCAGAGCCAGTGAGAGCCATGCGAGGTGCTACGTGAGGATGAGTGAGCCTATGATCGACAAGCCGGAGGCGATTCCGGAGACGCTACGCGAACGGGACCAGTGGGTGTGCTGGCGCGAAGAGAAGCGAGACGGCAAGCCAACGAAGATTCCGGTGACGCCAGGGGCTGGGGGGTTCGCGTCAGCAACCGAGTCGGAGACCTGGGCGAGTTTCGAGGCAGCACGTGACTACACCGAGACAGAGCACGCCGATGGCATCGGGTTCGTGTTTACTGACGACGATCCCATCGTCGGCGTGGATCTGGACGACTGCCGCGATCCTGAAACCGGCGACGCCGACGACGTCGCGCTGGACATCATCGCACGACTCGACTCCTATACGGAGGTGTCACCGTCCGGTACTGGCTATCACGTCCTGATTACCGGCGAACTCCCCGACGGGCGGAACCGTCGCGGGAGCGTCGAACTGTACGACACGGCACGCTTTTTCACCGTTACTGGCGACCACGTCGAGCGGACCCCGACGCGCGTTGCACGCCGACAGGACGCGCTCACAGCGATTCACCGCGAGTACGTCCAGGAACACCGAGCGTGACACAGCATCCGAGTCCGAACAGCGTGGTGGCGCTAACGACCGGGCACCGATGACCGATGCTGTCGACGTTGACGTCGACCTCGACGACGAGGACCTCCTGGAGAAGGCACGGAATGCGTCGAACGGCGAGAAGTTCGAGCGGCTCTGGAACGGGAACACAGCCGGCTACGACAGCCAGTCCGAGGCCGACATGGCGCTGTGCTGTCTGCTGGCGTTCTGGACCGGCGGCGACCGGACGCAGATGGAGCAGCTGTTCCGGCAGTCAGGATTGCTTCGGGAGAAGTGGGACGAGGTCCACTACGCTGATGGGTCGACGTACGGCGAGAAGACCATCGAACGAGCGATTGCGACTACTTCCGAGTTCTACGACCCGAACGCCGGCGACGATACCGCGGACGACACCCGCGACGGATCGTCTCCGGACGTCGGCGCTGCTGACTCGGAGCGGAGTCGCGCGTATCTCGCCGAGAAGAATCGGATATTGAGCGAGCGTGTCGACGAACTCGAGGCGACACTAGCGGAGAAAACCAAGCGGATCGACGCTCTCGAAGCGGAGATCGAGCGACTCACTGACGAACTCGCCACCCGTGGCCAGGAGGAGGAGTCCCAGGGCGGGCACGTCTCTACTGCGAGTGAGAACGGTGCTGAGTCAGGGCCATCCTCTATGTTGAGTCGGTTATTCGGCGGTCGGTCCGAGTAGCGTCGCGACAGCAACGGCACGTCTGTCGCCCCCACCAGGGGGTGGCGGGGCACATCACGTGCCCCCGATAAACGATGGCTTCGGAACATACGACCCAGACGCAGACGGTACAGCAAGCAGCAACCAACTCCGACGGGGAGGCTCCGTGGGCGGACCTCGAGGTGGCAATCCCAAGCGATCGGGATCACGCGTCGCTCGTCGCGCTTGTTGAGTGTGCCCTCGTCGAACTGACTCACGAACAGGTGGGGGCAGTCGTCGTTGCCCAGCAGGTGTGGGGGACGAAACGCACGCAGTACGTCGCCGTCGACGACGTCGGCCAGCATTTCCAGAAGGGACACTTCGACAGTCGGCTTGGGTGGAACGAGACTACCGTCCCTCGAAAGATCGTTCGCGACGAACTCATCACCCAGCTCACTCGATCGGCATCCCCGCCGGCGGATACGCGAGAGGCAGCAGCAAGCGAGCCAGACACGTTCACCGTGAAGCCAGTTCGAGAACTCCAGACTCCATAGCCACACTCTTAACCAACACCCTGGACCAGTCCTGGCGCAGTGTTGGTTAACGACGTTGCCAGAATTCATGCCCTCAACCCCCGCCAACCGCCCTGTTCCTCCACGACGTTGCCGTTATCGGCTATCGCGATCCGCACCCGGACTGACACTACCCCGCTGTAGCTGTTTATCAGCGTCGCGAGCCGTGCAGCGCGCGACTATGAGCGCTGCGTGACCCATTATGGCTGGTCCCGACCCTCACGACAACACGAGTCGCGACCACGAACAGTTCGAGAAGGAACAGCTCGCCCAGGACCGCGACGCCGCTGGCGTCGACACGGCGGACGTCGACGACACGACCGCCCGTCGCCTGGTCGACGATCTCATCAACGTGGACGTCGTCACACCCGTTCCCGAGGATCGCGTCCTCGTTCACGAGCCGAGCGGTACCGCGTTCGACTCGACGACGCAACTGGCTGTCTTCCACCGTGGCTGGACGGCCGGCCGTGACGCCGACGCGGAGGGCGAGTGATGCAGCAGACGCTCACGGGGTGTGCGTTCTGCGACGCCCCGCCCGGTACCGAAGCTGGCGAGGCGCATACCTGGGGCGAAGATGAACGGGACACCCATCCCATCTGCGTCGACTGCGCGATCCAGACGGAACCAGATCCCGACGAGCGCGATCACTACGCCTGCGACGGCTGTGGGCTCGTCGTCGACGCGCTCACGGCGTCGCCGACGTTTCACGCCGGCTTCTAGCGGGACCTTCGGTCCCGCCCAGCTCACGCGGTTTCGGGTCGAACTGGGGCATCTCGAAGGGCCGTTGCAGCTGTGCGCTCGCTGTAGCCCGGGCGGGCTTGCGACGTACTGGACGAGCGATCTCGAGGCGCACATCGTCTCTGACTGACCCGCCGAGCGGTCGTCGACGCGAGTGGAACGCCCTCACTGCGGTAGGTCCACAGCTGCCCGTGGCTACACTATCCCACGGCCCCAACAGCGCTGTTTGTGTCGCTGTCCCGTCGCTCCGCTATCTTCAACAGACGGGCGCTCCTCGGGATTACTATGGACTGCCCCGCGTGCGGGTCCCCCGTCACCCTCGAGGTCGGACCCGACCGGCCGCTTTCGACGTCGCTGTCCGACGCAGTCCTTGCAGCGGAAGAGGACGAGCATATCGGGGTGACCCGAGACTGTTGGGACTGTGGCTGGCACGAAACGCGGGCGCTTCGCGTCGCATCGATCGACACGACCGCAGGCGACGAGACTGCCGTCGAGCGAGCCGCACTCATCGACGGGATTACCGATGAACTCGCGTCGATCGAGAGTGTGGACACGCTCGAGGAGACGCTGGCTGCAATCCGCCGGCAACGAGCAACCGACCCGGCGAGGAAAGATACGGACGACGCGACGGAGTGACTTGCAATGCCTGATGCTGAGCCCCGCTATAACGTTCGTGAGCAAACCGGGAATCCCGAGCACGCATCGGTCGACGACGTGGTCGACCTCGTGATCCACCGAGCGCAGAACCCGCGAGCCGAGCACGAGGATGCGCATTTCGACAGGACGATGGCGACCGTTATTGATACCTACGGGACCGATCCCGTCCGCACAGTCATTCACCGGATCCTCGTCGACGACGAGCCGTTTCGGACCGCCACGAACGGCCTTGAGATGCGCAACGCCGACGGCGTTCGGATCGGGACCGCTGCCAGCTGGTTCCTCGAGGAGCTGAACGAACAGGATGACGGCTGAGACTGGCGGGACGGCCCCGTCAGGGCCCGATGTGCAAGCTCTGTGCATACGCCGAAACGGTTATCACTCTATGTGCAGAACGTGCACATAGAATGAGCGCTAGTGATGATCCGCGACGGGTCCATTTCCAGTCGCCGGAGTATCTCGTCGACCGGCTGGATGCGATCGCGGAGCTCTTCGACAAGGATCGGACGGATCTGCTTGTCGAGGCGATTCGTGAGTACATCGAAGACACCGCCGATAGCGAGACGTTCCAGGAACTCGTCGCGACGAAGTACTACGACGACCAGCTTGCGTTCGAGACGGTCAAGCAGCTGGTCGGCGCCGAGACTGCCCAGCGCCTCCGGCTTCTCAAAGCGGATCTCGAGGATGAACCACTCGATCTTGCTGCCCCCGACGACGTCGACGTCTACGATGGCGACGCGACGGCGGTCGATACCGCAGCCGACGACGAGCAATGAGCGGCCGGCGACTGCGGACGGTCGTCGCCGACACTAGTGCGCTCGTCAGTCTCGCGGTTCCCAGAGCCGATGCGGCTGTCGACACTGACACTCCGGACCCGTTTCAGTATCTACTCACGTCGTGTGATGTATTCGTACCACCAGAAGTGGTCGCGGAACTCCGTGACATCACGCAGTACCAGGACATCCACGCCGCGGCTGCGAACAACGTCCTCGCGGCCCGTAGCTACTACACGGTTGAAGACCCCTACGAGCGCGAAGAGACACCGGACTCCCGACCGACGTTCGGGCTCGACGACGGCGAAACCGACGGGATCGTCCTTGCAAACGCGCTCGGGGTCGATGGGTTTCTCACCGACGAGTTCGGCGGGACGAACTTCCCACTCATCCACGCCGTACTGCAGGGGCCGCGGATCGTCCCGACGCCGCGGCTCATCGTCGACTACGCTCGGAACGGGCATCTGAGTCACGAGGAAGCTCGAACGCTGATCACGACGATTAGCCCGCATCGGAGCTGGGAGAATAGTCCCTACGTCACGCAGTTGCTCCAGCGCCTCGACGCGTGAATATCCCAACCGCGATACGGGAAGCCCCGCCGCCATCGGGCGAAGCCCGGCTGCCTGAGGGACGTAGTCCCTCTCCGTGAACGGCGGGGAGGATGTCACCGCCCCGTATCTGCCGGATTCGGAAGGGTGTGTCGGTCGTGTTTAGTTAAGGATGAAGAGTGAGGCGGGAGAATTTCTTGCTGGTCTATGGCAGAAATCGCCCGCCTCAGCGGATGCACGGACTGGATTGATTTGAATTTTGTGGAGCGACAGCGGACACCCGAGCGTGCGATGAAGCTCGGTATTCAACTCCAGTTAGCGGGGCTGTCGCTGTCGAATACTGTCTCTATTCTCGAAGAGTTGGGTGTCGAGCGCTCTCGTAAAGCAATCCACGATTGGGTGCAAAAGGCCGATCTACAGCCCATAGATGGCCGCAGCCCGACTCACGTTGCGCTCGACGAAACCGTGATTCGAATCAATAACGAGCAATTCTGGCTGTACGCCGCCGCCGATCCCGAGACAAACTATCTGCTGCATCTGCGGCTATTTTCCACAACAACGACCGCATTAACTGAGATTTTTCTGCGAGAACTCCGCCAGAAACACGATATCGAATCCGCCGTGTTTCTGGTCGATGGCGCTCAACACCTCCAAACTGCGCTGGCCAGATCTGGCCTCCGATTTCAAACTGAACGAAATGGAAATCGGAACGCCATCGAACGAATCTTTCGAGAGCTCAAGCGCAGAACTTCCCCGTTCTCAAACTGTTTCAGCCACGTTGAGCCGCAAACTGCTGAAAATTGGCTCCAAGCATTTGCCGCCTGGTTCAATGCTCCAAACTAAACACGACCTCCTCGCCTGTCCAAACCATCAAGAAGCAATCGTTAATCGGTACCACACGGGTCTCGGTCTGCAACAGAAGCTCACTGCGTCTCTCGATACGATCCAATAGGCCACATAGATTTCGATTCACACGGTATAATCTGGACTGCGTCAACGATCCACGGCTTCAGCCGTGGGCTTGCCGGTGGATTCTCGTTGTGCCGACACGGGTGTGGTGGACACAACTTTTGAGTTTTTGTGAATGAGTTTCGTGGCTACGGCCGGTATCATCGTGCTAGTCCTCCTACACGGCCAAAACGACCTGCAAACCATTATATTTGTCCCGTTTCGAACAGGTGTATGGAGACACGTCCGCTCGGCAAGACCGGTCACGACAGCACCGTCATGACATTCGGAACGATCGCGCTCAACTGGCTCGAACAGGACGGCGCGAACCAGATGGTCGAGCACGTCCTCGATTACGGCGTCAATCACTTCGACGTGGCTCCGATGTACGGTGACGCGGAACTGAAACTCGGTCCCAAACTCCGCCAGCACCGTGGGGAGATCTTCCTCGGGTGTAAGACCGAGAAACGGGACTACGAAGGCGCGTGGCAGCGCCTCGAACAGTCGCTCGATCGCCTCGGCGTTGAGAAGATCGACCTCTATCAAGTCCACGGGCTCGAATACGACGAGGAACTCGATGAGATCACTTCCGACGGCGGCGCACTGGAAGCCTTCCGCGAGGCCAAAGCGGAGGGACTGATCGACCATATTGGCCTGACGAGCCACAGCCGGCCGAATCTCATCCTCGACGCTATCAACCGCATCGATGATCTGGAATCACTGATGTTCCCACTCAATCCTGTGGTCGCCGGCAAGGACGATGATAAGTACGATTACGAGACCGTCCTCCAGCAGGCCAACAAGGAAAACATCGGCACGCTAGGTATCAAAGCCTTCGCCGCAGAATCATGGCCCGACACGGATGAGTTACCCGAGCGGGACCGTCCCTTCTGTAACTGGTATCGACCGGTCTGTGCGCCCGACGAGATCCGGGACCGCTTCGACTTCGCGGCCTCGCGGGGGCTGACCAGCGTCGTCAGTGCCGGTGACCCGAAACTGGTAACGATGATTCTTGAAGCCGCCGCCGACTACGACGGCATCGACGAGGCCGCTCAGCGGTCGCTGATCGAGGCCGCGCGCCACGACGACAGTCCGGTGCCCGAACAGCTCCACCACTGACGCGGGGATGGACGTTCCTCGAACGGTCACCGTCGCGCTCGCCGACCGGCCCGTCGAGGGCCGGCGCTGTCTCGAGGCCGGTGCCGGCGTCGGATCGACGAGCGGGGGGCTGCTTGCCGCGGGCGCGAGTCGCGTCTACGCGGTCACGGACGACCGCGAACACGCACGAACGACTCTGGAACGAGTCGGAGGCGAAAGTGGACGATTGGTTGGGGCCAACGGAGAGCGATCTGGGACCGCCGACCGACTGGCCGTCCTCGAAGCTGATCTCCACGCGATTCCATTACCTGACAAGTCAGTCGACCTGATTACCGCTCACGGGCTCTGTAACGTCCTCAACCCCGCAGCGCTTTCGGCGGTCGTCGATGAACTCCACCGCGTGGCCGCTCCCGGATCACACCTCGTCGTCGACGACTATGATCCGCTCCCCGATGACGCCGCCATCCGAGACCTGTTCGCCGTCGAGAACGCCGTGGCCGAACTGGCGACCGGTCGATCCGCCCTGACGTTCTACCCGTCGTCGTTCCTCCGGGATCTGTTCGTAGGCGACGGGTGGACCTTCGATCGCGAGCGAACGCTGCTCGATCCAGTCCCCTGGACTGCGAGTCACCTCTCGGCCCACGCCGACGCGGCCGCTTCGTTCGCCGTCAACTGTCCCGACGATGTTGGCGATTCGCTCGCCGCGAGAGCCGAGCGCCTCGCTGCCGAAATCGGTAACGAGTCGACCGGCCGGATGTACAGCCTCGCCTTCCGGTTGCCGACCTGACGGTCCTGTTGTATATGGGGCCGGCCAGATATCTTAACCAACATTTCGAATCAATACCGACACAGTGTTGGTTAACGCTGGGGCTGGATCCACTCCCTCGCCCCCACCCTCCACCCGACTCCTCGAGTGAGTGTATCCTGGCGGCCGGTGGGCTCGAACGGCCGTCGCGACGGGTTTTATCGGGCCACTGTTCGTCGAGAGCGAGTATGGTCGTCGTCGAGGAGGTCACCAAACTGAGCGAGCGCCGTACCCAAACCTCGTCCGAGGCGTTTCCGGACGATGCGCTGGCGTCGATTCGGTCGGCCGTCGAAGCCGTCCCGGCCAGCGTCTTCGACGGCTCGACGAAACACACGGAGGTCGGCGGCTTCGATGCCGCGATCGCCGACGGGCTCTCGCAGTACGAGTACGAAGGGGACGCCGCCGGCGGCTACAACCCGAACTGCAAGCTCTGGTCGCATCAGGGGTTTCACTACAGCGTCGACCTCTACGACGACGACGCCCGCATCGCCATCGAGGTCGAGAAAAGCGAGCGCAAGAACGTCAGCGACGACCTCCTCAAGTTCCAGAAGGGGTACCGCACCCAGAAAGACGGCCGACCGAAGATCGAGTTCAGCTGTCTGGTGGTGCCGGTGAACTATCTCGGCCGGCATAACCTCTACCAGCACAGTCTGACCAAGCTCGACTTTATCAAGGGCGTCCTGTTCATCGACGACGTCGCCGTCATCGGCTATCGCGATCCGCGACCTGACTAACGCTGTCCCTCCTGACTGTTTATCCGCGTCCCCAGAACGCGGAGCGTTCTGGTGTGCGCACGAGAACGCTGTTTCTCGTGCACGCCGGAAGGCGTGAAGCGCGCGACAGTGTGCGCTGCGTGACCCATTATGGCTGGTCCCGATCCTCACCACGACACGAGTGCCGACCACGAACAGTTCGAGAAAGAGTTGCTCGCCCAGGACCGCGACGCCACCAGCGTCGACACGGCGGACGTCGACGATGCCACAGCCCGTCGCTTGGTCGACGACCTCATCGACGCGGACGTCGTCACTCCGGTTCCCGAGGACCAAGTTCTGGTTCACGAGCCGAGTGGTACTGCGTTCGATTCAGCCACGCAGCTGGCCGTCTTCCACCGTGGTTGGACGGCCGGTCGCGACGCCGACGTGGAAGGTGAGTGATGCAGCAGACGCTCACTGGCTGTGCCTTCTGTGACGCCCCACCCGGCACCGAAGCCGGTGAAGCCCATACCTGGGGGCAGGACGAGCGGGTCACCCACCCGATCTGTGTCGACTGCGCCATCCAGACGCGGCCGGATCCCGACGAGCGCGATTACCACGCCTGCGACGGGTGTGGGCTCGTCGTTGACACGATCGCGGCGCTGACGCGGTTCCGAGTGGAACTCGGCCACCTAGAAGGCCCACTCCAACTCTGCGCCCGGTGTAGTCCCGGCGGGCCAGCTACCTACTGGACGCGCGACCTCGAGGAGCACCTTGTCACGGCGCCGGCGGAGTGACCCAAACACTCTCTACTGTTTCGCTGGAAACGGTCATTAGGAACGACCCGTGTCACGCACCTCGAATCGTGCTGATGGCGACATCATCCGCGACTTCCTCTCGGTTGCGAACCTCCTCAAGGAGTCGCAGCTCGCCCAACTGTACGCGTACCTCGTTCACGAAGACGAGGCGACCGTCCAGGACGTGATAGAAGACCTCGAGCTCTCCCAGGGGACGGCCTACAGAAACGTCAACCGGCTTGTCGACGCCGGCGTCGTCGAGGTCACCCACGACGAGCAACCTCGGCGGTACGCCGCCCGCGAGATCGACCTGACCGTGACGACAGCCGCCGGTGACCGTGAGTACACGATCACGCCAGTGCTGATCGACGCGGTCGGTCGTGCCGAAACCAACGACGATATCGACACCTACATCGACCGCCACGGCGTCGCCGGCCTGGCGACGACGCTCACTTACGCCGTCGCCCGCGAACGCGGCAATGTGACCCATCGGATGGTGGCTGAGGATCTCGATATCTCGCCGTTTGCTGCGGAGATGATCCTCCAGGCGCTCCGGCCGGTCGTTCACGAGCACTACGAAATCAAGGAAAATGGGGCGGGAATCGGCGAGTTGGACATCGACGACGGCGACGCGGCTGACGACGCGTGAGCCGGCTCCACATCGCCGACGGCTTATTCATCAAGGTTCGTCGCACGGTAGCTCCCGTTCGAAACGGGTTCGACTTCGAGGACAGGGCGTCCACGCCCGAGGAGTGGTCGAACCCATCCCTCAGTTTCGACGGTTCCCGTCTGTAGTTCCCCGCCGTCGGCAAGGTCGACGACGATACCATCAGCTCGAAGCTCTGCCACCGAAACGGCTCCGTCAAACTCACGGATGTGCCCATATTCGATGAACCGTCCGTGGTTCAGACTCGCTGTTCGACCAACGCCGGCGAGTGCTCCAATCACGCCCTCGCCGGTTCCGCCGTACTCGTCGAGGAACAGCCCAGACGCTTCAGCGAGTTCGTACGCTTGCCGCTCTTCGACCAGTTCTTCCGCTGCAGTGAGCCCGAAAGCACGAACGGACCGACTGACCGACGATCGGCGGCCCACACATAGCCCGGGATCGGACCCGTCCGCTGCGATATCGGTGAGGAAGGTCGAACAAACGTTGACGAGATCTTCACGTGACGTCCCTTCTGGAGTTGCACAGATGAGCGTCGCGGAACTATTGTGCGTCGTGTAGGGAACTCGTGGGTCAACGAGCAGTTGCTGACGAACGCTTCCACGCCACTCCACCGACGGTAAGGCCGTTGTCAGATGATCGCCCAAGAGTCGGCTGACCTTTCCGGTCCCGTACTCGCTGTCGATCGTGTCAGTATCGTCGATGCCGATCAAATACGTCGACTCCTCGATCAGGGTGTCAGGATCAACATGCATGGTGTGAACACAGGAGTTATATACTTATAGTCAACCCATCGTTGTATCAATGTCGAAACAGCGAAATCGACGACAATTCCTTCGAACGGCGATCGCGGCTGGGGCGATTACCGGGCTTGCTGGCTGCAGCGGCGGTCAACCGACTTCCACCGACACCACTGATCAGTCAACTCAAACGGACTCACCGACATCGACGACCACTACCGAAGGGAGTTCAACTCGGGAGATCGAGGATATGGTCGGTCGCACGGTAGAAATTCCGGGATCGGTCGATAGCGTCATCGCCGTCGGGTCAGGAGCACTTCGACTCCTGACGTATATCGACGCAACGGAGGAGGTTATCGCTGTCGAGGAGCTCGAAACGACGAACGAGAAGCGCCCGTTCCGACCGTATATTCACGCCAATCCCGAGCTCTCCGAACTCCCGTCCGTCGGCCGCCGGAACCGGCCGGATGCGGAACTTCTGCTTCAGCAGGACCCTGATGTCGTGTTCTGGGGCTGGGCAGAAGCCGGGGATGCGAACGACTTACAGAACCAGATCGAGACGCCAGTTGTCGTGGTCCAGCCGGGTGATATCAACGAAGAGAACCGGCCCCAGTTCTTCGGCTCGCTCGACTTACTGGGGGAGATCATGGGGACGTCTGAGACCGCTGAGAACCTCCAACAGTTCACGACGGAGACCATCGACGACCTTGCTTCCCGGACGGATGACGTTTCTGACGAGGACCGGCCGAGAAGCTACGTCGGCTACCTTGGACGAGGGAACCACGGTCTGACACGCACACAGCCGCTCTACACCCCGCTTGAGTTCGTGAACGCGAACAACGTTGCAAGCAACCTTACCGGAACGCTCACAACCACCAAAGGAGCCGCCCGGATCGATATCGACCCCGAGGAGATCATCGAGCAAGACCCAAGCTACATATTTATTGATATGGGGACGGTCCAGTACGACGCGCTCTTGGAGGAACAGTACCAATCCGTCACTGCCATTCAGAACGAGGACGTGTACACGCTGTTCCCGGTCCGGGAGTACTCGATCAACTTCGGGACCGCGCTCGCCAACGCATACTACGCCGGGAGCGTGCTCTACCCCGATCGGTTCAGCGACGTCGATCCAGTCTCGAAAGCGGACGAGATCTACGAGGAGTACGTCGGTGCACCCGTCTACGACGACCTCACGGGACCGTACGGGCGTGGGTTCGGCCGTCTCGAGTTCTAGGCAGTATCGATGGAGGATCAGTCACAGTCGGGGGACAAACGGACGCCGCCAGCCGACGGGTGGTGCGTCGACGTGCAGTCGCCCGGACCGAACACCCTAGATGGAGGAACGTCGACAGCCAGTGCGCTACTGGATCGATACCAGCAGCGGTACCGGAGAAAGCTCTCAGTCATCGCCGTCGTGTTGGGACTGCTTGTTGCCGTCTGGATGTATGCGGTCATCACGGGTCCGATCGATGTGTCGTTCACGGACCTCATCGCGATCGCCGCCGGACGAGACACCGGAACCGCGTATCAAGCCGTCTGGAACATCCGACTCCCACGGATCGTTGCCGCCGTCGGCGCTGGCGCGGGGTTAGCCGTCGCAGGGACGGTGCTACAGAGCGTTCTCCGGAATCCGCTTGCCTCGCCGTACACGTTGGGTATCTCTCAAGGAGCGGCGTTCGGTGCCGCGTTCTCGATCGTCGTGTTAGGGACTGGTACAACGAGTGGCAGTGGGCCGATCCTCTCGGTCGTAGACCCGTATCTCACCACAGTCTCGGCGTTCGTGGGTGCGCTCTCGTCGACAGCAGCGATCTTTCTCGTCGCGAAATACAAGCGTGCCTCGCCCGAAACGTTGATTCTGACGGGGATCGCTCTCGCGTCCCTATACACCGCGGGAACGACCAGTATAGAGTACTTCGCGACGAACACCGAACTTGCCGCGTTGGTGTACTGGAAGTTCGGCGACGTCGGGGGCGCCACCTGGGAGTTCAACGGCCTCCTGTGGCTCGGCGTTATACTCGTGACAGCGTACTTCATTCAGCGTGCGTGGGCATACACAGTGCTGAATGCAGGTGATGAGACCGCTCGGAGTCTGGGCGTCTCGGTAGAACGAACCCGTCTCACAGGAATGGTATTCGCGTCGTTCATAACGGCGCTTGTTGTCGCGATGTTTGGCATTATCGGATTCGTTGGGCTCGTAGTACCCCATATCACGCGACGCCTCCTCGGCGGCGAAGAACGGATCCTGATTCCCGCATCGACGGTCGCCGGCGGCGCGTTACTGCTCTCGGCCGATACGGTGGCACGGACGATCATCTCACCAATCGTCCTCCCGGTCGGGATCGTCACGTCCTTTGTCGGCGTTCCACTGTTCTTGTACCTGATTCTCCAAGGGAGGGAGTACTGGTGACTACCGAACCGACTGACCCGACAGATCCGCCGACGATCACGTTCGATGGAGTAAGTGCTGGATACGACGGCTCAGCCGTCATCTCTGACATTTCCTTTGACGTACAAAGCGGCGAAATCGTCGGATTATTGGGCCCTAACGGCGTCGGGAAGAGTACGCTTCTGAAGTGTGCTGTCGGGATCCTTGACCCACTATCCGGTTCGGTCCGTGTCAACGGTCGTCCCGTCGACGACTACGAACGAGATGCGCTCGCACGTACTGTCGGATATGTGCCCCAGAGCGAGCCGACGAACTTCCCCCGGACAGTGTTCCAAACAGTACTCATGGGGCGAAAACCACACTTTGGCACACGGCCAGGGCCGCGTGATCGCCAAGTCGTCGCGACCTTATTGGATTGGTTGGAACTTGACGAGTTCGCGATGCGAGATGTAAACTCACTCAGCGGTGGCCAACATCAGAAAGTGATCCTCGCTCGCGTGTTGGCTCAGGAGCCCCGCGGGCTGATCTTGGACGAGCCGACAAGTGATCTCGACATCCGGCACGAAGTGGAGGCGCTTTCACTACTTCGGGATGAGGCTCCCAACGGCCTCGGAATCTTACACGCGATGCACGATCTGACGCTCGCAACGAGATACAGCGACCGGATCGTGCTACTCGGCGAAGACGGGGTCTATTCGCAAGGCCCCCCGAGCTCTTTGACGGCAGCTGATGTGTCGAATGTGTACGGCATCGACGTCACAATTCACGAAGTCGACGACGAAATCGTGATCATGCCGCAAGAGTCTCGAGAGTAGCTGCATCGGTGATCTGGAAAAATCGACCAACGGTGTGTTGATTTGGCAGAAAATACCCGCCAGACTCCAGCTGCGTAAAAGCCTCAACTCATTACAGTCCTGTGACGGTGCGAGAGGCGGTCTTACTCCCCCTCGTTCAGGTCGTCCAAGAACCTCTGTGCGCCTCAGTCTTACAGTATTGTGGGTCCGGGAGATATCCTACCGCCTTGCGCTATGCGCTCGAGAGACATCATCTCCCGCTATCTGTGGTGCCCTCGCCCTTTCTGAGTCCGACTAGGGCGGTAGCTGCCGCACCGAGCGACGTGGCCAGCTAGACAGATGTGTACGTGACGGCCCGCCTCGCTCGCCGCTTCCGCCCTCCGCGTCGCTCGCGACCGACCATTCCGGGCGTGCGGGCGCTCTCCGCACCGCGAGCGCCCGTTCCGGGCTCAAATGTATGTGCCCTCGACGCCAGCGGGTAAGTGCGGGGGGTTGCGCGGCGTGGCTGCTCACCACCGACTGGGAAAGCTCTGATCAAGGTGCCAAAGAACTGCGGACATAATGGTTGTTTTCGTCCCAGGGATTGCTGAATCCGCTGATAGTAGATTTACCCACCGAGTTTTGTTTCGGTCGTTTCCTCCGGCCGCTGATGACTATTCGACAAACAAGTGTTTCTATCTCCGTCAGTGAAGCGGGAGTCGCATGAACGGTCTTGTTGGCTTCGGAACTCTACTTTAGAGTGCGTTGTGGAGTTGCCAGAGCGAGGAGACCTCGTATGTCGGAGCAACATCAGCCTCGCTCTCGGCCGTGTGGTCGCGTAGTAGCAGTGCTGAGTCAATCCCGACGTTATCGGCCGCTTTGATGTCTATTTCTCGGTCCCCAACGTACAATGCACTCTCGGCATCAAGCGTCTCCATTGCAATCTTGAGGTTGTATGGGTTAGGCTTCCGGCGTTGGAATTCGGACGGCGTGAACCGACAGCCCTGCACCGTCTCGAAGCAGCTCGCCAGGTTGAACTGTTGCAGGAGGAACGAGAGAACGCGGGGATGGTTGTCACTGACCACGCCCATCGGGTAGTTCAGCTGCCGAACGGCGTCGATGTCGTCATACACTGAGCGAAGACCCGACCGAATCTCGGTTAGTTGCGCCTGAACTCCTTCGCGGGCGGCCGCCGCAAAGAAGGTATCACGTTCGATTTCAGCCGACCGACAGCGCTCGGTAATGGACGAGAGGTTGCCCCGCAAGAAGTCTGAAAGTATCTGCTCGGGTGGAGTGGACAGTTCGAACCGTCGCTGTACACGGCGCATCGCCTCTGTCATGGCCGTCCTGTCGGGCATTTCTGCGATAACACCGTCACAGTCGAACAGTACCGTATCGTAGCTCATCGTGAACGGAAGCTATTCCGTCAGATGAATAACGCTATCTGGTGGGAGGTGTTCGAGGGGTGAGCAGTGTTCAGGGGGTGGACGTAGCGCATCGAAACAAGGAAGTGTCAAAACACTTGTGACGGAGTTATGGAGAGCTCAGTTGAGGTCGCACTTGAGCGACTAGAGTTCCTCGTTGCGTCCCCGAATCGGTACCGATTACTGCGGTTGCTCTCCGAGAGTGCGGCACCGGGCGACGCGCTCGGCGAGGAACTCGACTTACCCCGATCGACGCTTCGGCGGAACCTCACTGCCCTTGAGGAACAGGGGTACATCTCCCATGTCGTAACGGAGAACAGATACGAGATCACCGTAGCGGGTGAAATCGCGTGCGAAGCAGTGGGAGACGCACTCTCGGCGGTTGAGCTCGGGTCGTCTCTCGGCCCCTTCTTCGAGCGTTTCCCGGCCGGTCTCCCGGTCAGTCCGGACACGCTGACGTCGTGTGACATAACGGTGTCCACGACCGACACCCCCTTCGAGCCGCTCTACCACGTCCGCCGGAGCGTGATGAATTCGACTTCTGTCAGGGGATTCCTTCCGACAGTCAATCCGCTCTACATCGAGACACTTCACGAGTGTATTGTCGAGGATCTGACTCTTGATATCGTCGTCCCGCCGGGGGGATACGAATCTGCGAGTCCTGACTACGACGAGGCGCTCAAGGCTATCAACGCGTCCAAGAACATCACGCTCTACGAATCAAGTACGGTTCCGGAGTACGCACTCGGAATCGTCGATGACACGGTCCTCCTCGGGGCGTTCGACGAACGAATGCGAACCCATTCAGTGCTAGAGGCCCCGTCGCACTCGGAACTCCTAGAGTGGGCAGCGGAGAAGTACGACCAAGTCAAAGCCAACGCCACGTCACACTGAGAACCCGTCCTGAACCTCGGCGTGCAATTTGCCGACGCCGTGAATGTGACGCACTCTCGGTTGGCATCTCCAGTATCGGGCAGTAGTCAAGGCTGGCCGGGCTGCTGCTACGTAGCTCGTCTGTACTTATCGCCCTGAGCCAAGTATGACAGCTGTTCTACAGCACCCGATTCTGACTGTGTAGTACAGTAGTGTTTTTGAGCGCCTGCAAAGGGTGCAGGCGCGTTCGGTCGTGCCTGCACAGCACAGGTGATTCGAGATGCAACACCACCAGCAACAGATGTACCGTCAGCAGGGAGCGCGATGACCGATGTCGGTTGACCTCACAGAGATCGAGGAGACTGAAGTCGAACTGGAGGAGTGGCTAGTCGGACAGGCCGAGAATGGCATCCCCGAAGTCGTCCTCATCGGGCTACTTCGTGACTACGCTGACGACATCGAGTATCTCGGCTATGTCCCGCGGATGTGGGGCCACAGCGACCGATGATGTGACTCCAACTCGACGTGCTTGTGTTGGTTTTTCGCGCCCGGAACGGGCGGAGGCGCGACGTGATCGTGCCTTCACCAGAGAGGAATTGAAAATGAGACGACGTTGCCAGACCAAACCCGACAGTAGTTTTCCGAGAATCGTGCAGTCAACTGGAATCTGCGAAGGCGTGCCCTGGATGCAATATCGTTCAGAGCCATGAAACGAACGAATACGTTCGATATCGCTCCCGACTCTGAAACAACAGAAGAGATCCTTACGCGAGTGCTGGACGCGTCGGCAAGCCTCTGGAATAAACTCACCTACGACCGCCGCCAGCAGTTCTTCGATGGCGAAAGTGTCTGGGAGTGCGATGGCTACTACGACGAGTACGTCGACGTGCTAAGCGGAGCGACGACCCAACAGATCGCTCGCGTGAACGATACTGCGTGGCGATCCTTCTTCGAACTTCTCGGCGATCCTGAGTACGATCCGAGTCCCCCCGGCTACTGGGGGAATCAAGACGATGGCCGAGAGCTCCGAACCTACATTCGAAACGATTCGTACACCATTCAGTGGAATAGGCGGTCCCGACTGGAAATCCGCATCGGTATGGATCTCAAAGACGAATACGGATTCGGAATGTACGAACGGCTTCGGTTACCGGTTCGGGGCAATCCGAAGTGGTGTGGTGACGGTGGTCGACTCGAAATCTCGTACGACCCGGTCGAAGAGACGTACCGTGTGCATCAATCCGTAACCATCGGCGATGTCGAAGAGAGCAGACCAGATGGCTCTGAGGCCGCTGCACTCGATCTCGGCGCAAACGTGCTCGTTGCTTGTACGACAACAACCGGTGGGCAGTATCTCTACAGTGGCCACCACCCATTCGAGCAGTTTCGCGAGACGACTAACGCTATCGCCAGCGCTCAAGCGAAACTCCCTGATGGACAACACACGAGTCAACGAATCAAACGACTCTATCGCAAACGCTCGCGGCGACGTGACCACGCAGTAAACGCACTCCTTCGGGACTTAGTCGAGCGCTTAGAGGCAGCTGGTATCTCAACGCTCTACCACGGCGATCTCACCGGGGTGCCGGCGAGTACTGGTCGGTGGAGGCGAACCTCAAGGCACGGTCGTTCTGGGCACACCGACAGTGCATTGATCGACTCTCATCCGTCTGCGAAGAGTACGGGATTGACGTAGAAACAATCTCCGAGGCGTGGACGTCCCAGACCTGTCCGAAGTGTGGCGAGCGGGACCGAACACGCCGGCATCAAGAGACACTCACCTGCCCGTGTGGCTTCGAGGGACACGCTGATCTCGTTGCGTCGAAAGCGTTGCTTGCGCAGGCGACGAGCCCGACAGTCAGGCCGACGGCACGGCCCGTGCGGTTCCAGTGGGACGATCACCAGTGGCATCCCGTCGAGGGTGCCGCGGTGTTGCCCAACGAATAGCGCATAAACCCGCAAGGTGCCGCCGTAGCGTCATCGACGCTAGCGAGCGGACGCTCCTACGAATGGAGTGGATGTCGACCCGCTGGACGCTCGCTTTTTGAACTGATACGCCGAACACAACTATTACAGCTCTGAATGTATTACTAAATTCAGACACATTCTCAGGAGCGTGCTGCATACACAGCGCTTATTCACCAAGTACTCATTACCAATCAAAGGTTGGTGGTATTGGAATGGAAAGTGGGACTATGGTTATCGTGGGCGAAGATCAAGCTGGAATAACCATGTCAACGACAGCCAGCGTTCTCGGCACGTGGCAACCACCGGGAATGACTATCTTGTCTTGCAGCTTCTAGACTAGTATGAGTCGAAACTGGACACGGTGGACTGCTGGTGGCGTGGGGCTCCTATTCGGGGTAGCGGGCGCTGCGCTGTGGCGCTGGAAGCATCGCCGGCTCGCCGACCTAGCGACAGGCAGTGAACTCGTCGAGACCGACCACGGTGCGATTGAAGTTTCGCGACGGGGCTCGGGTTCGCCCGTCCTCGTCCTCCACGGCGCCCCGGGCGGGTACGACCAGGCGCTCGCGTTCGGCGAAGCGATGGTCGACGACGGCGTCGAACTCATCGCCCCTTCTCGCCCGGGCTACCTGCGGACGCCGCTTGACGGTGCCGCCACCCCGAGCGATCAGGCGGCTCTGCTCGACGCACTGCTGGACAAACTTGAGGTTGAGGAGGCGCTGGTCATCGGACTCTCGGCTGGCGGCCCGTCCGCTCTCCACTTGGCGTCTGAGTATCCCGAGCGCGTCACGGGCCTCGTGCTCGCATCGGCTATCTCCACAGAGATCGACGACCGAATGTTCGATACGGGCAGCCCCATCGCCGATCCGATACTAACGTCCACACCGGTCCTCGACGCCACGTCTGGCCTTATGGAACTTCTCCGTCGCGCTAATCCGGACCACCTCCTCGGACTCATGCACGGGAGTCTGTCGACGCTGGAGGGAGCAGATCTCGAAGAGTACGTCGAGTTCGTCAGGGCGACCCCGGAACAACGCGAACGGTCGCTAGAATTCATCCCGACAGTCCTCCCCACGAGTGTACGTATTGATGGGACGCGCAACGATGAACGATGGTGCCGGGAACTCCCCCTCGTCGACTACGGGGAGATACGGTGTCCCACGCTCGTGGTCCACGGAGAGTTTGACGCGGCGGTTCCCATCTCCCACGCCGAGTTTCTCGCCGAGACGGTGCCCGACGTCGAACTTCACCGCGTCGAGGCCGACCACCTCGTCTGGATCGGCCCCGATGCCGACCGTGCTATCCAGCTTGTACGGGAGTTCACACAGTCAGTGACTGAAACCGCTGGACGAACGGAACTATAGGCGAGAGAGCCCTCGTTACCTCCACAGTCGATGACAGTGGTTAGAAGGCGGGCTGAATTCACAGCTCGTCTTCAGCAGTTGGTTCTGGTCGTACACGAATCTTAGCCGGAGACTCCTTCTCTCAGCAATTGTGACTACTTAATACAGCAGATACCGATACTGGTCAAAAAGAGCAGTCATTGGACGCCAAAAGTCGTCGAGTGACGGATTCACCACGACGGAACACTAATCAGATATTGATGTGTTTGGTCTGCATAGAGAGTGACGAGCCACAGCGGCCGTTTCGAAGGGCTGTGATTTGTTTGTCCTTGCCACCGTCATCGGCACTCTAATCGGCTTTGGTGGCTTTAGAGATCCGCTGCAGGAAGTAGTTCCCTCTGCTGTCGGAATTGGGTTTGGATTATCTGTGACCTACTACCTATACCATCTCGTTAGTAATGAATCCGACACGACTGAATAGCTGGACAGATAGCGATGATTAGCGTTCGTTCGCCAGTCTATTCAGCAGACGATCCAGTTCGCTGCTTATGAACCGCTACCCCTACTTCTACTGTCGTGCTAAACTCATGCTCTATATCTTGAACGGCACTTCTGACAGCAGCCGGGTAGATCGAGAGCGGTCGTGCAAGACACACAGCGGGTATCTCGCGCGTGAGTACCCCAATTTCGCTGAGGCTGAGATCGTTCGATTCAGAGCGTGTATGGAACGGCGGAACAGTCGCTACACTCGTGCGTTTTGTTAGTCAAAGTTCTCACCTTGGGAGCAAGAAACAAGCATATTCGAGCGCATCTCGTTGCTGATGGCGGATATACTGCTGGTGGTCGGCGTGACGTTGTTGGTCGCCTTTGTTTTCGGCGAGGTCCTCGAACGGGTGGGTGAACCTGCTCTCGTCGGTGAGATCATCGCAGGACTGGTTCTCGGGCCGTCTATCATTGGTCTCATTGACTACGATGAGACATTCGCCGTGTTCGGGATGATCGGCGCAATGCTCCTCTTTTTCGATATCGGCTACGAACACCTCGACCTCACAGAACTCCTGTCAGTTGGTTCTGCCGCCATCAGTATCGCGCTATTTGGGATGATAATACCCGCAGGCACCGGCCTCGTACTCGGCCTCGCGTTCGACTATAGCGTCGCCGAGAGTGCTTTTCTGGCACTCGCGCTCTCGGTGACTTCTATCGCCGTAACCGCTCGAACGTTACTTGACCTACACCAGCTCGATTCGCGTGTCGGGCATCGTGTTGTCGGGGCCGCGGTCGTGGACGACGTCGTAGGCCTTCTCGCGTTTGCACTGCTCTTGCTCGCAGTCTCCGGGGACGGTACCATCGAGGCCGTGGCGACTCTTGGACAAGTGATTGGGTTCTTTGCCCTGGCGGTGATCGCTCGGTTCACCGTTATCCAACAACTCTCGTCACTGTTGGCGCGCTCACGACAGATAGAAGCA
The DNA here is from genome assembly GCF_024464595.1 of Halobellus litoreus. NCBI lineage: Archaea > Methanobacteriati > Methanobacteriota > Halobacteria > Halobacteriales > Haloferacaceae > Halobellus > Halobellus litoreus. The sequence continues at coordinate 152,733 of NZ_JANHAW010000004.1, read as the reverse complement.
GACATACTGGCCCTCTTTAGTGTGATTTTCCTCGTTAGTTTCAGCGCGGAGGCGGTCGGTCTCGATGTTACTCTCGGAGCGCTCATTATTGGGCTGCTTGTGGGTGAAGATGAGCGTCTCTCGCGGTTGGAAGTCCGTGAGGGTGTCGCCGGTATCGCGTACGGGATGTTTATTCCGCTTTTTTTCGCAGGCGTGGGAGCACAAATCGATCTCCGTGTCCTGACCACTCTTGACGCATTCGTCATCGCCGTCGTTACATTCGGTCTAACAGCGAAGTTTGTCGGCGGGTTCGTCGGCAACCTGATTGCGGGCGGAGATATCCGCGAGTCCGCCGCGATCGGCGTCGGTATGACTCCGAAGACGGGAGTCGGACTGGCGATCATCAGCACCGCTCTCGCAGCGGGATTCATCTCAGGACGGCTGTTCTCGGCCTTCGTAGCGCTCGTACTGGTGTCCGTATTGATCTCGCCATCTCTTCTTCAAGCTGTGTTGAGCCGGACAAACAGCCCTGACTAACGACGCTTTGAGATATGCGCGTTGTATCTCGCACGGCTGTCGAACAACTTCTTTGAACTGGCAGAACGTTCAGTGGTCAATTCGCACTTCTAACTAACGGCTGTTTCGTCGTTGATGTGCTGGAATGAAGGATGGGCTGCTGCTGACTACATCCTCTGTATGCAGCAGGCCCGTTCTCTCAAATTACAGGAATTTCAGCACAAGATCGATGTTCGGTAAGCAGGCGCACTGACACCTCCTATTTTGGTGTTTCTCTCCGGCCCGCCCCGCTCGCCGCATTCCGCCCTCCGCATCGCTCGCGACCGACCATTCCGGGCGTGTGGGCGCTCTCCGCACCGCCCGCGCCCATTCCGGGCTAAAGTGAATCTGGTCTCGACGCCAGCATTAAGCGCGTTTTCGGTTGCGCCCCTCGCGGGCTTTCGCGTTCCAGCGCTTTGGGCCGTTCCGCACGGCGAGCCACCCCACGGCTCGCCGTGCTCACGACCGTCGCCCTGGACACGGACCCGCAGTCCGGGCCGGACACGAGAAACGGCTTAAAGCTGGCCGCTCGCTCCGTGCGGGTCGCTGGAAGACTCACTTCGTTCGTCTTCCAAGCCTCACCTCGCTTCGCTCGGTGAGACGGCGCGCGGTGCTGGTTTGGTGACCTTCCTTTGGCGCGCTCTCGCTCGCGCCCCAAGGGGCGCTCACGAAGGCGCGAGCGAGAGCGCGCAGATGGTTCTGTCGGGCGTTGTCGTCGAAGAGCCGCGATGTAGGAGCATCGCGGTGTCGGGCGCTGAGCGCCTTCGGATCAGTGAGATCCAATGTCAAGTAAGAACGTTACCAGTCAAGTAGTTTCGGTCGATGAACAGGCATTCGAAAAAGCGGACGAAGCGGCGGTCGATGAAGAGGGCTTCGAGGTCGTCGATGAGACCCCGGAGTTCCAGGCGACGGTGCAGATGGAGGTACAGGCAAAGGTCGATGCAAACCACCCGGACGGGATGGTCGACACCAGCGAAGAGCGGATTTACGGTGCGACCCTTGAACAGGAAGAGCGCATTCGGGCGCGGGAAGCCGAACTGGAGCGCATCAGTGCCCAGGCAGAGCTGGGGACGCAGGAAGGTCGGGAGAAGCGGACACGAGACATCGCGGCGAGGAGGAGCGCTGAGCGGCGTGCAGAGTTCCAGAAGCGGGCGGCGAGCGTGAATCCGATGGCTGACCCGGAACGAGGTGATCCCCGTGCAGAACTCACGCAGGAGCAGTTGGCGGCAGTGAACAAGCAGTCGATGCGGCTGGCGAAGAAGCTGGATGGCTGGTCACGAGCAGCGATTGGTCGGCGGCTGGGTGAAGCCGTCGTCGGTGGAAAAGACCTGATGGGTGCGGTCGTCGGGGTGTTTGAGGAGTTGCAGACCGCGCCGGGACAGGTAGTTCCCATCGGGATGCTCGAGGACGTCAATCGCAAAGAGATGAGTGTTGAAGGTCAAATCGAGGTGCTCTGGGATAGTGACTCACCAGCCATCGCTCAAGTTGGCCTCATCGCGGACGAGAGCGGGAAAACCAAGGTGACGATCTGGGAGAAATCGAATGCCCCGTGGATCGAAGAAGGCGAACAGGTGCGTATTCACGGAGCGGCGAGAAATTGGTACGAAGGACGCGTCTCACTGGCCGTCACTGGGTGGTCGACCCTGCATTTCCCCGAGCGCGGTCGGTGGTGGGAGTAGCCGGTCATCGCGGCTCTCTTTTTTGCTACGTGCCGGACCGACCCAGACCCCGCCGCCCCACCCTCCGCTCCGTGCTCGTCCCGGTGGTCGCTGTGCGCGCAGCCACGACCTTGAGAACAGTTTTTCTGGCGCCGCGATGGGTGCCAGCGCAAGCAGACCGGCGAGTGACACAAAGATGTACGAATGCGACTACTGTGATGCCACGTTCGAAGCGGTCAGCAACCTCGGTGGCCATATTGCCTCCGCACATCGGTACGGTGAAGTACTCGAGGCAGGCGATCAGGTCCCCCTGTTCCAGACGCTGACTCGCCTTGCCGAGCATCTGATTTGCCTCCTCAATCGCTCGGGTCGCTTTCTCGACGTGAGGGGCCGTGCGAGATCCCCCTAACTGATTCCTGTACGTCGAAAGGTCTACCCCGTACGTCTCGATCGCGACGTCGAGGTGGCTAGCGAGACCAGTAATCTTCCCCGAATCAGGTGGCTGGACGGTGTGGGTCTGGAGACTCAGAGTCAGATAGACGGCCCCAACAGTCAGCAGATACGTCGCCCCAGATATTGCCAGAGTGTCGACGGCCACACGTTCGAGCCAGAACCCGCCCGTGATGAGGCCGAACGCGGTCGTAACTGCACCACTCACGGCCAGGCCAGACCGACCTGATGTCTCATAGTGTTTACTGTAAGTCATTACCGGCGCTCCGCCAAGACGGGTCGGCGGAGCGCCGGTAAACAGTTACAGTAAACACTACCAGTACGTATCCAGCGACGTACGAGCAGGTTCCTGCCGAGAGTGTCCATACGGCGAGCAGTATGGTCAGGATGCCAATCCCTCCCGTGCCCCGATACGCGAGACCCAGCAGTATCAGCCCTCTCCCGAGGCCGAACAGGTCGCTCGTGGTGAGCCACCAGCTATCGATACGCCGTTCGGTGATGTCGACCGCAGTGAGTAGGAGCAGTCCACCATCGACCAGGGTGAGCAACCCGAAGAGGAGGAGAAGAGTCTCGACGGACAGCAAGGTGTCGGTGAGCACGTTGATGAACAATCCGGCGCCCAGACCGACCGTGTAGAGGCCCCGAACGAGCAATACGAGCCTCCAACCCCCGCGATCGGTAGGCTATCCTGGGTTAGAGCGCCGGGAGGATCGGTGAGAGGTTGCTCCGTCATACGAGTTCAAACTTAGCCATCAGTATATTAACTCCGGGGGGGCTATCAGTAAAGTCGCATAAATATCACCAGTTGACTGAAACCCGGTGTCTCACCGACGTAGTGCCTCGCTATACACTCATCTTCGAGATATTCTCCCAGGGGGTGAAAAATCCTTTTAGCGATGTCGATAATATGCCATTATATGGTCGGCCATATGATTGATAACACACCACACTTCGCGAGCGTGCTCCGAGTGTATCTATCACGGACATGATGACGCTCCAGTCACAGAATCGTCAGACCACCTCGAGAGGTAGTAGATTGCCAGAGGACACACAGTCCACGAGAAAATGGCGGGGAAAGTAGCAGGCACGTACGGGCCGGTGGGCGAGGCTCTGGTGCTCCACAAGAGCTTCGAGAACGCACTCGTCGATTGGCGAAGGGTCACGTCCAAACCGAAGGGAAAGCTCACCCTGTGGTCCTGGATCGACAACCTCCGGGAGACCAGTCAGAACGAGGAGTGGGGAAAGGACGACGATCTCCCGAGTCATCAGGACCTGAAAGACGTTCTCGACCCCAGGTACAAGAGATACTCCTCCGTCGTAGAACGACGGAGAGAGAAACTCGAACGGAGCACCGACAGGCTGGTCACCCACCTCGAAAGTCCGTCGTTCAGGCAGGCGTTCTGGCGAACGAAGTCCCCCCAGCAGTCGACCACGCTTCCTCCCGGGATGGAACAGAAAGCGGCGGAGTTGATCGAAGGTCTGTCCGGAACCAAGGTGGGACTCGACTTCATTCGACGCCAGTTCAGCGATGAGACCCCGGTGTTTCCGCCGAATGTCCTTCTGGAACAGTTCCCCGGACACCAGATCGACCCCTCGAAATCACTCGACGAGCAGGTATCGGAGTTCAGGCAACACCTCTCCGAGTACGAGAAGCTGTCGACGTTCGCGATGAATATGTTCCCGGGTATCGTCCAGTTCCTCCGAACCAAACACACCACGGAGGAGGTGAAGAAAGCGAACCAGTTCTGGCGGACACTGATCTCGAAGTTCGTCGACCCGACGAAGCTTCAGCAGACCTCGGGGGCGGGGGAGGCGAGCAAACTCGCACAGAGCTTCGAGGACCAGATGGTCGCGATCGGGGAGGAGATCGTCAAGGACGAGGAGTCCAAGATAGGGAAGAGTACCAAACCCGACGCCGAGCGGCTGATGACCGGGAGAAACGCGGTCATCGCAAACACAGTCATCGCCGCAGCGATCCGGATTCCGCGAGCGATATTACAGTTCGACAAGGTGCTGGGCGATCCCACGCTCCAGAACGTATTCGAGTTCACCAAGATCTTCGCCGAGGTCATCGACGACGGGCTGCGGCTGTACGATCGGCTCGCAGATATCGTCGCCAAGGACGCAAAACACAACCTCAAGAGACTGCGGAAGACCTTCCGGTCCTTCCTCGGGAAGACGCTCGCAGTCTTCTCAGTGGTGGATATGTGCCTCGATCTGAAACGCGCTCAGTCAGCCTTGCGATACGGAGATAAGTCGGTCGCGACCGGTGCCTTCCTCGCTGCCGGCGGTCAGGGCCTCCTGTTGCTATCGACTGTCGCGTACACGTCAGTTCTGGGTCCAGTAGGGCTCCTCGTTCTTGCCGTCGGAACCCTCTTGATCATCTTCAGCGCCGATTCCCCCATCGAGCGCTGGTTACAGAACTCCTATTTCGGGACGGAGTGGTTCGACCCCATCGAAGCGTTGCAGGGTGGCTCTGTGGATGCCCTCCTGAAGACAGCCGCCAAGTACGAGGATCCGAGCGAGATGGCATTCAAGTGGGGAGAGTTCCGCGATCCGAAGAAGGACCTCCGACTCTGGAGACCGAACTTCCCCCGGCAGTTGTCCGCGTGGTTCTCGATGCAGCGGGGGTTCAAACTCGACGAGCCCGACCTGAAGTACGAGAGTGGGGAGTTCAAGACGAAGCTGGAGGTGAGCGAGTTGAAATCCACCCGCTCGCACACACAGATAAACGTCCGACCGTGGGTGACAGTCCCCGTCGAGAAGTTCTTGCCCGGGCTCAGCCAGTACTGGAGTATCTTCCCTCTCCGGCACCTTCTACAGAAAGCCAAGGGCAACACGAAGGTATCGGGACTCGCTCCGGTGACACACAGATTCCGGGTGCCAGATCTATCCAAGAGTTGGAACGAATTCAAGACGGTGTATCCGAAGATCTCCGGCAAAGCCGAGAACGGTGCCGAGTTCGAGTTCCAGTTCAAATGTCCGGGCAGTAAGGGGAGGGATGAACAGGAAGTCACGTCGTTCTGGGGAACACTCGAGAGCGCAGATTGCGAAGACGTGTTCGGCGTCTCGCGACAGGAACTGACTGCGCCTGGCCAACAGGGATGGGTAGAGGTGGAACTCCTCCAGCCCGATCTGTTCCCGGACGTGGCTGGCGGGGCGATCGAGAGCGAAACGCACCGAAGTCCGTTCGTCGTCCGGGGACGAGCGAAGATAGACGAGGACCTCTGAGGAGAGTCTTCGATGGCACCCCAGCACACGAAAGTCGGGATCGCGGCAGAGTTCAGGAAGTTCGTCGAACCACTCGGAACCGCAGCGGAGGATGGACCGGACGGACTCGTCTTCCTCGCGACGGAGGCGGGAGTCGACCTGGAGTACGTTCTAGCAGACAAGAGTAATCTCGAATCCATCGCGAACGATGTCTCCGACGCGTATCAGACGCTAGAGTCGCTGTTGACTGGTGACGAGCCACCGGACGTCGAGGACCTATCCCGGATCGTCTCTCTCTCGAAGACGCTGGTCGACGCAGTTCATCGGCTGGACGACCTGCAATTCGAAGCGTACGTCGACGACCCGGACGTCGTCGAACCCCTCTTCGACTACCTTCTCGTCAGGTACGTCTCCGAAGAACATCCGCAACTCTTCGATCTGATCCAGATCGTCGGCGCTGTATCGGAGGACGAACGGGGGTATCCCGAAGCGCTCGACTTCGGACGTCTGGTGGATTCGCTGACATCACCGAATCAGTACGTGCGTCGGCGATACCGATGGGGGAGTGAGGCGTTCGACGGCCTTCAGCTGCTCTCACACCTACGAGGTATCCTCCTTGGATTGAAAATCCCAGCAAGTCTCGAGCCGCAACCACCGACCGAGCGGTGGCGGAGTATCGCCCCAGGGGACGGGGATCTCGTCACGGAACGGCTTCGGATCCCGATCGTCTACCTCGACACGGCTGAAGGCGAAAGAGAAGCGGGGCTGTTCTTAGTCACGGCGCCGTCGTCGCCGCTCGGTCGGCCCCCCGGGATCGCCATCGCTCCGTACGGTCTCCAGTCACTGACGGGAGCCGGTTCCGCGGACGGACGACTGGACGAGACGGTGCGTCTCGACGACGACTGGACGTTCTCCATCGACCTCTCCGCCGCGGGAGCCACGGACTGCGCTCTCGTCGTTCGTCCCGGCGGTGCGACGCTCCTCACACCCGGCAGTACCAGCACGCCGACGGAACTCCGGGGGTCGGTCGAACTCGAACGAAGCACGGTGGACGGCGACCCGACCGTGTTACTCGGCGACGAGAGTGCCAGTAACCTCTCGCTGACCTCTGTATCGGCCCGTGCTGCCGTCGAGTACTCTGGCGACGACGCCTCCTTCCTCGTCGAACTCCCCGTCGGAACGCGCCTGGCCGTCATACCCGCCGAGGCGGACGGCTTCCTGCGGTCGATCCTCCCCGCCAGTGGTATCGAAACCGACATCGACACCTCCGTGGGGTGGTCCTCGGACTCCGGCCTCTTCTTCCAAGGTGGCGGTTCGCTCTCCGTCTCGCTCCCCCAGCATCGGTCGCTCGGTCCGGTGACGCTCTCCGAGATCTTCCTCGGCCTCTCCGTCGCCGACCGGGGCGTCGTGATGGAGGGAACCGCCTCGATCGGTGTCACGCTCGGACCCATCTCGGGTGTCGTCGAACGTATCGGAATCGAGGCCGAGATCGACTTCCCTGCGGGGCGCGACGGAACGTTCGGTCCGGTCGATGCGGACGTAGGGTTCAGCCCACCGAAAGGATTCGGTATCTCGATAGACGCAAGCGCGGTGACCGGTGAGGGCTATCTCTCGTTCGACGCCGAAAACGAGCGATACGAGGGAACGCTGAAGCTCGCGTTCGGGGACATCGTCGTCAACGCGGTCGGCCTGCTTACGACCCGACTCCCAGGCGGCGAGGATGGGTTCTCGCTGCTGATCATCATCTCCGGTGAGTTCCCCCCGATCCAACTCGGGATGGGCGTCACGCTCAACGCACTCGGTGGACTGCTCGGCGTCAACCGGACGACCCAGTTCGACGTCCTGCGATCCGGGCTCAAGAAGGGATCGATGAAGTCCGTCCTCTTCCCGGAAGATCCCGTTCGGAACGCACCACAGCTCATCAGCGACCTCCGTAGCATCTTCCCACCGATGAACGACCGACACGTGATCGGGCCGATGGCGCGATTCGCGTGGGGGACCCCACCCATCGTCACCGCCGACGTCGGCATCCTCCTGGAGCTCCCGGCACCGATCCGGCTGGCTATCCTCGGCAGAATCAGCGCCGTGCTGCCCGCCGAAGAAGGCGCACTCATCGAACTCAATATGGACGCCCTCGGAGTCGTCGACTTCGGTGAGGGGACGGCCTCCGTGGACGCCAGCCTCTCCGATTCCCGGATCGTCACGCTCGTCATCACCGGAGATATGGCGTTACGTTCGAGCTGGGGGGATAATCCGGGGTTCGGGTTGTCGGTCGGTGGATTCAATCCGCGATTCACCCCACCGCCAGAGTTCCCCGACCTCCGGCGACTCTCGCTCAACCTCTGTCCGGGGAACAACCCGCGATTACGACTCGCTGGCTACTTCGCGGTCACCTCGAATACGGTGCAGTTCGGGGCTCGAGTCGACCTCTACGCGGCAGCCGGGAAGTTCAGCATCAGTGGATACCTCGGCTTCGACGCCCTCTTCCAGTTCGATCCGTTCAAATTCGTGGTCGACGTGGCTGCAGGGGTCGCCCTCAAAGTCGGCGGCTCGACGCTGATGTCCATCTCGTTCGAGGGGATGTTCTCGGGGCCAGCGCCGTGGCACGTCAAAGGCCGAGCGAAGTTCAAGATACTGTTCTTCTCGTTCTCGGTCAGCGTCGAGAAAAAGTTCGGCGAGCGAGCCGACCCGTCCACGCTTCCACCGCCGGACGTCCTCGGTGAACTGCAGGCGGCAATCGAGCGAGACGGGAACTGGGCAGCCCAGCTCCCCGAAGACAACCGGACTGTCGTCTCGCTCCGTGACGTGGACGCCACCGACGGAGAGGTCCTCGCACACCCCCTCGGCACGCTCAGTGTTCGCCAGCGAGTCGTCCCCCTCGACATCGCGATCGACAGATACGGTAGCGCAGCCCCGCTCAGATACGATACGTTCGGGATCACGGACGTCTCCATCGAGGGGAGCTCACAGACACAGCCAGGGACGGCAGAGCAGCCACGACCCCCGGCAGGGGAGGCGATTCGAGAGCAGTTCGCACCGGCCCAGTACTTCGACCTGACGGACGACGAGAAGCTCTCCCGCCCTGGATTCGAGCGACTCCCTGCAGGCAGACGAATCGGGAACGACCTCCTGGCGTACGGCGGCGAATCCGACCCGTCGCTCATCACGACCACGACGCTCGAGTACGAGACCGACGTCGACGATGCGTCGCTCGACGTGTACGCCAAACCCTTCGATGACCCACTCGGCCTGCCGCTCGATGTCGCCAACGCGCTGGCGAATTCGAGTGCGGTCGCCCAGGCAGAGACACGCACTACAGGGCAGGCGAAGTACGACGGCCCGGACCAGCGCATCGACGTGGAAGAGACTGGGTACGTCGTCGCTAGTTCTGCCGACCTGTCTCGGGAAGGCGTCGTCATCGATGGTGCGACGCGGACCGAGGCCGAGCAGGCGTTGAGCCGACACGTAGACGAGCATCCAGAGAAGTCTGGCGACCTTCAGGTCGTCGCGATGCACGAAGCGAGTGATGGAGGGATTAGCTGAATGAGCAACAACCCCAGACAGACGCAGTACCACTTCTTCCCGTTCGTCCGGGGGGGCTACATCCCCACGAACGAGGATCCGGGGAGCGGACCACTCACCCATGGAAAGCTCGCTCTCGAGACGACCGTAACGGGGAGTCCACCAGCCGAGACGGGTGGGCCGAAGGCAGAAGAGACGGTCACGAAGCAACTCGACGTGTACGGTCCGGGTGAAGTGACGGGGATCGACCACCGGCAGGTCGTCCGGACAGAACCAGAGTCGGGGACCGCGAACTTTCCGCCGAACTACTTCCCCGCGGTCGAGTTCGACAGACCCGACATACCCTGGTTGTTTACGCCGGCGAAGGCGACAGCAAGTGACGGCCGACTCCGACCGTGGCTGTGCCTCGTGACCGTCCGGGATCAGGATGGCGTCACCCTGCAACACGGTGGGCAGGGCGGGAATCGGTCGAACCCCCTCCCGGTGCTGGAAATCGGTGGACCAGCCGACCCCGGCGCGGAATTACCCGACCTCTCGGAGTGCTGGGCGTGGGCGCATACGCAGCTCGTCGGCAACATCCAGACGTCCGACTCTGCCGCGATCCGGTCGACATTTCGTGGCCAGTCGAACGTGACGCTCTCCCGGCTGCTCTCACCGAGACGGCTCCAGGAGAACGAATCGTACCACGCGTGTGTCGTCCCGACGTTCGAACCAGGAGTCCGTGCTGGCCTCGGGAAGGACCCCTATCCCGGCGACGACCGCATCGTCGATCCCGCGTGGGACGACGGCGAGTCGACTGGGCAGATCCGACTGCCGGTGTACTACCACTGGGAGTTCTCCACGGGGCCCGCCGGTGATTTCGAGTCGCTCGTTCGTCGCCTCACTCCGGAACAACACTCGGGGCTTGGAATCCGGGCGGTTGATGCGAGCGATCCCGGGCCGACCGCACTGGAATCGGCAGGAGAAGAGACCGTCGATCTGGAAGGTGCGCTACGGTCCGTCGAACCCTCCTCAGGAAGTGCCAGCCCAGATGGACAGCCAGCGCCACCCCGAAGCTACGATCCAGACAAGCAGCGCACTCTCCGCGACATCCTAAATCGGGCGAGCGCACTTTCGGATCCGATCGAACTCCAGGGCCCGGAAGGAGACACACCGACGCTCGGTCCCCCATTGTACGGACAGTGGCCTGTCGCAGAGCCGCTCGTCCCCGATTCGGGTGGGCAGCCAGTGTGGCTCCGAGAGCTAAACCTCGATCCCAGATTCCGTCTTCCCGCCGGGTTCGGGACACGGGTGGTCCGAGACCAGCAGGAGCATCTCCTGGCCTCGGCCTGGGAGCAGGTCGGGTCGCTTCGGCAGGCAAATCAGATCCTCCGGTTCGGCCAGTTTGGGCGTGAACCCAGCCGAGGGATCCACGACGACCTCGCCGACCTCGACGCACCCTCCTTGCTGCAACTCACCGCAAGCTTGCATGCACGAGTCAACTGGGAGGACGACCAGTCGACGGCGGCGACAGCCCGCCACCGAATCGACGAGAGTCGACTCCCTCGGGCGGTTCTTTCACCGTCGTTCCGGCGCCTGACCCGGACTGGCGGATCGATCGCCCGCCGATTCGAGACCGCAGATGCGACGCTTAGCGTTCCCGATGCCATACGAGGGCTCAACGACGGCTCACTGACGCTCGGAACTGAGTCGCCTCCCTCGGGGATGGCGACGCTCGACCTCACGGTCGACGACGACTCCCTCGCCAGCATGCTCTGTGCGAACGCGCGAGCCCGCGTGGCGTCGGTCGAGGAACGGCGCCGGGAGTGGAGTCTCACCCGCGACGAGTACTGGGACGATGGTCAGTTGCTCCAGGAGTTAGTCGAACGGTGTCAGGAGGTCGTTCGTGCGCTTCCGTCGAGCGGCGCTCGGCCATCCAGAGGTGGCGGCAGGCTCCAGCAGCTCGTCGACGATCTCCGATCGGAGTGTGAGGCGATCTGTGGGAACGAACGAGAGGGGTGGGAGGATTCGCTGCTGGGCGACCTCAGAACCGCCATCGGTGACGAGTCGCTCCCCGAGATCGTACGGGTGATCGTCGAGCTACAGGATCACGTAGCGGTCGCACTCGAGCTCACGGAGGAGCTAGTGACGGCGGCTGGTGAAGAAGACGACACCGAGGTGCTCCGTGAAACGCTTCGAGAAGACTGCGACCAGCTCGAATCACGCTTCCACCTCCTGATCGTCAGGTTCGGGGCAGCACTGCTCGCACACCACTGCCTCGGTGCCCGCGATTCACTCTTGGCTGTGAGAGATGCGCTCGAACAGTGCCGGGAAGCGGAGTCGTACGAAGACGTAACTCGACACGTCGATCGCATCGACGAGCTCTGTCGTGACGTGTGTGGCGAGGGAGAGACGGTCACCGACGTGCTCGATGCCGATCGAGTGCTTGCGGAACTGAACGAGGACATCAGGGATGGTGACGTCGACAGCGTGCGCACCACCCTCCGAGAACTACGGCAGGTCCTGGAGCGGGTTCGGTACCTCATCAGCAGGATCCGAAGTACTGCCTCGCGGGAGAAGTGGCTCGATGCGATCGGCCCCGCGCTCGACGACCTCGGTGAGGAGTGTGACGAGTTTGCAGCCATTCTCGAGAGGCTCGAGGGCAGGCTCGCAGAGTACCCGGTCGACCACGTGGCCGAACAGCTCGGTCCGGGTGTCTGCGGCCCACCGCCCACCGAACCGGACCCGCCGCTCGATATCGGCGCCGTGAGCGGCGGGATCACGGCAGCTATCGATCCCCGTTCGACCATCCCGAGACGGATATCGGGACGTCTCGGGGGTGTGGACCTCACCTCACGAGCGGATGCACTCGAGCAGATCATCGAGTCCCCAGAGTTCACACAACCGATGTACGAGCCCTTGCGGGACCTCTCCGAGGAGTATCTCTTGCCCAGCGTTGGTGAGATCCCGATGGATTCGGTGGGCGTCCTCGAAACCAATCCTGCGTTCGTGGAGGCCTACATGGTCGGGCTCAGCCACGAGATGGGTCGTGAACTCCGCTGGCACGAGTATCCGACCGACCTTCGGTGGACCTACTTTCGGCGTTTCTGGGACCGTCGGGGGACCGTTCCGGAGCCGACTGCCGACGAACTCGACGATATCAACCCCGTCCACACGTGGAGAGACGACGTCGCGCTGGGCGACCAACCGTCCGAGGACGGGACGGCAGTCGAACCGAGTATCGTCCTGCTGATCCGGGGTGAGCTCCTCGAGCGCTTCCCGAATACCACGATCTACGCCGCCGAAGCGATCCCAGAGGGGGAGGGCCCGTATGCCGAGGGGGAACCGATCCCCCGGATCCCCGACCTCCCGGACCCCAGCGCGACCGACCCCAGTGACCAAACAGGGTCGACGAAGTACCCCGTCTTCCGCGGGACCCTCGAGCCAGACATCACCTTCCTCGGGTTCGATCTGACGCCGGACGAGGCGTTCGGCACCACTACCGAAGCGGACGACCTCGGCTGGTTCTTCGTACTCGAAGAGCCACCCGGAGACCCCCGCTTTGGCCTCGACGAACCAGGAGAGAGCCCGAGTGGCGAGTGCTCCTCACTCAAGACCTGGGACGATCTCGATTGGGGGCACCTGAGTCCAGAGGGGGCGGCATCGTACGTCGAGCTCGCGAGCCTGGCAGGGGGACAGGGAGCCGGTTCCAGTGACCTCGTCGGGAAGAAGATAGGCGACGTCGTGTGGGGGAAGAATTCGGCGCATATGGCCTCGGTCACCTGGCAGCGTCCCTTCCGCAAGGCAGTCCACGCAGACGATATGCTCCCGACGAATCCGGCGGGTGGTCAGTGAGATGTTCAGCACCGGTCTGGCCGGTACGCCAGCGTCGGACCGACGACCAATCACCAGCGGCGGAGAGATCGCATGAACGGAGACGACTCACTACAGACGGAGGTTGCACAGGCCCGAACCGCTCTCGAGACAGCAGAGACAGATACGAGACAGGCAACAGCACTCCTGTCCGAACTGAACGCAGAGATCGACGACTCGAGTCGCGGTGTCGGGAACGAAGAGGAATTTCACGCACTGACCGACGAGTTCCAGTCACTCGTCGAGACCTGGGAGTATACAGCAGACTGGTCCATCCCGGACCCGTTCGACGACCTCGAAGTCGAGAGTTTCGAGGAACTCTTCGAGGAGCTCTCCGAGTCGTTCGAGGTATGGGCAGAACAGCCGCGAGGAGAGGTCGAGACGGCGGTCGCCCGAGTAACTCGACTCGTTCGGATCCTCCGTACCGCGGCTCGCGAACTCGACGCAGAGGAGATTCTGGAAGTCCTCGATGGGCTGACCACGGCAGTAGGAGATCGTGATACAGATCGGTTCGACGAGCACCTGGAACGTCTCGAACGTCGGTTGGCAGACCAGGATCTAGAGGACTTCGAGCAGATTCAGCGGCGCATCGAGGTTCGGTACAAGAACGTGCGCTCCGCACTCGACCCAGACCGTCTCCGGTCGGCTCTAGAGGGGCTCGAGGAGAGCTACGGTGGCGGAGACGATGAGCAGGTCGACCGATCTCTGAAGCGGCTGGGCGGGGCCATCGACGCACTGGAGTCCATCGCAGACCATCACCGCGATCGGCTGAACGCACTCAACGCCAGACGGGCAGGACAGTATCCGGACGATCCAGCGTCCGAGCTGCCAGGACTGACCGACCACCAGCCGGTTCTGCTGATGCCAGTTCGACTCGAGACCCGGTTCCGAACAGCCGACGAGGACGAGGACACCGACGGCAAGCTCCTGGTCCGGACGTACCCCGACGACATCCACATCGACACGCACGACCGTGAGCTGACGGCGGACGAGCGAGAGTGGGGTCTGCATTTCTGGCGGCAGGTGTGGTGGTGGGCGAACGAGGACAGGGCCACGTCCGAACTGCGTCCGACACACGTTCCGGAGAGTATCGACCAGTACGTCGACCTGGAATCACTCCCGGACGAGGCCGACGTTCGATTCGAGGCAATCAAAGAACGGGTCTGGGGACAGTTGGTGGAGCGATTTGGTGACGAGCGGGCCGCCTGGATCAAGCGTGTCGTCGCCCCCGAACAGAAAGATGCCATCCTCGCTCGGGAAGACACCGGCCACGTCCCCGAGCCAGACTTCGAGCGTCTGGCCCGTGATGCCAAACGTCGCCCGGACGCCTGGACGCGGCCCCCTCGTGCCCGGTTACTGCCGGATCGGTGGGTGGCGTTCGCGTACTCGGATGGGGAGGTACTGACCGCTCGCAGCAGGCCGATCCGAGAGCCGCTCGGCGTTGGTCCCGACCCGGACACCATTGGGGCAACGGCACACACCGACGGCGAGCGGAGCGAGCGGTCTGCCGACGGGGTAGAGGCTCTGACCGGCGGAGAGATGGACTGGATGTTCGATTTCGAGACGGCGAAAGCGGTCGGGATGGGCCTGGAGATTCCCCTCACTGCCGAGCACCTCGATGCCGGGATCGATCGGCTCGTCGTCGTCGGGGTCAAGACCAGTCTGGACGACGATTCATCGGCCACTCGCCTCCGTGATCTTCTCGATGCACACCATTACACGGACGGCCTGGAAGTCCTCTCTCAGGGGACGCCGACGAACAACACGGTGGAGGAGGCATCGACGTTTAACTCGACGGTAGACCCGGC
Source organism: Halobellus litoreus (assembly GCF_024464595.1). Lineage (NCBI taxonomy): Archaea > Methanobacteriati > Methanobacteriota > Halobacteria > Halobacteriales > Haloferacaceae > Halobellus > Halobellus litoreus. Next base: position 137,699 of record NZ_JANHAW010000004.1, on the reverse strand, counting down.
GAGCAGCCTCGGCGTCGAGTGTGAGAGACCGCTCGTCAGTACCGGTGACGGGAGCGACGGTGAGATCGCTGCACGAATGCTCGGGATAGACCCGGCACAGCTCGGGACGGGACAACCCGGAGAGGACCACGTGTTCGCACGGGTCGCCGGTAGCGGCCAGACCGAGCAGACGAATGCACGACACGTGAACGCCGGGTTGTGGTCCGCGACGTGGGGATACTTCGTCCCCCATATGTTGCTCTCCAGGGACCACTTATCACGGTGGTCAGACGACGCGGCAGAGACGTTTCTGCGCCATCTCGAAGCGTACCGTCGCCACTTCGTCCGGTACGTCAGAGCCCGAGGCCCGGTTCCTGCACTCCGAGTCGGAGAGCAACCCTACGGGGTGTTGCCGGTGACGAATCTCTCGGAGTACGAGGCGATCCCAGAACTGACCGAGTCGGAGACGACTGGCAGACTTGGACAGAGAGACGGACTCGTCGTCCCCAGCATCGACGAGACGCTCGTAACACAGATTCAGCGGCTCCGCGAGGCGTTCGAACCTGGCGTGCGATCGGTCCCAACCGTAGACGGGGGGACCGACCCCATCGAGACGTTCGTCGACATAAGCAGTATGGCGGCGACAGCCAGTCGTCACCGTGTGCGGGAACTCTTCGGGGAGTACGGGATCCTCTCGCTCCTGACCGGCGACGAATACTTCACTCTCGAGGGGATCGACCCCGACCTGCTTGAGAACCTCGACGAGTCCACCGTCGCTCTCTTGCGAGCCTATCAGGAAGAGTCTCGAGAGTCCGAGCTTCGAGACTGGCTCGAAGGCGTTGCCAGCGACCTCCCGACGGGCCACCCGGGAGGGACGGGGTCGCTACCCACACCCCGTATCGCCAAGCTAGTGTTCAGAAACCGAGCCGCCGGTCCGATCGAGTCGCTGGTCGGGGACGGATCGTACGACGTCATGCAGTCAGTGCTAGAGGATCCCGTCGGTGTCCTCCGTACCTGGGACTCAACGGACGACGGGGATACGAACCCGGGGATGGACGCCCTGCTCGATTTGTTGGTATACTACGCACTCCTGCAGGAGTATCTGATGGCGCGTGCCCGCCTCGGGAACTTCCACTATACGGACGAAGACCAGTCGCGACTGGAACCGCGTGGTCGTGACGTGTGGGACGTCATTCCAGAGGCAGAGTGGATCGTCCCCGACTCGGGAACCCGTGCTTGGGACAAACTCGACCAGCCCATTCCGTACGAACTCGCCGACCACCTCGATATTCCAGAGTCGACGTCCTTCGCGAACACGGTCAGAGACTACCCCGAGATCGACGATGCGTTCGCCGACACCCGGGAAGCGATCACGGCTCTGCAGGAGGTCGATACCGCATCGCTCGAGCAACTCCTCACGGAGACACTGGACCTCGCCAGCCATCGCCTCGACGCGTGGGCGACGTCTGTCGCGACGAGACGGGTCTCGTCGATCCGGGAGCACCAGACGGCGAGTGAGGCTGGGATCCACGTCGGGGCGTACGGCGTCGTCGAGAACCTGGAGCCATCCGGTGACCCCGCGTCTGCTGGCTACCTCCACGCACCATCCCTCCCACAGGCGACGACCGCTGCCGTCCTTAGGAGTGGGTACCAGACCCACAGAGGGACTGAACGAGGCGAGCTGCTCTCTGTCGATCTCTCTGCCGACCGGGTCCGAACCGCACTGGAACTCGTCGACGGCGTTCGGCAGGGACAGCCACTCGGAGCGTTGCTCGGCTACCAGTTCGAACGGCGATTGCACGAACACGAGCACGACCTGGACCAGTACATCCCCACGTTCCGAGTCGTGGCCCCGTTAGTTGCTGGAAAGGGGCCACTCGACGACGACACCGAACAGACGGCGTCAGAAGACGTCGTAGCCACTCGAGACGTCGTAGACGGCGTCGCGTTGAATCGGTCGTGGAGAGAGGACGCCATTCCGTGGGGGACGAACCCCGGATCCGAGACCGTGGCCCTCCCTGTCGAAGGAACGCCAGATTTCGACGCCATCTCCGAGGCGTTCGAGGGACTGGAAGAACGGATCGACGCCGTCCGGGACGTCATGACTGCAGAGGGACTCCATCAGCTGGTCAACGGCAACCCCTCGCGGGCTGGTGGGTCGCTGGATGCACTCTCGAGAGGGGAGGCCCCACCGGATCTGGACGTCGTCGAGACGCCGCGGACCGGCATCGGTGTCACTCACCGGATGTTGATACTCTTCGATGGAGCCACGAACCACGACCCGGTGTGGGAATCGACGCCGGAGGCCGAGATCAGAGCCACAGTGGAACCGAACCTGAATGCGTTCGTCGGTGACCTCTTCGGCTCACCGACACGTGTCTGTTGTCTGGTCGAGTACGAGGTTACGACCAGCAACGGCGCTGCTCCCGACGATTCTGGAACTGAATCGGAACCAGCACGGGCGTCGACCGTGGTGCGGTTGTCGGAGCTCGGACTCTCGCCTCTAGATCTGCTCTATCTCACAGAAGAACCCGCGGACGCTCGACGCTCGGAACTCGAACAACGAGTGGTGTACCACGTGCTGCGAGAGGGCCCCGACGACGTCGCGCCCGACGGTGAGATATCCATCACGTTCGGCCCTCTCGACGAGTGGAGTGCAGGCCCCGAACCACTGGGGGTCGACCCAGTCGAGGACGTCAGCGTCGGGGAGGTACTGGAAGTCGCGAGCGTCGCCCGAGATCTGGTAACCAGTGGCCGTGCCGCGGATGCCCAGGATCTCGCGCTTCCCGAACGCGAGGCAGACACCACGTTCACGGCCGTACTGGGATCTCGGGCGGACACGGCTCAGCAACAGCTCGCCGACGTCCAGCAGCGACTGAAGTCGATCGCTCCGCTGTTCGAAGCGCCCCCGGGGAACGGTTCACCGATCGAGCTACTGACCGAGTTACACGAGGGCGTGAACGCAGCGAGCGGTCGTCTCTCCAGAGAGACACTGGAGACGATCGAGAGGGAGCTCGGGTCGTTATCGGGAGAGCAACTCACGTACGATATCTCCCGGTTACACGAGGTCGTCGAGCACGGACTCACCCTGTCGAGGGGAGCTGACGAACTCCTGGTCCGGCCAGCAGAGAACCAGCGAATCGGGGGCTGGGCGGCTGCCGAGCCGGGGAGCAGGATATCGATCTCGGTCGGAGGCCGTCGTCGTGAGGTACAGCACGAGGAAGAAGCGACCGTCGGAGAGACCGGTCGGTTCGAAGCGTCGTTCGACTTCACCGGTGTCACCACCGAGACCGAGTTCACCGTAACGGCGACGCTCGTCGATGGTGTCGGTACCGAGACCGCTGCAGCGTCCTCCCGGATCACCGCACCAGGACGTGTGGTGAGGCGCTACCGACCCGAACATCGTCAGGACGACTGGATACCGGGCCTGCGTACTGTCTCGGCGCTCTCGTCGGACTTTGACTCGCTTGCCACCGAGAGCGTGGACCTCCGGAGTGGACTGGCGTCGGTCTCTGCGTTCGATGCCACCTCCGACGAGGAAACATTCGCAGCGGTCGTTCGAGAGGCTGTCACCGAGGTCCTCGCGCCGGAGCCACGAGTGCAGACGAGTTGGGAGCGAATCCTCGACGCGTCTATCACGCTCCCAGGATTTGGTTCAGCCCCTGACGACCTCGACCTCTGGGAGCAGCTATCGAGCCTCTCCGAAGACTACGCCAGTGATACGCCACAGGTGCCGCCCGGCGCGGACGCGACGTCTCATCCGCTCTTTGGACGGGTATCTACGCCCCGTGGACGGGCGGAGCTCCAGGAATCCCTCGACGAACTGATAGACCGTCTGACGACGGAGCTGTCCGGGTTCGACGCCGTACTCGATACCACGGTCGACGTCGGTAGACTGGAATCGGAGGGGATCGAGGCGCTTCGAACCGCACTCGTCCGGGCGTCGTATTTCGGTATCCACGGTTCGATTCCGCAGTCTGCGACGGGGACGAGTTCCGACGCTGCGACGACACTCGCCTCGCAGGCGACGTCCATCGTCGAGGAGATCGCAGACCGACTCGATCAGGCGACGTCCATCGGCCCGCCACCACAGGGTGACCCGGGTGCCGACCACCACCGCGACCGACTCGGGGCATTGCTCGGCGAATCGTTCGTCGTCCTCCCGCCGTTCGAGCCACCGAACAAGCCAGAGCTTCGAGAGACGTTCACCGCCGCGAACAACGAAACCTTGCAAGACGGAGACGTGACGAACGTGGAGACGTGGTTTCAGCGTGTCGCCCGCGTCCGAGACCAGCCCAGGACACTCCAACGGGCCTTCACGTATGGAGAGTCGCTGGGCGACCTGAATCGGTCGCACGATCCCCGCCTGCAGACCGGACAGTTACCGCACCGTGCAGCCGATACGTGGGTTGGCCTGCCCGAAGCGTGGCCCGTCGCGGACGAGGATCGCCGGGGCGGGCGGCTATCGCTCGTCGCTCACCTCTACGACGAGGTGGAGACGGGGAGTGCTATGGCCGGATTCTTCGTCGACGAGTGGGTCGAGACCGTCCCGGCGAAATCAGAGACAACCGGACTCTCGTTCCACTTCGACCGACCGAGCAGTCGGGCTCCGCAATCCCTGTTACTCGCCGTACCGCCATCGGACGAGGGGTGGAGTCTGGAGGCGCTGGCAGACTCAGTCGAAGAGAGCCTCGACCTGGCGAAGCTCAGAACGGTCGACCCGGACGCGCTCAGCGAGGCGGACGTGCAGGACGACCACGGACTCGGACACTTCCTTCCCGCACTGTGCTTCGCAGAGAACTCGGGGGGGATAGTGGGCGGGCCAGACACCATCTCCATCGACTTCACCGAGACGTTGCCCGACCCGCTACAGGGATTCCTGGTCAGCGGCTGGACGGGTGAGACACGATGACACTGACGAACTGGATCCGAGTAGAGCCGGAAGCGAGAAGTGAGGAACTGCCCGCTCGGAACGCGTGTGTCCACGATCCACTCTGGTTACTGGGCCGGCAGTGGCAGTTCGGTGAATTCGAAGGGGAAGATGCAGGCTCCCCGATCGAGCTCTCCTATGCGCTCGTATCGGATTCGATGACCCGCTATCAACTGGGCGACGGTGAGCCCCAGCCCTACGGAGGTAGCGGCGACGGGAGCGAGAGTCCACCGCTCGAACCCCTCGTCGAACGTGAACCCGTTCGACCACGGACGAACGAGAGCCGGACAGACATCCGACAGGCCGTCGAAGCTGGCGAACACTTCCTCCGATTGCTCCGCCAGGCCGAGGTAACCGGGCAGGACGGGTCGCCACTCGAACCTGCAGACTTCCCGGAGTTCCGGCTCGACGCGGCAGAGTGGGACGCTGCCGAGCTGGACGAGGAAGAAGAGCGATACGCGATGGTCGTCAGTGGTCGCGTGCTGGATGGGGAGGCGTTGTTGCAGGCCTTCGAGGACGATACGAGAGAGCACCCGACTCCTGCTGCGATCCAGAACCTCGATAGAGAGCGATACGAGGAGGCCGTCACCCGATTCTGTACCTGGTACCGGGACATGTACGACGAACCTGCGCCGGACGAGAGTTCGGCGTGGGATCCAGACCGGATGGAGTACCGGTTCGCGGTGTCGACAGGTGCCGATGCGACGGAGACCGTCTTCGAAGCAGATTCGTACGAGTCGGGACACCTCGACTGGCACTCGTTTTCAGTCGACGACGACCGCTCGCTCCAGACCGAAGCTGAGGGCGAAGCAGAGCCGACAGAACCCGAGGGTGAACCGGCCACGGAAACCCGCGAGAATCGGATGGTTCCGACCGTCGCGAGTTATCCCGGGATGCCCGCACCACGGTACTGGGAGTTCGAAGACGGAAACGTCAACCTCCCGGCCATCGACATGGCCGCAGAGGACCTCTCGCGGCTGATCATCCAGGAGTTCGGTCTCGTCTCCGGTGACGACTGGTTCGTCGCCCCCGTCCCGATGACCGTCGGGTCACTCGGCAGGATTACGAACCTCGAAGTCACGACGACGTTCGGAGAGCGTCACGAGATCGACTCACTGCTCGAGGAAGACCGGGGCGAGGGAACTTCCCTGTGGAACATGTACACGTTCCCCGAGACGGCGGATGGGAGCGGTCCGGGACTGTTCCTCCCACCCCTGCTCGCAGACACGCTCGAAACGGAGGCCGTAGAGGAGGTGGAGTTCGCACGCGACGAGATGGCGAACGTCGGGTGGGCGATCGAACGGACGGTCGAGGGGTCCATCGGTCAAGCACTCAGCCGGGAAGAAGCGAGGTCAGGTGCGACAGCACCGCCTACCGAACCCACAGCAGGGCCCGTCGAGGCGGGCGAGAGTGAGGCGGTGTATCGGTTGATGGGCTCCGTTCCCGAGTACTGGTTCCCCCTCCTGCCCCAGCCAGCCACTCCGGGTGCAATCGGCGAGATACACCTGAAACTCGGTCGACTGCTCTCTACCGACCCGGAGTCGGCCAGTGCGCCACACGGGCGCATCCTCGACGAACAGGACCTCGACATCCCCGAGGAAGAGGTCTCACGGGCCGGGACGACGGTGACGCGAACCTACCAACTCGCGCGATGGATGGACGGCTCGACCAGAGTCTGGAGTGGCCGAACGGCACAGGTTGGCCGTGGAGATGTCTCGAGCGGCCTGGAGTTCGACTGGCTAGAGGAAGAGACCCCCAACTCGGGGTGATACCTTCTCGTCTTCGGACCCGTGCACGGAGTGCCACAGGCATCAGACCGAGATACGACGAGAAACGTCGGCTATACCGCCTCCATCCTCACCCCTTCCCCAGGCCCAGGGATCGACGTATCGGTTTTGCCGTTCGCACTCGAACATCGTCCACGCACATAGACGTAACCGAGGACACGGTTCGAGATGTCTGCACGGACGCGGTCTTCGAACGTGGCGAACGATATCTTACTGAGGGCCGTATCCACGAAATGCACCGCGTCGACACCACCGTAACCGCCGTCGTGAGCGGCAGCCGTCAGTACGATGTCCGTGTTGACCTCGCCACCGACGGGTTTGCCCCGTGGTGCGATTGTCCGTACGACGGGCCGGGAGCGTGCAAGCACGCCGTCGCCGTGTTGCTTCGGTGTGTTGACGACCCACCGCCAGACGAAGACGATCAACTCGACGCCGCACTCGATGGCGTCGACGCCGACGATCTCCGCGCGTTCCTGCGTGACGAACTCGCGACCGATGCGGATCTCCGCGCCCCGGTTTCTCGCCCGAGTCGGCGAGCCGACGAGACAGTCGGCTGACGAGCTTCGCGCCTCGATCGACCGGCGGTTCGAAGAGACAAATCCTGAGTACCACGTTGTCTTCGATCCCATCGACTTCACGCAGTGGTTCGATTCGCGGGAGTACCGCGAGCAGGAGCGGTACGCGTCGGCGGCAACCGTCTACCGGGCACTCGTCGAGTCGCTCGACGACAACATAGAGCGCGTCGACGGCGCGTACGACCAGGTCGCTCGAACGGTGGATAACCAAGCCCACGAGTACCTTCGCTACGCCGTCCTCCGGATGCTCGAAGGGCAGGCAAACCACCTGCCGACGGATTGGACGCCGATGGACGGCATTACTGTCGGTTACGGCAGCGACGGTGCGATGTTCGACAACTGGAGCACCAGCGTAGACTGGTGGGAAATCGTCCCGCCGCAAGAAGCGTGTACCCGCTTCCGGGTGTTCTTCCCGGACGACCACCAGACAGTTCCACGCACTATCGTGGACATAATGGGCGCGCTCGGTGCCTGGCGCGTCTGGACCGGCAGCGCGGCCGCGTGCGGCTCCTACGACCATCGCGAGCGCCGCGAGGTCCACTACATATGGCCGGAAGGCCATCCGGTGGAAGAAGTACTCCACGAGCGGCTCAATGGCCCTGCGGAAGCCGTCGCTCCGGACGGTGGCCGAACGGGCGACGTTCGCGACCGGCTGGTCGTCGACGAGAGCGCACAGTCGCAGAATGACCTCGAGCCTCGTACCAAGCGTGCCGTCAACGAAACGATGGACGTCTCGCTCCTCTCGAAAGGTGGCCGCTACGAGGTACAGTCCGCGTCCGGCAACAGGTACGAAGTCGACGTCATCGACGAGTCGTGTTCCTGTCCCGACTGGCAGCAGCGCTCGCCCGAGGGTGGCTGTAAGCACCTGCGTCGCGTCGATCACGAAATCAAACGGGGCCGTGTTCCCCGACCAGACGGCCGGCTTCCCTCCTCGTAGCATAGCGATTGAGCTACTCCACAGGACGGTTCGAAATCAACGCTCCTTCAGGTTTGAGTGGTCAACTACCCCACCCTACTTCGCTCACCCTGGCGGGTTCGCTCGTGGAGGGTGGGACTTGTCCATGAACTCGGCCTCGAACCCTTCCGGGTGGGCGGTGAATCCACCACTCGGCGTCACAGTTCCAGACTTTAGGGCAAGCTGACTGTTGCCCGTCCGCCGAGACGACTGTTGGCCTCGACGGACGTATCGCATCCCGATGTTCTTTGCCGCGTTGTAATCTGCATTCGCTTCGGCCCCGCACTTCACACACCGGAAATCGTCACGAGTCAAGCGATTCTCGTTCGCTGTGAAGCCACACTCGGCGCACCGCTTCGACGTGTACGCCGACCCCACCTGTTTCACCGCGATGCCTTCCGCTTCGGCTTTGTACTCAACTTGCTCAGAGAGCGTTCGGAACGCCCACTTGTGTCCCCACGACGCACCCGTGCGGTCGCGGATGTGGGTCAAGTCCTCGAACGCAATCACGTCGCACTCATAGCGGAGTGCTTCGTTCACGATGGCGTTCGACGCTCGGTGGAGTACGTCGCGGATGTATCGCAGTTCTCGGCCACTCGACTGTTCGAGCGTTCGGTGAGCGCTTCGTGTGCCAGTCTGTTGGAGCCCGGCGCGAACTGTCTCGAACTCGCGGAGGTTGTGGGTCAACTCCCGCCCGCTGACGAATGAGGCGGTGCTGGTGACGGCGAGGTTTTCCATGCCGAGATCGACCCCGAGGACCGTTCCGTCCTCGGCGGTGTTCCGTTCGGTATCGGTCTTGGGTCGGCGGAACCCGATATGTAAAAAGTAGTCGCCGTCGCGGGCAGTGAGCGTGCTTTCGGTGACGCTCCATTCGTCGGAGTCGAGGTACTGCCGTTGGTAGCCATCGTCGGCGTCGGGGAGCGCAAGCGGACACCGGACGCGACTCTCCGTGGTGGTGAGCGACACCGTATCATCATCGAACAGCGTCATGGTTCGAGTGTCGTACGTCACTGTGGGTGCGGTGAAGGTCGGCTTGCTGACTTTCTTGCCGTTGGACCGGTGTTCGAGACAGCCAGTGATGGCCTCTGCAGCCTGGTGAGTGGCGAGAATCGCGTGCTGACTCCCGAGGCCGGTGTGTTCGCGCACGTCGTCGTAGGCGAGGGGCTGTACGTCGCTTTTCGCGTTGCACCTGCCCCACGCTATGTCGGTGGCGAGTTGGCACCCACGTTTCCACTCGGAGATGGTCTCCTCGAGCAACTCGCGTTGCTCACCGTCTACCGAGAGACGGGTTATTGCTGTCCGACGCACGTAGTCATCCGCCACAGTTTCAATGTAGATACGTGGCTATTTGTAGGTTAGTGGTTGTAGCCAATACGAACGCGCTCCGCCCTACTCACTCGCTTCGCTCGTTCGTTGAGGAAGGGGACTCCGCGCTACCGCTTCAGTTGAAAGCGATGGTTCGCCGACGAACTATCGGGTTGTACCACCATCGACGGTGCCGAGATCGGGCTCGTCAAACTCAAGAGCTTGCGCGACAGCATCCGGAATCTCCGGCCGAGGCGCCGATTCGTGGCGCTCGATTTTCTCGGTCTTCCGCGTGTTCTCGTAGAGGGCGCGTGCGACCGGGAGGCCACGGAGATACTTGTAGTCGTGGAGGATCTCGACGCCCCGCTCCGTGAACCCGTAGAACTGGGAAGGGAGATCACGTTTTCCCTCACTTGGGTCGTACGTGTAGCGTGCGAGGAGCCCGGCGTCGATCAACGTCTCCAGCTGATCTTTGATAGCTGCTTGGCTCTTTCCAGTCATGTACTCGAGTTCGGCGAGCGACATCAGATGTGCGGGGTGGCCCAGCAGCTCTTGGATGATGAGATGGCGCGTATCCTGGGACAGCAGCTTGAACAGCCGCTGTTGTTCCGCGAACGGCCCTGCATCGGCCGCGCCAGTGTCGGTTTCGCTCATATGTGATGGTACGAGGTAGGGCGCTATAACAGTTAGGGCCATCCAAGTTGGTTAAGTCAGAGAAAACCAAAGTGGTTCAGAAAGGATAAGGAGGTGTGGTTTGAATCGGCAGTTAATGACCGACCCAAGCCCGCCGCCGGACGCTGGGGACATTATGACCGTTGTTCACGAGGCCATCGGGGGCATCGAACTTGAGCCTGCAGAGAAACGAGAGATTTGGCGGTTCACACAGCGCGAATTGCCGTACCTCTGGAGTCAGCGGACATCGTATTTCATCCTGGGGAGCTATCGCGACCCCTATCTCCGCCGGCTCCGCGCCGTCCAGAACGAACTCACGAAGCAGCTCGGTGCCTATCCGTTCATCATGGGTGATCTCCTCGAACTCCCGACTGACCGGCTCAATACGTTCGATATTATGTTTTCGTTGCTCGCGACCTACAGCGACTACATCGTCGGGGTATTCGAGAAGGAGAGTGGTGGTGAGGCTCCTGAATTGGGCGAGATCGATGACCCGCCGTATTTCGACAAGTCGTACGTGTTCCCGCGCGATTACGCGTGGGTGGCTGACGAGAACCTTGACTCGAAACAGCACGTCATTCAGGCCGCTCTCGAGATTGCGTTCGCAGACGATTTGTCGGAGGATGAAGTCCAATTAAAGGTTGATTCGCTTGTTGATCGCGCACGAAAGAGCAGGTTTGACATCGACGAACAGGAGGTTTGGGATGTGGTCGACGATCGGCTAAATACGGGAGCAGAGCCAGCGACGTACAGCTGGGTCCATCTCAACAAGTTCCGCAAATTCGAACTCCACAATCGGTGCTTCCCGTGGACGACAGAGGAGGAACTCCGCACTGTGGTTAGCGACCTCCCGTCCCCAACACCACGTCCGCAGTGGGAAGCAAGTGGGGAACGGTGAACGAGCCTGCCCTCCTCGCTCGGCTACACACCCATCAGAGTGAGTCGATGTGGTAGTTTACTCTCGAGTAAACTACTTTACTACGCCCGGTTGAACACATCGTTATGAACGCTGGTTCGAGTGTCGGCGACGACACGACATCCCGCGAACTCGTCCACTTTGTTACCCAACAGACGCGGTTCGCGCTGATCAACAATTTCCTCCAGCATCCCGAGCAACTCCCCTCGATGTACGAACTCGAGGAACTCAACCCCAGCGTGAGCGACGCTACTGTCTACAAACACATTCAGAAGCTGATCGACGCAGGTATCGTCAAAGAGGTCGCCCTCGATGACGATCAGCGCCGGCAGAGCTACCCCTGGAAGTTCTACGGGCTCACCGAAGACGGCCGCGAATTCCTGGAGAAGCACAACCTGCTCGCCGCGGAGGAGACGCTCCAGCAAATCTACGACACTATCGCTGACAAGCCCGAGAAGATGGTCAAGTACGAGAACGCCCCCCGCCCGGACGGCGCGTAACTCCTGCAGAATCGGCTCCGTGTCAGCACTCGATTACTGTTCGATTTCGTAGTCAGCCGCCAGCTTCTGGAACTCGGACCACTTAGGAAGCCGGTCGTCGTCGACCTCGCCGTGCGTCTCGAGATAGCGGAGCAGAGCGTCGATTTCGTCTTCGAGGCCATACGTCGCCGCCTGCTCTCGGAGGTCGTCCTCGTCGACGTCGACGTGGCTGAGCAGGAGGAGACAGTACGAGCGGTGGCGGCTGCCGTCGTCGATGAGCAGCGTGTGACAGCACAGCTCCGCCGGCGAGACTGCGTCGAGTTCCTCGGAGAAGAGGTAGTAGCGGTGGCTGGTAAGCAGAAACTGAAGGTCGAACACGGCAAACCGAGCGAGGCCGGTTTCGTGGAACCCCTCCACGTCGATTTCCGTCTCGGTCTGCGCGAGAAATTCGTCGTAGTCCCCCCAGAGAATCGTTCCCTTCGGGGCGACGGATTCCAGGCGTTGGCGGTGTAGATGGTGTGCAAGTTCACGAGCGAACTCGTGGAGGCGGTCGAAGTCGGCGTTGAAGTCATAGCGGCCCTCGTCCGACCCGATGAGCCCGCGGTCGCGAAACCGCTTGAGGATGCGGTTGACGGTGTTGCGGTAGTTGTCGGTCCGGTCGGCGATGTCGGCGACGGTTCGTGGCTTGTCGAGATAGTAGAGTACCTCGAGAGTCTTCCCGGTCAACAGCTCGGGGAATTCGATATGGGAGTGCTGGCGGACGAGGTCCTGGTAGGCTTCGACTGCCCGGGCGTCCGAGGGAATAATCCGCTTTCGGCGGCCGTCGCGTTCCGTGTAGACGAGACCCTTCTCGACGAGGTCGCCGACAGCACGTGAGAGGTAGCTCTCGCTGTGGTCAAGCTTTGTCGCGAGCTCGGAGATCGTGTCGCCGCGTTCGACGATGGCGAGGACCTCGAGTTCGATGCGCCGGAGTATGATGTAACACAGTACGAAACTAATTTATAAATAAGTTTCGACAAATGTTACAGACAGTAGGATTGGAGGGCGACCCTCTCAACTTAACCAACAGAGCTTTGCATTTGCGGATTGTATTGGTTAATACGGAGAGAGCCGATGTCCTACGAACCACCGGCCCCACCGTCGAGCTTTCCGACGGAAATCGTCAACGTCCTCAACGAGTCGACTCCGAACCGACTCCGAGACGTTTCAACGTACGCCGAAGCGCTAGCCGAGCACAAGGAACGTGAGGCCCGTCTCGAAGAGGAGGCAGACCAAGACGAGGTGGATGAGCGACCAGACGACCTCCCGGACGATGTCCCTGCCAAAGCGACGATCACGATCAAGGAGATCAACGACAACCGCTACTACTACTGGCAATGGAGAGAAGGCGACAAGGTGACCTCCAAATACAAAGGCCCAGTCAATCCAGACGAATGAACTCGAATGGGAGGACACCCCCCGTTTTCGAGTTGTAAATGGGAGAGGGCGTGGAGATGGCACATCACATACAATAGAACGTCGGATCTCTAAGGTCACCCACCCCCCGTTTTCGAGTAGTAACGAGAAATTCCGACGGTGATACCCCCCGTTTTCGAGCTGTAACGTACCACCCGAGCCGCGAACACCCCCCGTTTTCGAGTAGTAAGCGCGGGGCGGATCTGAGCGAGATTAGTTCTTGCTACGGAACTGCTTCAACCGTTCGCGGACAACCGCGCTGATAGTCGCCTCTTCGTGAGCTAGATCTTCGAACCGGGAATCCTCACGTATAGTCTCCATAATCGTTTCCGGATCCTCGGAGAGGGAGAAATACATATGCACTCCTCTGCCTCGCCCCTTGCCTCGACGCTCGAAGTCCAACACACCGTACGTACTCTGCTCTGTGACGTGATTCACGAACGTCTCGCGACTGTACTGGTCTGCGTCCATCGTATCAGCAATGAATTGGTACGTCTTGAACGCAGGTCCAGCAGGGATCCACTCAGGATGTTCTCTTGCGTAGTTGGCCGTCGCCGCCACGGCGTAGATGGAGAGTTTCTTTTGAGTCGAAATGCCGCTAATATGGCGGAGCTTGCGGTTTTCGGTGTATTTCTCCTGAGCATCACGGACATCAGCCTCGGTAACTGTGTCGGCTCCACGCCGCTCGGCTAATTCACCAGCCCATCTGAGGAGATCAATCGCTTTCCGCGCATCCCCATGGGTTTGGGATCCGAACGCAGCAACAAGCGGAACAACATCATCCGCAAGCGATTCTGGTTTGAAGGCGTCCCGTCGGTTGCGGAGAATACTACGGAGTTGATTCGCATCGTAATCGTCGAAGAAGATATCGTCAGGATTGTAAGAACTCTGTGCGCGGCTGTTGAGGTCCTTCATAAAATCGGCGTAGTTCGTGATAGTCGTGAGTGAAATCGGACCATCAAAATCGGCGAGTTTTCGCGCCCGTGAAAGCTGGTAGATGAGAGAATTATACTCTGCTTCCTGATACGGTCCTTCAAGCATATCGATTTCATCGAGAATGAAGATCACACCGTCGTAGTACTCGCGCATCAGTTCGTACAGTCGCTCCAGCTTCTGATCCGTTGAAACTCCGGTTTGGGGAACTCCAGGATCGACGCCGAGGTCGTCGGCAGCAGCTTTAACTAACCGATAGACCGCCCGATCAGCAGTCTTCGGCCCCTCGCAGTTGATTGAAATGACCCCGAACGTCTTGCCTTGAGATTCACACAGTTCGACGATCTGTTTGCAGACTGCATGAATGATGAGCGACTTCCCAGTTCCAGAGGGACCACTCAGAAGCATATCCGGGATGCCTTCATTCTGGAGTACCGGTTTCAGATTGTCGACGACACGGCCCAGTTGGTCATCACGACCGACGATACGATCCTCGTCGATGATAGTATCTGATCGAACGAGGTCTTTGTTCGCGAAAACGCCCCCGGACGACTCGGTTTGGAGTCGATCACGAATTGAGATGCCGCCACCGTCGCCGTTGGTTGCTTGTTGAGACGAATCAACCGGATCCGAGCCCTTCTCGAACGTCGTTTGTGACGTATCGGGCGAATCACCATCACCACCCGTCGACTCAGGGTTTTCAGGATCAGCAGAAGAGGATTCGCGATCCTCCTCATCTTCTGGATGATTCGATCCTGCTCTACGTCCCTCTCGTCCCATTATGAACCCCCTCGAACTCCGGGTATAAAAATATGGACCTTTGTGGAGTTGTAACCTAGTGAAAACAGGCAATCCACCGACCACAGCCCTGTATTCTCGAAAAGAGTCAAATACCGTCTTCGGAATCTATTACCCACCGTTGTCGAGTTGTAAGGGGTCGCCAAGAATCTCTATCATCGAAACTCCTCGATGACCCAGACCCCCCGTTTTCGAGTTGTAAGACTTCGAGGGGCGGTATCACACCGAGTCCGATTCGCCCACCCTCCCCATTTTCGAGTTGTAAGTAACGGTGAGTCGCTCTGAATATAGGTGTAAATCTGTACCGTCTGAATTGTGCGAATGATGCTTAAGGTGAAATGGTGTATCCCAGACCCCCCGTTTTCGAGTTGTAAGCACCAGAATCGTCGCGAAAGGGCGACGCTCGTATGAGCAGTTCACGAATGAGAGTAATACCGACAAATAGACACGGTGGCTGATGAAGCTCGTTTGGTAAACTTGACCATCTTACCCTCTCCCCCCTTTTTCGAGTTGTAAACTCGTGACGCCGGGGAGGGGGTGAACAGGAAGAGGAACTGCAAAACAGCCGATTATGGCGGATACACGCGATAGAAGACCCAAAGATCCATTTCTGCAACTTGCAACTAGAAATGCGAAAGTTTATGTTGTACGTTAGCTTACCACATCCGTAATAGAGATAAAAGAAGTAGATATTCTAGCTCAGCTAGAAGATCGTAATCTGTGGGTATGGAGAATATCCAAATGTCGTACCTAGTCCCAATCCCGAGAATTATCACGTCTCATCGTCTCTGCGTCCTTTTTTGCGAACTCTATTCTCTCTACATAGCATCTGAAGTGACCAATACTCCGTGACTTACAACTCGAAAAAGGGGGGAGGGAGTTCGTCAGATCCAGTCCGTGATACTGACTACACGTGTTTCATTGAGCTCCCGTCGAATATTATGCCGATTCCAGCCAAGAGGAGAAAGCACGCTCTCGATCGCTCTGACCAGTTGCGTCTCGTAGTACGAGGCGTCGTAGGTCTTGATCTCCTCGTGGGCGAGGGCTCCTTCGAAGGCTCTCAGAGGTGACTTTCAATGAGTCAACAACAGAGTCCAGACAACGTCTCGAGCGACGAGATCCCGGTCGATATCGACAACACGCAATCAGCAGAGGTCGATTCCGCCGACGTCCCCGACGAAATCGAGTCCATCACCCGTGGACTCGCCGGTGAGCAGCCGCCGACGAATCCCATAGTGGTTCTCAAAGCGGCCCGGTGGTGGTATCTACACGAATTCAAAAATTCGATCCTCAGTTATGAGTTGTATCCATGACGTCCGACGAAGTGTTAACTCAGTCGGTGGATCCAGAGACACACCCCTCTATCGATGTGTTCAACGGATCGAAGGGGGAGGGGCTATTGGAGAGTATCTCTAGATCAAACCATCGTCGGTAGCCCTTCTTCGCCCCAATTACACCCACAAGCCGATTAAACCCCCAGATTTCCCTTGAGAAAAGAATCTGTTTCTTTCTTTCTAGCTTTCTAGAACACACTAACACACACACACCTCTATCGATGTGTTCGATGTGTCGAGTTCATCACCTTCTAACCGGGTTTCAGTTCTCGTTAGCTTAGATACCCAAATAAAGTCACTTTACGGCAAATAGAGCGATGCTACTGAAGGACTACTCTAACTTGACGTTATCATCATCGTTTGTATTCGGTCAAACACCTCACGTCGACCTATGGAACACATCGATAGAGGGGTGTCTGTATCCTCGATGTATTTCGCTTCTCGGATACCAGTGACCTGTCTCAAACACATCGATAGAGGTGTATGTTCCACCTCCTCCTTCAGCACCACAAATTAACTTCTATTTAGGAACCGACTATCGAACCTTGATCCCGATATTAGTCAAGTTAAGTGACGTTCCCTCACCATCTTTGGCTTGGACTGGGCTCCAGCAGTACGTGGTTACATCCAATATTAACCAACATAGCTCCGAATTCCCAGTAGTGTTGGTTAATCATCGATCCCGGTAAAGGTGGTCAGCTCCGTCTTCCGAGTCGTACCAATTGTCCGCCGAATTTCGCTACGATCCCAGCCCAGCGGTGATAGGACACTCTCGACAGCTCTGACGAGTTGCGTCTCGTAGTACGACGCATCGTACGACTCTTTCTTCGTGGGCTAACGCGACCCGCTCTCGCGAATTTTTCTCGTCGTCGACAACTACGTACTCGATATCCTGTCCCGGATGGATGGCGAGGTCCTGCTCCCGTGCCCGCTTCAGCGCCGCCACGTTCTGGGTGTTTTGCGTATATCCTTCGAGTGGCTTAGAGACACGATTCCGTTCGACGAGCTGCTCGACCGGCACCGTTCCAGCGTGGAGGCGCTTGATAGCATCCTGAAGACAGTCGAGTACGCCGTCCGGAGATCGAGTCGCGTCGAGCCGTTCGAGACAGTCCCGCTGGACGTCCTCGATGAACGGCGGGGTCGAACGTTGTCGGGCTTCGATACCTCTGATCTTGAAGTCGTCGTCGCCGGCGACCTTCCCGAAGTACTTCGTCAGCGCGCCGGCGTCGCTCTCGCGCTGCGGCACGAACGCCACCCAGTCGTAGTGGGCTTCGTGTTCGAGCCGGATCTCGACCTCTTCCGTGATTGCCGTCGCGAGCGTCCCGAGGTCCTCGCGGTCCTTGTCGTCGACGTCGGGGTCCGGGGTCACCCAGATGGAGTCGACGATGCCGTGGACGACGCGCCAGCCGCCGGCTTCCAGCCGCTGTTTCGCCGTCAGCAGTATTTCGCGAGCGAACGCGTTGATTGCTTCGTGGCACTCGATGCGGCCGAACTTCGCGTTGCTGAACCCTTGATAGCCGAAGCAGGCGACGAGGATCCACTTCAGCGCTCCCGACCGTCCCTCGAGTTCCGCCAGCCGGTCCTCGTCGGGGTCGTCCCGTTCCTTCTCGTGACGGATGGCCGCCTTGATCTCGTCGCGAGCGTCGATGATCGGCTGTAGCACGTCGACGAGGTAGCCCTGGTCGTCGCAGATCGAGTATCCGAGGCCGGGGACGTCGTCGCGGTCGCTGTGGCAGTCACACCGGATGACGTCCGGTGAGACGTTCCGGGTACAGGTAGGCTAACCCCGCTATAGTGGTGGGTCTTCACCATGGACTCCCGCTCTAACCGAATCCGGTACGGGTTTGATCCCGTTCGCGTTCAGCATCCCGGTGTTCAAGCGCACGCCTACGGGTACGCCTCCTTCGCCCCCGGTTTGGTTGCGAAGGAGTCGATAGCCGATGTTCTTGGCCGCGTTGTAGTCCGCGTGGTTCTCGTATCCACAGGACTGACAGCAAAAGGTGTCCTGCGACGGGCGGTTGTCCTCGTGGGTGAACCCGCACGATGAACACCGCCGACTCGTATTGTTCGGATTCACCTGCTCGACATAGATGCCACATTCCTCGGCTTTGTATGAGACGTACTCGTACAGTCGCCGGAACGCCCATTCGTGGAACTTCCGGGCGTTCGGCATCCGGTCACGGATATCCGTCAGGTTCTCGAACGCGATCACCGTACAGCCGTTCTCTGTAGCCTCTTCAAGCAGTTCGTTTGCTACACTGTGCAGATACTGCTTGAAGCGCCCCTCTTCCTTACGTCCGACAGACTGAACGTTCTCGTGGGCATACCGTGTCCCACACTCTTGGAGCGACTTCCGGCGCTCAACGAACTCCTGTCTCCAGTGGTTCAATTCATCAGCGGACCAGAATACACCTGTTGAAGTGACAGCGATGTTCTCGACCCCGAGGTCCACGCCGAGAACCGTTCCGTTCTCGGCTGGTTCGGGGTTATCCACGTCCGCCTTTGTTCGGACGTGGAGATAGAAATCGCCACGGCGATGGTGGAGCGTTGCGCCGGTTTGTTCCCAGTCGTCGCTACGCAGGTACTCCGAGTGGGGCGTATCACGGGTCTCGTCGGGTAAGATGTACTCGACGGTCACGCGTCCATCGACAGTCGAGAGCGAGGCGTGGTCGTCGTGGAAAGTCGCGTTGCGCTGGTTGTAGTCACAGAACCTAGCGGTAAACGTCGGTAACGAGGCATATTCGCCGTTCGACCACTTGGTGACAACACTCTTGAGTGCGTCAACGGCACGGTCACGAGCTGATTGAACGTGGTTGCTGTGGAGCTGCGTCTGTTCGCGGACTTCATCGTAGGTCTGCTCGTGTAGAACGGACGAGCGGGTTTCAGCCCACTCGCCGTCCCACGCAGCATCCACAACGTAGTTGGCGGCCCACAAGAACTCATCAATCGTCTCATGAAGCAGGTCCGCCTGTTCGTCGGTCACGTCGAGTTTGACCGGGACGGTGCGGCGGACCTTCACGCACCTCACAAATAGAGCTATCGTTAAAAGTATTAATATAGTCTTCATTTCAGTCGCGACCACGCCGTTGGTGATGGCCCCCACTCATAGACGCGGCCGTCGTCCCGAGTAGGGTAGTCAATCCGAAATTATGGACGGGACAAATATATTTAGGGCAGAGCAAGAAATATGTGTTCTTAGCCCGTTGGTCGAAGTATGTCAAACGACGCTCGTCGCGACGGCCCACCCCCATTCGACCGGCCATTCGACGGCGAAGACACGAAACAGCGCGTGTACGGCGCGGTCCTCCATGCGCGGGAGCCGATGACCGCCGCCGAGATTGCCGAGCGTGCAGACTGCTCCGAAGAGTCCGCACGAACGCATCTGTCCTTCTACACTGACCTCGGCATCGTCATCCATCACGATGGTCGTCCAGTTCGATACGAGCGCAACGACGACTACTTCGAGTGGCGGCGAATGAACGAACTGGCGAACCAACACACCGTTGAAGAACTACAGGCCCGGGTCTCGGAGTTCACCGACCAAATCGAAGCCTACCGCGATGAGTACGACGCTGACTCGCCCGGTGACGTCGATGTTCTCGAATACGACGCCGAGAACGTTGATGACGTGTATGCGGACCTCGGGGACTGGGCAACCGCGGTTGAGGAACGACGACTCCACGAGCGCGCCCGCCAGAAGGCAACTAGCTCGACAGCGCCATCGCACGGCTGACAATGGTACCGGCAGACGACGGCGCGAGTCCCGCGCCACTGGACCGTGCGGTGCTAGAGCGGATACAGTCTCGATTCGCTGGCCGTCGGATGTTCGAAGCAGTGGACCTCGTCGAGGAGGGAAAGCTGTATCTCCGTATCGAACTCGCCGGTGATTACTACCCGGGCGATGCGTCTGCTCGGTTTGAGATTCGATGGTATCGCAACGACGACTTCACCGTTCACTATCAAGAAGAGCGTCAAGAGAGCGTGTGGAAGTGTCGCTGGGACCGCCACCCCAGCAGTCACAACGAACGAGATCACTTCCATCCGCCGCCGGATGCCGGTCGCACCAACGCAGACGACGCACAGTGGCCCCAAGACCATCGTGACGTCTGCCAGCTCGTCCTCGAGTACGTCGAAGAGCGAATCGAAACGCTGTGGGAACGGCAGTAGGCAGCCAAGAGAACAAAATATTGTCCCCCAGATTATTATACTCTTCTAGCGTTGTTTGGCATATCATGTCCGAGGAGATGGTCCCGGCCGGTCGAATGATCCCTGATGGAGGGACCGAACACCGCGACGTAAACGATGTCGTCGAAGAAGAATGGATTGAGGAGACGACGCCGTTTGAACGAGTGTACGAAATCATTCGCACTACCTACAACCCTGCGTCCGCCGGCGAGATCGCCGACCGCGCCCGCGTCTCGGCAACAACGGCGCGAAAGCACCTGCGAACGCTCGAAAGCGCTGGCGAAGTGACGACCTCCCAAGATGGGCAGACGACGTGTTACCGACGATCGGAAACGGCGATTGTCACCGAACATGCACAGTCGCTGCTCGCGGAACTGTCCCCCGAAGAGATCGCGTCCGGGATTGCTGATATGAAGGCACAGATACAGGAGTGGCGTGAGGAGTATGGTGTCGATTCACCCGAAGAATTCGCCCGTGAACGAGACGTCGACGACGTCGACAGCGACTACGGTGCCCTCCTCACGGAATGGCAAACGACGCGACGCAACCTCGCACTCGCACAAGCAACACTCGCAATCGGCGAAGCAAGCAACACTGGCCACCTGACTGGCACAGATACCGACGATGAGGGCGATAGCGATCCATCCATCGTCGTATGACCAGCGACGAGACTCCTTCTCAACAGTCTCAGTCGGTCGAGCAATCCGAGGTATTTGGGCCGATTGACGCCGGGGCGTTGCGTGAGATTCGCGACCTGATCATGGAGCAGGAACCGCTGGCCGAGACAGCATCACTAGACGATCCGGTGAATCCACAGACACTCTCGGTCGAACTGTCCGATGGAGTCGGTGCAGCGTCAACCGCTCGAATCGACATCCGGTGGAGTCTAACCGGAAACTATGCGATCCACTACACGGACGATCGGAATCAGGATTTCCGGTTCGATTGCCACCCGAAACCGGACGCCCCGAGACGACACTTCCATCCCCCACCCGACGCTCCCAGCCGTCCCGTCGAGGAATCCTGTATTGCTGTGTCCGAGACCGGCCTCGTGACGCAAGCGATTCTCCAACGATGGCGGTACGCCCACGCTCACGAGACGTTCGAAGGGATCAACGACGCTGAGAACCCGCCGTAGCCCACTCCTTGACCATAGGCGTGTCCTCCTTGTTCTACTGGCGGGGGACTCGTGTTTTCGGAACGGATACAACCAGCCCTCAGACGATCGGTTCGAGCGATTTCATCGAGAAATCCGACTTCGAGCAATACCGTTCTGCGAGCTCCATTAACGCTCGAGTCCGTCGAATATCGGCGACGTTGTGAGTGATGAGTGGCTCGTAGGCGCCATCCTTCCATGCGGTGACTGCCTCGCTACTGTCGGTAAATGGATCCAGATCGTTCAATTCGGAGCCGATCAGTTCCTCGTAGACGCCACTCAGCGTGTCTTCACTCGTATTGAACCGTGTTTCGAAGACGTCCATTACGTCGACGTATGGCAATGTGCCAAAGAGCCACTCGAGCCCGTGCGTACAGAGCCGTGTGCGAAGGAACGGGAGGTCGAATCCTCCGTTCCACCGCTCACCGTTGTACGCAACGAGCTTTGCATCACGTTGGGTGAGTGTCGATGTGACAAACGTCGCCAGTTCGTTCAGGAGTTCCTGTTCGCTGTCGTGGAGTGAGAGCTGTACCGGTGTCTGGAGGGCGTCGTTGAGCCGATCTGCGAGGCCTGTTTGTGGTGCCGTTCCGGTATGGAGAAACACTCGCGACGAGACCGCCGAGTCGAACCCAACTACTGTGAGTTCATCATCGGCCTGAAATCCCGTCGTTTCAATATCGAATGCAATCGTCGTCAATTCCGTCATTCCACACCTCCAGTGTTACCTTCGGCGGACGATTGCTGCTGTTCGACCACGGTTTCCGAAAGCCGTTGCTCAAGCTCCTCAAGGCGTTCCTCGTGGTCGTCGAGGCGAGCCTCCTGTTCGAGATCGATGCTGAGCAGTGCCGGTAGCAGCGGATTCTGGTGGTTCAACAGCCCGCTCGCGTCGGCGTGCTCGCGGGCGTACTCGAACAGCTGGTCAAATCGTGGCTGGTCGCGACGCCGCAGTGCCCGGCGGAACTCCGCCCACCGCTCTTCGATGGCCCGGAGCGCATCCCGGTACGTCGGGTTTGTGCGCCCCATCGCTATCGGCCTCCTGTCCCGGTCGCGGTCCACGCATCGAGCAAGGGGTCCGCAGTGGCCGCCACCGTCTCACCGTCAGCTGTGACGCCTGTCCCGACACCCTCCGGAGTCGGCGTCGACGGCGTCGGCGTTGTCGGTTCCACGCCGACCTGCGTGGCGCGTGCCGCGAGCAGCTGCCGCCAGTACGCGAACGTCGTCTGGTAGTACGCGCCGTCGTCGACGGGATAGACGAGCGTCTCGAAGTCCTCGCCGACGACGCGTGGGCCCATCCGCGTCTGCTCGCACTCTAGGTGGTGGTCGGCGACCGTCGCGACTGACTCGGTGAGTTCGTTTCGTTCGTTTCGCGTAACGAGCACCGGGATGTCGTACCCATCGGCGTAGGTCGCCAACCGGGCGAGAGTTCGAGCCTGAAGGGTTTTCGCGTGGGTCTCGCCGAGGGTATCGTCGGCGCGATACTGGGCGTCGATGGCCGGGGCGACGATGAGGGCGGGCGTGTGGGGCGACGTGTCCTCGTCACGACCTGGCGCCCCTCGACCGGCTGCCCGGGCGTTGGCGGTGGACGTCTGGATCGACTTGTTCACCGCTGACGGGAGATCACAGATGGCGCCGTAGTGCTGGTAGGCGGTAAATCCGCGTGCGACGTGGATTCGGTTTAGCAACCGTTGACTAGGCGCGATTTGGGCGAGTGTCGTCGTTGTCGCGTGGCCATTTGCGTCGACCCAGAAGGCGGGCCCGTCGTGCAGGAGGAGATGGTCGAGCACGAGCGACTGCAGGATCGGGACGCCGCGACCTCCCTTGACGTCAAGCAGCGTGATGCCGTCCTCGAGTGAAGGGAGTAGCATCTCGTCTGTAGCCGGAGCGGCCTGGTCAGCAAGGGACCGATTGCGGTCAGCGCCCCGTGTCGGCTGGTCCACCGCCAATCGGTTCGACGTTGCGTGTTCTTCCATACTCGACTAGAGGTCCACACTCCCGATAAGCCGCGGCGTGTAGCTTCCGCGTTTCAGGGAAGACACGAGACAGATACTGTCCCCATCCTCTGTCATCGACTTTCTGGGGCTGTTCCGACTGTTTCCGAGAACGTTTCCAGAGACCGGGTTCAGCCGGCGCTGATTACTTAACCAACAAACTGGTGCTCCGTGTCGTCTGTTGGTTAATATCTTACAGTTGATCTCGCTGCTCGGACAGGAACGAAACAAGGTTGTTAATCGCGTCTGCTGGCAGATCTTCTTGTCGGAAGACACCTTTGAACGAGTCTTCGAACCCCTTCTGTTGGAGTTGATCCAGCACCATTTCGATCTGTCTCTTGAGCTTCTCGGGGTCGCCACGATGGAGGTGTCGCTCAATACGGTTGAAGTCCGCACGCAAGCTGATCACGACCAGGTCACGGGTATCGGCCTTCCGGCCGCTGTGGAGTTTCATCGCGAACAGCAGGGCCGGTTCCGGGATTCGCCCGTCGAGGCCTTCGGCGACATCGAGTGCTTCTATCGTACTGTGTTCGTGAAGATAGCGGTACGACCACTCTGCGTCCGTCTGTCGACATCCCATCGCATCCACGAGTGCCTCGAACTTGACTTCGTTCTCTCCGACCGGTTTCGCGTACTGGATCATTCGACCGTCGTACTCGTTCGAGACATCCTGCTCGAACTGTTTCTCGTATCCGAAGTCACGAAGGAGAGTATCGTAGTCGTCGAGTGCAGTGTCCGGGATCACGGTGTCGATATCGGTCGTGAACCGGGTTTGAAACGCGGAAACTGCCCAGCCGCCAACGAGAACATACGGCAGTTCGGCGTCCTGTACCGCGCGGTGTGTGTCGATTAGTTCGGATTGTCGTTCGGGAAGACTCATTCCATTGCCTCTGTTAATCCGCGCCCATTGCGCTGTGGTGCGACGTATCGATCTCCCTGTCGTACTCGTCGGCGATGATCTCCAAGGCGGGCTCGTACGCTGGGCGATTCTCTATCATCTGAGCAATGGCGTCGTCCAACGGGATGACGGGGTTACCGTCGACCCACTCGGCGTCGATACCGTTGGTCCTCGGGAACAACACATAGTGGATGTTCCCGTTGACGTCGCTGGCGTCCGGGCGCTCGTTGATCGTCGCATCGACGCCAAACCGCTGGAAGAACGCAATCCAACGTTCGACGTCACGGTCGTGCACTTCGATGAACACCGGATAGTCGTCGTAGCTCCGCGCGATCTGGTAGCCACCGTGCGTCCAGACGTACGCGGCGTCAATTTCCGTGTACGCAAACTCCATCCCGGCGAAGTGTGGGATGACGTACGCATCCTCTTGGGAGATGGTGTCGCGGCTGTACAACGCAGCCATCATCTCGGCGTACTGCTGGCGCATCTCGTGGTCGACGACCTGAATTCCACTATCGGTTTTAGCGATAATATCTGCGTCATCTAACCGCTCAATCCAGTCGTACACCCACGAGTACGACACGTCGATCTTGCTCGCGATGCGATTAATAGAATCGCCACGCTGAACCGCCAAGACAATCTTTGCAGCTGTAGCATCCATTAATTCGGCCATTATTGAATAGCCTTCTGTCCGACTTGACGATCTCGCCATTAGTTATCTCTATAAAGATACCAATACATAGAACTTCCGTCCAGGCCGGATCGATGCGGGATATGCCTACTCGACGGCGCTACGGTCACTGCATCGGCGACGCAGCGGCCGAATCGACGAGTGAGTACTCTCGATCCCGACTCGTGCCCTCCGCCTTGAGGAGATTGTACTGCTTCATCTTGGAGAGGTACGTCCGGACGGTCCGTTTCGTCCGGGAGTCATCGACCTCCTTAGTGTAGTGCTCGTGGATCTCACTTGGCCCGACCGGGCCGTGCTCGCGCACGATGTCGTAGACGACGCGCTGGTGCGGCGTGAGCGAGTCGAGGCTCTTCTGCTTGATCTGGGCCCGAGCATCTTCGGCGGCATCCAGAAGAATGTCGTCGGTGATCCGCTCGTGGTTCTCGCGGTCGGCCTTGCTGGCCGCTGTTCGGAGGATGCCGATCGCGAGGCGGGCGTCGCCGGCGGCCGCGTCGGCGATGCGATAGAGCTGGTCGTCGGTGATGACGTCCTCGTCGAGACCCCACTTCGCACGAGCACCCAGGATGTCGTACAGCTGCTCGTCGTGGTACTTGTCCATCCGGACGTGCTCGCTGGAGCGCAGCCGGCTCACGAGGCGGTCGTCGACGCGGCTGAACAGCTCCTCTTCCTTGTTCGCGATGCAGATGATCGCGAACTGCGGGAGGCTGTGGAGGTCGTAGATGACGCTGGGGTCTTCGAGCTGGTCGACCTCGTCGAGGATGACGACGGTTCGCGGGCCGTCATGCTGCTGGAGGCGATCGACGAGTTCGTCATGGGGCGTCGACTGCCGGTGGATGTCGATGGTCGCGCCGAGGTCCTCAAGCATCTGGTAGAGCGCCCAGAACCGGGTATAGTTACGCCAGCAGTTGACATGACATCCTCCCCGTCATAGACGACAGGGTTTCATCCGTGGAAATCTCAGCTATACGGATTCCCCAGACGCAATATTTCCGTCCCGCTGGACGGTACTTGGGTCTGTGCGCTGTTCTTTGGGACTTTCCTGAGGGTGTGGTATCCCCGACCAGTTATGGTCGTCCCACTCGAACCGCACGGGCCGTGCCATCGGCCTGACTTCCTGTTCTGTGTGCCGGTCTAAGAACGTCTCTGACGCCGTGAGGTCGGCGTGTCCCTCGAATCCACACGGACACGTCAGCGTGTCGCGATGCCGGGTTGTTCGGTCCGTCGAACCGCACTGAGGGCACTCCTGGCTCGTCCACGCCTCCGACCGAACTTCTACAGAAATACCGAACTCTTCGGCGGTACAAGCCAGCCGTTCGGTGAACTTTCTGAATGACCAGAAGTTGTGGGTCTTGGCGTTGGTTTCGACCGACCAGTGTGTCTCCAGTACGTCGGTCAGACCGCCGATATACACCGTGTTCACGCCGTCCTCGTAGAGTCGTTTCAGCAGGTCACGACACAACGCTTCTTGAGCATGGTCGCGGCGACGGGTTCGCTTTCGGTACAGCCGCCGAATCCGTTTGCTACTGTATTGTCCGTCTTCGAGCTTCGACTGTAGTCGGGCGATTTCTCGTGTCGTCTCGCGGAACCGCTGGAATAGTCCGCGACCTTCGTACAGATATTGGTCACCGGTCGTTGTGGTACAGGCGACGAGGTTGTTTGCACCAATATCCAAAGCGGCCTCCTCCGAGGCCAGTGGAGTCGCCCGTGCATCGTCAGAGACAATCACGGGCTGCGAAGCTCGGAAGGTGCAATTAGTCTCGTCGTACCACAGATCCAGCCGTCCCTGACTCTCGTAGTCGGGCCAGTTCGGGTCGCCAGCGATTTCGAGTCGGAGACGTCCAGTGTAATCGTATCGGTCCTTCAAGTCGCTCCCGACCAATATTTCAAGTCGTGAGCGCTCGCCCCAGTCGACGGTGTATGAGGTGTTGCGAATGACGGTCTGGAGTTGCCGCCCATCGTCGTCGTTACCGCGAAACCCCGGCGGCTCCGGGTGTTCCGTAATCGACGTGTTCGACCCGTCGTGATACTGCTCTTTCAGGCGGAAGAACCCGCGCCACGCTTCACTGTTCTTCCGTATGACCTGTTGGGCGGTAGACGCGCCGAGCACGCCTTTGTATTTGCCTTCGAGTTGGCCTGTATCGGCGTCCCACACGTCTCCCTTGAACCCGTCTTCGTCGTTGTACCGCATCAGGCGCTGGTAGTTAATTTCGTTCCAGAGAGCGGCGGAAGCGTCCAACAGATCGCGTAGCAGTTGCTCACCGGTATCGGAAAGCGGTCGCACGGCGAACGTGTTAGTCCGCTTCATCAGCCACTTTAGCATACCTTCGCTTCGGATATGAACATCAGCCATCCATAGTGAAAGTAAAGCTCGTTCAATCTCGCTGGAGACGCAAGTCCCAGAACTCTCTCACTAACACAGGTGAGTGGCCTCGACGTCGAACATCTCTTCCCGGAGTCGTTCGGTGACGAATTGCGAGATGCAGGCGGCCCGAACGCAGCACTAGAAATCGGTCTCCGACGCCGGCGACCCTATCGAGAGATAGCTCGCGAAATCGATGACACCGAAATCAGCCCCTGGGAACGTCCCGACTTCGACGTCACACCGGCCGACGTCTATCCCTGGCAGCAGCTGACCGAGGTGATCGAGTATCTCGCAGCGAGCGTTCGTCGGTGTCTGCGGCTTCTCTGCCCGTTAGGAACTGTTGGATACGAGAAGGGCTACAACGTGGTTCCGGGCTGGGAAACGTACCGCGGGATTGCGGCACCGGTCACTTTCGAGCTCGAATTCGAGTGTCTGAGTTCGACGACAGGAACGCATATCGCTGAAGATCGTGCCTTGGAGATTCCTCGGCTGTGGAGGGATCATCGACATCGAATCGCCCCTGGCTATGACAAGTTTCAGAACCCGCTGGCCCGGTTCGAGCGAATGTTCAGCCGGGAGTCCCTCGAGGATCAATTAGTCGATTGTGTCGTTGGCTGCGAAACGACCGTGCTGAAAGGTGGCTCCCCTGGTGGGAATAGATATCGCCTCGGTGTTCGGACGGCAGTGCTTCTGGGTGAGCAGAACGCTCGCAATTGGTCGTCAAAGCGGATAGGAGAGTTCTTCAGAACACTGTATGACTACCGTAACAAGGTCGTACATAAGGATACAACACTCCCAGACGAACCGAGCGATGGTGAGTGGATTACAGTCGAGGACGAGGAATTCCTTGCTAGCACGTTCCTCATCCGTGCTCGCGAACTCTATGCAGATCTCATCCTAGAGTACCTTGATTTAATTGTATCTAAGGATGCGTCCATCGAGGATGTCAACGAACAGATTGACAACCGGACACTTGAGAACTGCACAGAGATTCGCGAACAGCTGTTCTAAATTCGTCCATGCCCGATTGGAACAGCATATATTTCAGCGGGCTGTTGACATATTTGGTGTTGCTGAGTATTTCTCGCTAATTCGGTTTTCTCGCCAAAAGTGAAGTGAGGCGGACCTCTTGTTGAGTAGTATTCGATGAATAATACGCTTCTAACTGGTTCCAGACATTCACGTTTGGAACAAGCTGCCTTTGAACGGGCGGACAAGGTGGCTGATGACCTTCTTGGTTCAATCCTCTACATAACGCGGAACGACGCTCGCCGGAGTATGGTCGAGGACCGCTGGGCCGCTTCGCACGAACCTCTCCGTCTTCGTGCCGAGACGCTCGATGCGGTCGTTCGTGACTGGTACGAGGACCTCCAGGGCCCGGTTCAACCCCTCTCCGGGCAGTTGAATCGCCGGCTGGCGGAGTACGCGCTCGACAGAACGACAGCCCAAACAGATGGCGCACTCGCCGGCGAACCCGCCTCGGCCGCTCTCGCGGATTCGTTCAGTAGCCGTTTCTCACTCTTCGATGACGCCGGCGTCGAGACTGCCGACGCTCTGGCGGCGGAGTTCGAGGGCTCCGCCCTCGATGACCGTATCGCGGCAGCTACTGTCGACGCGTACCGCCACTATCAGGACCTCAATGCTGACTATGTTGATGAGTGGGTCTGTACTCGAGGAGAGATGTTCGACGCCGTCGCAACGGCGGACCAGTCACTATCGGCGCTCTCCCCGGAACTGGATGTCGTCGTCCTCTCCGGGTATCACGAGTTCCGCCCCGTCGAACGCCGCCTCATCGAACGCCTCGTCGACGAACTTCCGATGATCGCACTTCTGCCACTCCACCAGGATGGCCTGAGCGGAGTCGACGCCGTTGCGGAGGACGCCTTGGAGGTCTACGAAGCACTTGACTTTGAGACAGAAAAACTCGATCCCGTCGACGAGTCAGGGCAGGCCTTTGGAACGATCACCGAGTCGCTCTACCGCCCGGATCCCGACATCGTCCCTGCTCCAGACGCGCTCCAGTGGCGGGAACTCCCGACGCCCGAGCGCGAGATTCGCTTCGTCGCTCGCGAGCTCCGGACTGAGTTGGCCAATGGTCGCGATCCCGACGACTTGGCTGTCGTCGTCCCCGGGACCGAGGCCTATTCGGGGTACGTCGAGGACACGTTCGATACGTTCGACATCCCGCACGTCACGACCGCCGCCTCACAGCTGAACCGGACGTTCACCGGGAGCGTTGTACACGACCTCCTGAACCTCGCCGAACCCGACCCCCGTGCTGAGGACCTCACGTCCCTGTTAGCAAATCCATTGGTCAACGTCGTCGATACCGACCAAGCCAACGCTCTCACGGCAGCTGCTCGCCGGCGCGACACGGTTTCTGTGTCACCCCTGCTCGATGACGTCGACGACGAGGCGACGGAATTGATCGAGAACCTACTGGCAACGCTAGAGACGCTCCGAACGGGTGACGTCGAGGGCGCAACCAAGACGCTCCGACGACTGTTGGACGACCGGTTCGACTTGGAGGGGGCGACGGAGGACTACGCCAGCGGCGCCGAGCAAGCCGTCGAACAGCGAGCCTACGACCTCGTAGACGAGGTCCTCTCCTCGTTCGAGTCGCTGGCGGCGGTCAATAGCGATCTCTCCCCGTTGGCACTGTTCACCCGTGCGTTCGATGGTGTTCCGATCCGGGTTCCGCAGCGCGCTGCTGGCGGTCACGTCGAAGTGATGGGGTTGCTCGACGCCCGGATGCGCTCGTTCGAGAAGGTGTTTCTCGTGGGACTGACGAGCGAGCACTTCCCCGTGACGCCGGAACGCCCGGCCTTCTTCGAGGAGATGACCGACGCCCATCCGCGGTTCGACACCGGCGACGAGCGCCTCCGGGGGCGCTATCTCTTTGCGACGCTGCTCGCGAATGTTGACGAACTTACGATCACCACACCAGAGACGGGCGACGACGAATCCGCCGTCGTCCGGTCGCCGATCCTCGACGAACTCCAGCGCGTGACCGGCATCGAACCCGAAGACGGCGTCGACGACCGCGTGGGCTCTCGCGAAGACCTCCAGCGCCACGTCGCTGCAACGTCCGACCGGCGTGCGGCAGTAAGCCTCGCCGGCGACCGAGGTGATTTCTCCCCGGAGCAGACCAAGCGCACAGATCGGGGACTCCACTGTGCGGACAACAGGGGAACGGCTGGCCTCTCCGAACACGACGGCGTGTTAGAACCCGAGACCGTCGCTGAGGTCTATCCTCCGTCGGAACGAAAACCCTACAGCGCGAGTCGGATCGAGCGATACGTCGAGTGTGGGTTCAAGTTCTACGCCGAGAAAGTGCTCGGAATCGAGGATCCCGACGACGTTGAGGTCGTCCCAACGCCCCTCGAAACCGGGTCGTACGTTCACGACGTTCTCGAACGATTTTTCGCGGATCTGCAGGACGAGACCGAGGATGGTGTCGATCTCACGGACTTTAACCGGGACGACCTGGCGACGCACCTTCGCGAGATCGCCGTCGAGGAACTCCGGGATGCTGACTTCGAGTACGACGGCCTGTTCTACGAACGGTGGAAGGCGGAGCTGTTCGCGGGCTTGGGTGATGGCGAGAGTGCTCCGTACGAGGCTGGGAG
Source organism: Halobellus litoreus (assembly GCF_024464595.1). Taxonomy (NCBI): domain Archaea; kingdom Methanobacteriati; phylum Methanobacteriota; class Halobacteria; order Halobacteriales; family Haloferacaceae; genus Halobellus; species Halobellus litoreus. Next base: position 106,672 of record NZ_JANHAW010000004.1, on the reverse strand, counting down.
CAAACCCCACGACGCACCGGAACAGGGGTTGTTCGCTACCTTCCTCGACAACGAACTCTCGCGGGACGGCGCCGGACGCCCACACCTGTTCGAGGCTCCGTTCGGCGGGGGGCTTCCCGACTCGGATGCTGGGCCGTTCACAGTTGAGCGACCGGACGGATCGACTGTCTCGATTCGGGGATACATCGACCGCGTCGACGTGAGCCGAGACGGCAAGCAACCGACGCTCACGCTCTACGACTACAAGACTGGGCGAGCACCGTATATGACGAAGACGACCGGCGGCACGAAGTTCCAGCTCCCCATCTATCTGCTCGCTGCCGCCGAGGTCGTCGACGGTGACCTGTTCGCGGAGGGCTCGCTCTCGGCGACGTACTATCAGGTTCGACCGCCAAACGACCTCAAGGTTCCACGCGGCGTCGAATCGAAGTTCGATTCAGAGGTCGAACTCCGCCGGTTCCTGAACGATGTCGTTCCGGAGTGGTTGGGCCAGATCGACGAGGCGATCGGCAACGGACGGTTCCACACGACGCTTCTGTCGGCCAGCGGAGCGAACTGTCGATACTGTGACTACCGTCGGGCGTGCGATGTCCGCCATCACCGCAAGCGGGAGTTTGTTGACGAGGTTTACGAGGACGACGCAGCGTATGTTCCACTCCGTGTTCGCGACAACGAGGATATCGAGGCGGTGATGAGCGGTAGGTCAGCCAACGATTAGCTCACTTGGCTTTCAGCGTGGACTCCTGCTCTAACCGAATTTGGTACGGGTTGTAAGCCGTTCGCGTTCAACATCCCGCTGTTCAAGCGCACACCTACGGGTGCGCCTCCCTCGCCTCCGGTTTGGTTGCGAAGGAGTCTGTAACCGACGTTCTTCGCTGCGTTGTAATCCGCGTGGTTCTCATATCCACAGGACTGACAGCGAAAGGTGTCCTGCGATGGGCGGTTTGCCTCGCCAGTGAAGCCGCACGATGAACACCGTCGAGATGTGTTCTTCGGATTTACCTGCTCAACACTCAGGCTGTGTTCCTCGGCTTTATACGAGACGTAGCTGGTCAACTGACGGAATGCCCACTCGTGAAACCGTCGGGCCTTTGGAATACGATCTCTGATGTCGGTCAGATTCTCGAACGCAATTACCGTACAACCGTTCGAGATCGCTTCTTCGAGTAGCTCGTTTGCCACGCGATGAAGTAATTGTTCGAACCGTCCCGTCTTCTTTCGGCCGACCGCTTGGACGCTTTCGTGGGCCCACCTCGTTCCACACTCCTGGAGAGATTTTTGACGCTTAACGTACTCCCGTCGCCAATGGTTCAGCTCGTCAGCAGACCAGAAGACGCCAGTCGAGGTGACGGCGATATTCTCGACCCCGAGGTCCACACCGAGAACCGTTCCGTTCTCGTCGGGTTCGGGGGTTTCCACATCTGCCTTTGTTCGGATGTGGAGGTAGAAGTCACCGCGCCGGTAGTGGAGTGTTGCGCCGGTCTGTTCCCACTCGTCGTCTTGTAAGTACTCTGTGTGAGGAGTGTCTCGGTCCTCGTCAGGGAGAACATAGTCGGCCTTGATGCGCCCGTCGACGGTGGACAACGAAGCGTGGTCGTTGTGGAACGTGGCGTTGCGCTGATTGTAATCACAAAATCGTGAGGTGAATGTCGGCAACGAGGCGTACTCACCTTTGGACCACTTGCCAACCACACTTTGCATCGCGTCGATAGCACAGTCACGGGCTGATTGGACGTGGTTACTGTGAAGGCGCGTCTGTTCGCGTACGTCGTCGTACGTTTGCTCGTGTAGGACAGATGAGCGAGTCTCAGCCCATTCCCCATCCCATACTGCGTCCACGACGTAGTTCGCTGCCCACAGGAACTCGTCAATCGTCTCGTGCAGGAGGCCGGCCTGCTCGTCGGTCACATCAAGCTTGACTTGGACGGTTCGGCGGACCTCCATACTTCCAGGTGTGACTTAATGATGAATAAGAAATACGGTCCAGCAAGAAAATGGTAGAGCAATATGACTGGTGATCGGCTGCCTCTCCCTCCCTTAATCTATGACTGAGGAACCGGAGGAGATTCAGCTCACGGAGGAACAGGAGGATGCGCTCGTCCAGGGCCGGAACGTCGCGATCACTGCCGGCGCTGGGACGGGGAAAACGACAACTCTCACCGAGCGGTACGTGACGATACTGGCCGAGAACCCGTCACTCACACCGGAGAACATCGTCACGATCACCTTCACGCGAAAGGCTGCTGCCGAACTGACCGAGCGCGTTCGGGAGGAAGTGTACGATCGGCTCGAAGCTGTCGACTCACCAGAGGCCTACCACCGTTGGCGAAACGTCCTCGACGATCTGGAAGACGGCTACGTCCACACCATTCACGCGTTCTGTACGCGGCTCTTGCGAGAACGGGCCGTCGAGGCTCCGGTTCCGCTCGGCTTCGACGTGCTCGACGAAGACGGCGCCGCGACACTCCAACGCGAAGTCGTGACGGAGTTCCTCGAACGCAACCAGGACGATGACGACGTGGAGCTCCTTGCCCAGCTCTGGAGTCGCGACCAGTTGGTCGATGTACTCGCTGGATTACTCGATGAACGCCCACAGAGCGAGTCCGTCCTCGAGGCGTGGCGTGACGCCGAGGTCGACGACTACGTCGATATCTGCTGGGAGGTCGTTTGTGATCTCGATGTTGCCGACGCTCGACAGACGCTGTATGCGGACGGACTCCTTGAGCATCTACGCACGGTCGCAGGTCGCGTTGACCGCGAGGGCGCTATCGCTGACGAGGACGGCCTTCGGGCCTACCGGACCTTCACCGAGGTCGCGACGACACTCCCAGACGACCCTGAGGAAAGCGATTCCCGCGACTGTCAGTGGGCAATCCTCGAGCTGTACGAGGCCTGTGAGAAGAAGAACGGTGGCCTGTACAGCAGTTCGGGGTACGTCGTCGGTGACCGGGACGATTGGGGTGAGTACGGTGACGTCTATGACGACCTGAAAGACGCCATCGACACGGTCATCGATGCCGTCGAACCGCACGCGGATGCGGTCGAGACGACGCCGGGGGAACTGGAAGAAAATAGCGCTCACTACGCGCTGGCTCTGATGCGGGTCTTCGACGACGTCCTCGCAACCTACACCGACGAGAAGGACCGTCGGGATACACTCGACTTTCCCGACGTTATCGAGACGACGCTCGAGTTCTTGCGAGCTAACGATGCCGTCACGGAGCGGCTTCAAGACCAGTTTGCGGCCGTGATGGTCGACGAGTTCCAGGACACGGACCCGCGCCAGTGGGAGTTAGTCAAGCTCCTCACGGGCGTCGACGAGCAGACGGCGTCGAACGTCTTCCTGGTCGGCGACGAGAAACAGAGTATCTACGGATTCCGTGGTGCAGACGTGACGACGTTCGGGGATGCGCGCAGAGAACTCCAGACCGTCAACGAGACCCGTGGGGTTGACGACGTTCCCGGCAGCGATGCCGAGAGTCCGACCGCGCTCGAACTCTCCGGGAACTTCCGGACGCTGGACGAGCCGCTGTCGTTCCTGAACGAACTCTTCGAGTACCTGTTCCAGTCGGAGGGTGACAGCCACGAACCCCACGAAGCGCCACCGCAGGAGTTGACCACACAACGCGACCGTATCGAGGACATCGAGGGACTGACCGGGAGTGTCGAGTATCTCGCTGTCCCCGACGACGCCGATACGGCAGCGGAGCTCTTCGGCGACGACCATCCGGTCGCCGAAGGCGCGCTCGACCACACCATCGAGGCCGAAGCGCAAGCGCTCGCTGCTCGACTGACCCACCTGTTCGACGATCCGCCGCAAGTCCAAGACCCCGACACAGGTGCTCATCGTGACGCTACGCCGGACGACACGGCAATCCTCCTCCGCCGGCGAACTCATCTGGATCGGTATCAGCGCGCTCTCGAGGAGTACGACATCCCCTACACTGTCGTCGGTGGCGTCGGGTTCTACGATACGCCTGAGGTCCAGGCGCTCACGAACCTGCTTCGAGTACTCGGTGATCCACAGGACGACGTCTCCCTCTACGGGGTGCTTCGGTCGCCGCTGTTCGGATTCGCGGATGATCGTCTCGCACCGGCGGTCGCAGAGGCAGATTCTGTGTGGGACGCGCTCGCCGAGACGGACGATCCACAGCTCGCGGACGCTTTCGACCTCCTCACAACGTGGCGGATCCTCAGCGGCTGTGCGACGCCGTCCGAAGATGAGGTCCTCCCGTGGAACCGCCTGCTGTCCCGGGTGATCGACGACACGGGGTATCTGGCGAGTGTGAGTGCTGACGAACGCGGTCGACAGGCCGTCGCGAACGTCGAGAAGTTCCGCGACCAGGTCCGTACCTGGAGCGAGAACGGTGTTCACACAGCTGCCGGGTTGCTCCACCGGATCGACCGCCAAGCCGAGATCGACCCTCGTGAGGGGGAGGCAGATATTCCGGGTGACGTCGAGGGCGTCCGGATTATGACGATCCATTCTGCGAAGGGACTCGAGTTCCCGATTGTCACCGTCCCCGATCTCGGGAGTGACCTCAACTTCGGTCGCTCCGTCGACGACCATGGCTATGTTCGACTCGTGGACGGAACTGATGACGCGCCGCCGGTGCCGGCGGTTGGTGGGCCGAATCCGGATGATGCGTTCTCCATCGAGAAGACGGCCGTCCACGAGTACGCTGACCGACGATCGCGTCCACAGGAGCGGGCGGAGTCAAAACGCCTCCTCTACGTAGCGTGTACACGAACGCGGGATCACCTCCTTCTCTGCGGCACGCACGACATCGACGAGTCCGGTACAATCGAACTCGGCGAGCCTGCAGCCTTCGACGACGCAGACCGGTGGCGCGACTGGTTACAGCCAGCCCTCCTCGACGGAGCACTCGTCGCCGAGGCGGTTCGTGACGGACAGGCCCGCGGCGAGATAGATGGGGCTAGCTATACTGTTCGCAGGCCGCCGCGCCCAGTAGACTGGTACACCGCCGACGACGCTGTTGATTCAGCGCTGGAGATATCGATTCCGTCACCGCCGTCGCTAGCGCCGGCGAAACGGATCGCGGCTACGACCCTCGTGAATGCGGTGGCGGATGCGTCTCCAGACGGTCACAGTTACTCTCAACGTGAGGAGTCGGCCGGCCTGAGTCCAACGACGTTTGGGACGGTCGTCCACCGGATCAACGAACTTCGTCCACCGAGAGACGAGTGGCCCACCCTGATCCGCCGTTTGAGTCAGATGGCTGGTGAGGAGCCGACAGAATCGGACCTCCGTGATGCTGTCAACCACGCTGCTGATGCAGTCGAATTTGTTGATCACATCGAGTCCGATACCCAACTTCAGGAGGTTTATGACGAGTACTCTGTTGTCGCTCGAATCGATGAGTCGCGGATTGTCGGTGATATCGACCGGCTGCTCGTCACGCCGGATGCATTCCACATTATCGACTACAAGACCAACGACCTCTCAGCTACGACATCGGATGAGCTCGCGGAACACTATCGACCGCAGATGCTCGCGTACGCTCTCGCACTCCTCCAATATGACCGGAATCGTGACGTACGAGCTTCACTCCGGTTTACTGACGAGGGGATAGAGGAGCGGTTCCATTGGGTGTCGGATCAGATGACGGAGATGGAATCTGAACTACGGTCAATGGTGGATTTGGTGGATTAAGCCTCTGTTTTCGCCAATTCACCCACCTTGCGATAGGTCAGGACAAGCTCTTGGTGGCACCCTTCGAGAAACGAATAGAACGAACGAAACGAACGCAACGAGAGTATTTCGAGTAATGAATGAATTTACTGGAACGAGCCGAACCGATGCTGGAACAGAGTGCTTGGTGAACGAAACGAAGAAAACGAGAGAAACGAACAATATGATGAAAATGAACGAAACTTCTTCAACGAGTGGAACGAACAGTTGGTTTTAACATCGTAGTAATCCTCTCACCGAGTGAAACACCCTCACTGAACGCACCGAACTAAACTACCAAAACGAACGAAACGAACATAACGAGAGAAACGAAGATAATGACCGACACCAATACCGCACGAATCACGGTGGCGAATCAGAAAGGCGGCGCGGGGAAAACAACCGACGTCATTCATACTGGCGGCGCACTCGCCGCCCGAGGCCACGACGTTCTCCTGGTCGATATCGACTATCACGGAGGACTCACCTGCTCGCTGGGCTACAACGATCTGTACTACGACACCGACCGCACAACGCTGTTCGACGTTCTCGACTTCGATCAGATGGAGTCGGTGAACGACATCATCGTCGAGCACGAGGAATTCGACATTCTTCCCGCCAGCGAGAAGCTCGCGAACAACAAGAACATCCAGACGCTGCTTGAGGCGCCGAAGAGTCGCGAACGGTTGGAGATGACTCTCGACGAGCTCGAAAAGGACTACGACTACATCATCGTCGACACGCCGCCATCCCTGAACGTCCTCACCGACAACGCCCTGGTCGCGACCGGTAACGTCGTCATCCCCGTCATTCCCGAGAAGCTCAACGCCAACAGTCTCCAGATTTTCGCGAAGCAGCTGAGCTCCCTCGAACCGGCGTATGGAGACATCAATCGGCTCGCGATTGTCTGTAACCGTGTCGAGCAGAATTCCGAGCACCGCAATACCATCGAGGAGATTAAATCGGCGTACTCCCTCCCAGTGTTCGAGATTCCGAAGCGGACCGACCTCTCCCAGTCGATCGGCGAGGGGGTATCCGTCTTCGGCTTCGGCAAGGAGAACCAGCGCGTCGAGGATGCACGCGACCTGTTCAACGAGATTGCCGACCTGTTCGACGAAACGTTTGAGAAGACCGCACCTGAGGAGGTGGAAGTATGACCGACGGCTGGGGCGATGCTTCCGGCATCGAGGGCAACTACGAAGAGGAGGACGACGAGGCTGATTCCAGCGAAACGAGTGAGGTGAGTGAAACGGTGGAAACCAGTTCACCGACCGAAACGACCGAACCGACTTCAACGAAGGAAACGAACAAAACGAGCGAAACGAAGACAAATATCAAGGACGAGTGGAACGGGCGAACGATCTACATTCCTGACGATGTCCTCGACGAGATGGAGGATACCTACCTCGAGTCCCAGCTGAAGCTCCGCAAGGCGGGCCAGGACGAGTTCAAGAAGAATCGCCACTTCTACCCGCTACTCGTCCAGTTCGGTGTTGAGGCGCTCTCTGAGGCGGATGCCGAGGAAATCCAGACTCGGCTTTCAGAACTCGGCGACGAATGATCTCGCGGAGAACGAGGCTTGACAGAAGTTGAGACCGGCGTTCTCAATGCATATGGAACTGCCTTCCTTCGATGGCCCCAGCTAGAGTGTCTGCTCGACAAACTGCGACACAATGCAGCAGTAGTTGAGACTGGGGCTCTCAATGCATACGCGTTGGAACTATTGCTTGGGAGAAAACAGAAATGTCTCATCAACCGGTCCTGTGCAGCGTATCTCTGATCTGGCACCGGTAAGCGATTCCTCCGGATAGAGAATGTCCCCTTTCGTTTATCGGGACTTCCCGCGTACCCGTACGTATGGGAGAACTCGAAACTGAAGCAGAGAAAACGCGGTCCGAAATTGCATCGTACCTCCGCGAACTCGCCGAGCAACTCGACGGCGACGGCGCTGTGACGCTCGAACTCGGCGGAAAGCAGGTTCAGTTGGACCCGACGAACCCGGTGACATTCAAACTGGAAGGCGAGTCGGACTGGTCTGAAGGAGATACCGAGGCAAAACAGAGTATCGAGTTCGAACTCGTCTGGTGGCGTGAGGCCCAGACGGCAGAGGAAGGGGCGTTGGATATCACTACCGAGGGCCAGTAGTACCCATCCGTTCCCTCAGACCTGTTCTATGTACGACCAGATCCTCTTTCCCACAGATGGGAGCGAGCCAGCAGAATCGGCCCTCCAGTACGCCCTCCAGATAGCCGCCGAACACGAGGCAACGATCCACGTCCTCAATGTCGTAGACACCAGCCACGACAGCCTTAGCGGAATGCAAGACGATGTGGATGACACTCTGGAGCAGGACGGAACAGAGATTGTGAACGAAGCAGCACAGCGCGCGACAGAACACGGTATCGACGTGGTCTCGGAGGTACTCCACGGTGACCCCTATGAGGCGATTGTCGAGTACAGTACGCAGTCAGGCAACGAGTTGATCGTGATGCCGACCCACGGACGGCGTGGATTGCAGCGGTTCCTCCTGGGAAGCGTTACAGAACGCGTAATCAACACCGCAGATGTCCCCGTAATCGCAGTCAATCCCGGAACCCAACCACTCACCTACCCGTGCCAGGAGCTTCTGGTTCCAACGGACGGCAGCCGTGGTTCGGAACTCGCGTTGTCCGAAGGGATCGCCCTCGCAAACGCAACTGGTGCCACGCTTCATTTACTCCACGTTGTCGAGACAGGAAGCCTCGGTCCGGATGCTCGCTCTCTGGTGAAAGAGGAGGAACTCGCCACCCGAGCGGACGAGATCATTGCAGACGCCATCGAGACCGCAGAGGCGGCGACCGTCGACCGCATCGCGAGTGAAATCGAATTCGGTGTCCCGTCGAGAGAAATCCGGAACTACATCGACACCCACGAGATCGACTTCGCGATCCTCGGCACGCACGGCACGACCGATTTCAGTCGATATATGATGGGTGGCGTGAGTGCAAAAATCGTCCGAACGTCGCCAGTTCCGGTGATGTGGGTTCGGGAGCCGGACTCGACGGGTGAGTGAGCCGCCCCTGCTGGTGGGTGACAAACCACTTGAGAGGGATGCACGTAGGTACTCACAGTGCATATGTACGAGGACATTCTGCTCCCGTTCGATGGAAGCGATGGGGCTGCGGAGGCATTGCATCACGCTGCTGAGATCGCACATTGGACCGACGCCACGATCCACGTTCTGTTCGTCGCGGATACGACACGCGATAGTGTCACGGTCGTCGAAACCCAGGTCGTTGATGCCCTTGTTCAGGAGGGTGAGGACATCGTCGAGGACACAGAGAAGACACTGGACACACTCGGTGTCGACTACGATTCCGACGTCGTCCAAGGGCATCCAGCACCGACAATCGTCGAGTACGCTGAGCGATACGATTACGACGTGATCGTGATGCCGACCCATGGTCGAGAGGGGGTTTCACGATACCTTCTCGGAAGCGTCACGGAGAAGGTCGTCCGTCTGTCTACGGTCCCCGTTCTGACGACACGGATGCAGCCCGACGAACAACTGATATTCCCGTACGAGAATATCCTCCTACCGACCGACGGGAGTCCTAGTGCGGTCCATGCTGCCGAGCATGGCCTCTCCCTTGCAGCGGCTCTCGATGCGACTGTTCACGTGCTATCTGTCGTAGATGATACCTCACTGGGGCCAAACGTTCGCTCAACTATTTCACGACAGGAAGGTGAACAGGCTGCGACCGATGCCGTCGACAACCTCGTGTCCGAGGCGGAGAAACGCGGCGTTTCGAACACTGTCCGGCACGTCGAACACGGATCTCCTATTGAGGTAATACTCGACACTATCGACTCGAACGATATCCACGCCGTCGTGATGGGAACGACTGGGAGGCGTGGAAGTGATCGAATACTCCTCGGGAGCGTCGCTGAGAAAACTGTCCGCTCTGCACCAGTTCCCGTCATCACGGTTGGACGCGGAGAGTAGCGGTTCCGTGAGATGGTTCACGGCTATCGGATTCCTGTGGTCATTATGGCGTCCGAGATTTGAAGACCCGATTATTCAATCGAGATACGACCACGTTGAACAGGAGGAACACGACGAACCCGATGGCGATCCATCCCCACTCGACGAGGGTGAGAGGAACGACCTGGAAGAAGTCGTTAAGTGGTGTGTACAGCACTGCGAGCTGGACGAGGAGTGACACGCCAATCGCACCGACAAGCCATAGATTCGAGCGAAGCGGCTGGTCGTACCGCGAGCGAATCACTTGGATGCGGATCAGCTCGACGACCACGATGAACGTAAACAGGAGCGACTGAGCACGGAGAAGCGATCCCGTGCGGTTGAGCGCATAAAAAAAGATCCCCAACCCCGTCACTGCTAACAGAACCGCAATCGTCAGTATCGACACGAGTACGCGCGTGTTGATTACCCCTTCGTCAGTGGGTCGCGGGGGGCGATCCATGAGTCCATCCGCGTGTGGGTCCGCACCCAACGCGAGCGCGGGCAGCGTATCTGCGACGAGGTTGATCCAGAGAATCAGGATCGGCGTCAAAATCAACGCTTGCGACGTCCCCGAGAACTGTGTTGGGAAGAGCAGACTCCCGAGTAACACACCGAGGAATACCACCAGTACCTCGCCGGTGTTGGTCGAGACGAGATAGTTGACGAACTTGCGGACGTTTTCAAAGATGCCTCGACCCTCCTGGATGGCGTCACGAATCGTGGCGAAGTTATCGTCCTGTAAAATCATATCAGATGCTTGTCGGGCGACGTCAGTGCCGCGCTGTCCCATCGCCACCCCAACGTCTGCCTGCGTGAGCGCTGGCGCGTCGTTGACACCGTCACCAGTCATCACAACGTTGTGTCCGTTGTCCTGCAACGCGTTCAGAATGCGGACTTTGTGATCGGGCTCTACCCGGGCGAATACGTCTACGTCTTCGATAGTTCGCCCCAGTTCGTCGTCGGATTGTTCGGTGATGTCACCACCTGTGAGGGCGCCGTCGGGGTCGAGTCCGATTTGCTCGCCGACGGCGCAAGCCGTCGTAAGATTATCTCCGGTCGCTAATACGGTTCGAATACCAGCCGACCGACAGTCTGCGATTGCGTCCTCGACCTCCTCTCGGGGCGGATCGAGCATCCCCTGTAACCCGAGAAATACCATTCCGTTCTCGATCTGATCCGCATCGGCCGATGGGTCCGAAACAGGCTTCGACGCGAATCCCAGCACCCGAAGCGCGTCAGCCGCGAACGACTGTGTCTTGTCGAGAATTTCCTGTCGCTTTTCCTCGGTGAGTTCGGATATGTCACCATCTTCGAGGACGGAGTCACACCGTTCCAAGACAGTTTCGGGTGCCCCCTTCATGTAGGCTATCGGTTCTCCGTTGTCGACGATGACGGACATCCGCTTTCGCTCTGAGGAGAACGGGATCTCTCGGATTCGCTCTCCAGTTGGATCGATATCCGCCTCGTCCGCTATTCGTCGGAGCGCGATCTCCGTTGGCTCGCCACGATACTCGTTATCATCCGTCCATTCCACGTTATTGCAGAGTGTTCCACATCGCAGCAGTGGCGCAACTTCCGGATTACGCTCTTCATTGCCGTTAGCAGCGACCCGCTGATCATCGGTCGCTGATTTCGAAGGCGACTCGGACAAATCAATGACAGATTCCGAGGTGTAAAGCCGCGTCACCGTCATCTCGTTTTCCGTCACCGTACCCGTTTTGTCTGTGACGATAACATCGACCGACCCGAGACTTTCGACGACCGGGAGTCGTCTAATCAGCGCATTCCGATCGACCATCTCCCGTGCGCCCAGCGCCAGCGTAAACGTTACGACCGCCGGAAGTCCCTCCGGGACGCCCGCAACGGCGAGGGTGATACCAACGAGGAGGATCGCGGTCGGCTCCGCCAACGTGAACAGAAACTGGACAGCAACGACCAAGGCGATTAGGACAACAACGAGTCCGCCGATCTGCTTGCCGAGATGTTCGACTTCGGCTTGGAACGGTGTTTGTCGGTCGTCAGCCTCGCCCAGCTGGGAGGCGATTCCACCGACCTCCGTCTCCATACCGGTCTCGACGACGACCGCTCGGCCTCGGCCTTTTACCACGGTCGTGTTCTTGTAGACCCTGTTGCGACGCTCGGCCAGCGGCGTGTCCTCGTCTATGGTCCCGGTTGCCTTCTCGACGGGCGTACTCTCCCCGGTGAGTGGGGACTCGTTCGTCCGTAACTCCTCGGCGTCGAGTACTCTTGCGTCGGCCGGAATCGCGTCTCCCTGTTCGAGAGAGATGACATCCCCTGGGACGAGCTGTTCTGCGTCGATCGACTGTTTTTCCCCGTCACGGAGGACTGTCGCCGCCGGTGTTGCGAGTTCGCGAAGGGCTTCGATAGACCGGGTTGCCTGGTAATCCTGTACGAATCCGAACACACCGTTGGCAGCGATGATGAGTACGATGAACACCGCCTCAGTGTAACTCGGCTCTCCACCGGGGATGAATCCGGTACCAAGTGACAAAAGTGCCGCTACGACGAGGAGATAGATGAGCGGATTACGGAACTGGGAGAGGAAGAGATCCAGAACCGACGCCCGTTCGGCTTCCTGAATATCGTTTGTTCCGTACTCCGACAGCCTGCGATCTGCCTCCTCGGACGAAAGCCCCTCTTCGCCGGTCGCCAGCGTCGAGAAGGTCTCATCTACCGGTGTCGCATGCCAAGGTTCCGATGGGGTCGTGTCCGCATTTGAGCGAGTCATACTATTGAAAGATCCCAATTAGGGATGCTGCACGCAGTCCGGTTCTATTTGAAACTTGCACACCTCTAAGCATCCACATATCGCGAGTACGGGAAACACACGGCGAGTGAACACAAACGGTTTCCGAAGACAATCATGTTCTCACTGGATCTCTTCGTCGTCTGATTCAGGCGCTCGAACCGTCAAGACTGGAATCGGTGACGTCCGAACGAGATACTCAGTGACGCTGCCGAGGACGTACCGGTCGAATCCCGTGCGCCCGTGGGTGCCGACGACGATATCGATGTCCAAGAGTTGAGATCGGTCATCTCAATACCTAGCTAGTAGTGACCGAGTGGATCAGTTATGTGAATACAGTTCTATACCGGACAAAAACGTAGTATAGGCAGTATTACTGAGAGATCAGTACCACGGCTTAGTAGCCGTCGTATGATTGTCTGAGTTAGATGACAGGCAATAATAGTGCTTATCACTCATACGAGACAATGTAGTATTGTGATGTCTACGCAAAATACTTCGTCGGGTCGGATAGGGTCACTCACCCAGCTCCAGTGGCTGGCAGTTGCGTTGGTCGTCATCACTGGTGTCATCCACGTGTATGCTGGTATCGTCGAGGGGCGGATTCCTGTTGCACTCGCAGGTGTTGGCTATGCTGGCGCACTTGTGCTATTCTTCTTCGACTATCGGCGTCGACTGCTCTACCTGATCGGGATTCCATATACGGCCGTCCAGATCCCGCTCTGGATCGTGGCCAAGTCGGAGTACGGAATAATCGACTACGTCGACAAGGCGGTTCAAGTCGTCTTGATTCTCGTATTGATTTACCTCTATCTGAACACGCCTTCCGAGCCGACCGGAAACACCCCAGCAGCAGCGGACTGAACACGTGAACCGCCTCGGGGTCAAGCCCCGAGGTTCCCGTTTCGATGACGCGACCTGCAGGAACCGACGAAGACCCCGCTCCGTCGGTTTCCACAGCGGTCGCAGTCTCCACGGGCGTGACTTCGGCCTGTCCCAGACCTAGCTCCTGAAGACCGCGAGAAAGAACGTTGTACGACGCATTTGCGGTCGTGTTAAGTTTGGCGTGAATTGTGGTAGACGGCGACGGCTTCGAGCCAGTCTTGAGCTGTCTCTAACGCGACATTGCTGAAACTATTTGCGAACGAGGATGTTCGTCGTTCTATTTCCTAAAAGACACGTTCGATAGCATTTCGATTTCCATGCTGAATGACTTGAAATCGATAGCCATCTTCAGCGAGAACAGATCCAAGATAGTCTGCGTCATCGACGAGAAATTCAACGTTATCGAGCTGATAGCGCCGGTGTAGCTCGGTCAGAAACCATCGCGTCGTCTGTTTATTTGCGGTCGGATAGAGGCTCACGTGAAGGATTTCGTTCGAACATGGATCAACCGCGCCGTACAGCCAGAACTTCTGACCGTGAACGCGGATCATCTTTTCGTCAACCGCGAGTTGATCCTCGGAGACAGTCGAGATCGGCTGTAGACCAGCTTTATGAACCCAGTTGTGAATAGCGACGTGACTCCGTTTGATCCCATATTATTCAAGAAATTTACTCACTTCTCGAAGTTACATACCCGTCAAGTGGCAGCGAATTCCTTCTTCAATCGCCCAGCGCGGCGTTCGATCTCGCTCCACAAACGACAAGTCGATCTATGCGATATCTTGGTTGAGGCGTTCGATTTCGGCCATAAGCACTCTGATGTCGAACGCCTCATCCTCTAACTTTACGCGACCGATCAGTCGTGGTCGGCGTATTTCTTCGGTCCCGGATACACCGCTCTTGTCATCCTGTGGCTCTATGAACTGGCACAGGCGTTCCGCTTGCGTTGGGCTCTCCGGACTGAATCCGAGACGACTACCGACACGAGGGTCTGATACATGGAACAGCAGGCCTACCACGGCCACTCGTCACGTTCATCCGGGAGGGTATCCAACCATAATAGTATGGGAGCTGATCCGACCCCTGTGTGTACCCACTGGACTGAAATATGACGCTGTACGATTGCATTGCGGACCTCCCGTTGACAATATCGGGTTCGGACCGGACCAGTCGTCGTCGAGAGATGGTGGGCGAAACGACTCGCGTCACTTCAACGTTCGTCCTGCTGGCGGAAGATGAATTCGGCGCTGGCGAAGACATCACTCACGAGGCTGTCGACCACGAAGCGTTGCCAGATACACTACCGTTCGATTTTGCAGGCGAATATACGTTCGATGAGTTCTCACAATCGCTCGAAGCCGTCGACTTCTTTCCGACGAAGTCACCCGAGCGCGAGGCCTCGCGGGCGTATCGACGCTGGGCACTCGAAAGTGCCGCACTCGACCTGGCCCTCAAACAAAACGACACGACACTGGCGTCACGCTTCGGTCGGGAGCGCTCACCGGTTCGATTCGTTGTCAGTACTCCAGTCCCGGATGGGGATACGACTCGAGTCGAAGGGATACTCGCAGTCAACCCCACATGCGAGTTCGCGCTTGAGCCGACGGATGAATGGACCGCGGACACCTTCGCGAGACTCGCGGAGACCGACGCAGTCCGCGTAATCGATTTGAACGGCCAGTCCGGCGGAGACGGCGACAGTCAAGCACCGAATCCCGAGTTCTATCGCCGGGTTTTCGAGACACTCCCCGATGCCATCGTAGCAGATCCTGTCGTCTCCGACGATGTACACGACCTGCTCGCGGCGAATTCGGATCGTCTCTCGTTGGGTGCGTCTGTCCGCAGCACAGCCGACATCCGTGACGCGCCGTTCGACCCGGACTGGTGTTCCATCGCCCCGTCGCGATTCGGCACCGTCCGGTCGCTTCTCGAGACTATCGAGTACTGTGCAGAGCAGGATATCAGTATGTACGGCGGCGGGCAGTGCGAGCTCTGTGTCGGACGCGGGCATATCCAATTGCTCGCATCACTGTTCTACCCTGATGGACCAAATGATGTCGCGCCGCGGGCGTACAACAAGCCAACGATTAGAGCGGACCTGATCTCTAGTCCCCTCGAACCACCCGAGGCCCCGACCGGGATGGAGTGGAAGCAACTCGAATTTGAGTAGCGGGCAACGTGTCGAAGAGTTCAGCCGCGTACCGGTAGAGCGCATTTACCTCACTCTATATCTTTCACGGCGTTCTTGTATCGAGTAATCCAGCAAACCGAACGGTACGTAAGTTCTCTGTACTGACCAGTCAGATGAGTTCTTGAGCGAGTCCTGTCCAGTGTTTCGTAGTGTCTCAGACTCGTGATTCTCGGCGAGCAGTCTTTCGGAGAATTGCCCGGCAATCATACACTCAGTGGCCTGTATACGATTCGACGCCGCTGTACGAGCGAAGCTCGCTCGACGGGCTGGAATCAGATATCAGAATCGTCTCGCAGACCTAGTTCAGACACGACCGCTATGAGTCGATCGAGAACTTCGTTTGTGCACTTCCGCTGGCGTATTTCGAATTCGGTACGCACGACCGCTACGCGGGGTCGACTCACTACGAGATGGACACGCTCTTTCGCGTATTCTTGCTGAAAGAGCTCCACGGATGGGCCCACGAAACCGCACTGATCGAGTATCTCGAGTGCCGTCCAGCACTCTGCGACCAACTGGATCTGGAGACAGTGCCGGACCAATCGACGCTGTGGCGTAGTTGGCACAAACGGTTTCCTGACGGGTTTCGCAGTACAGTCGAGACAGCCGCGCGCACTATCCTTGTCAAAGCTCAGAACGCGGATGTCGCTGTTCCACGCGAACCAGAGCGGCGTCTTCCGTCTCACGATGCGGAAGAGGACGAATTAGAGCTAGAGGATCAAGCTGTCCTCAACGAAGCGGAAACGATCACGGAGCATGTCAGACGCGTCGTCTTCCCGGCACTTTCGCTGGATCGTGGGGACGGCTGTGAAATCCACGAGAACGCCTACTGGGACTTACAGACGTATCTGGGGCTTCGCGAGAGATTTGCTGCTAATGAAGGGGCTCGCAGTTTCGTCTACGAATCGACTCGGGATCGGACGCCGTTGGGCCACGCCCACCGAGAGCATATCCGTGATTTTTCAGTATCAGGGATCCGCAAGATGTACCGACAGGCCGTCAACAGGCTCCTGAGCGAAGTCGCGGAGACGGAGCAATTCTTTCGAGCTGGCATCGTCGCTATTGACATCACCGAAGCTGACCCGTTCACCGGTGATAGAACGGGCTATGAAGACGAGATCATTGGCACGAAAGAGAAGACCGACGAGTACGCCTACCAGTGGGCTACCATCCAGTTAGTTGGTAATGCAGTTCCGATTGTACTGGACGTGCGGCCAGTTCAGAAGGGAGAGTCCCGCCTAGAAATCGTCAAGGACCCCTTGGATTCTGCTGAGGAGATGGTACACGTCGATAACGTGCTGATGGATCGGGAGTTCGACAGTCAGCACGTCCTAGAGATGCTCAGCCAGCGTGGCTTGTCGTATGTCGTGCCCAAGCGGATGCAGACCAGCGAGAAAGCCCAGGCGAAGCGATTGCTCCAGCGGGACCAGAATCGGTACGAGACTGACCGCAAACTACATCTCGGGAAGAATGAGTGGCACGAGACGACGCTAATCTACCGTCGGAAAGAGGACTCCGAGCATGACGATCACCGGCAGTACTCGGTGTTCATGACGAATTGCGGGAGTGGGCACCTCACGGAGTATGGCTATCGCTGGGAAATCGAGAGCGGCTACAGGTCGATAAGGCGGTTCATGGCGGCGACGACGTCGAAGAATTTCGGGCTCCGATTCTTCTACTTCGCATTCGCGTGTCTGCTGTACTCTATCTGGCGAGCGGTCGATCTGCTCGTGCAGGTTGAATTAACCGACGAGTACGAACACTCACCCATTGTGACGGCCGACAATACGCTGACGCTGTTGAAGAAGGCGACCGGAATTGGATAGGGCGGTCCTCTGTTCGGGCCAGTACGGATTCCTGAGTGGCAACGCTGTCGGGAATCTTGGAAATTCACAAGTCCAGTTGGTAGTACGACACGAGAAGACCATCGAGAGGAGATTCAAAGCAGCTTCGCCTCGAAAAACCGCCCGACATCACGCATCACAGCCTCGCTAAACCCACTGTAGTCTCAACTTCCATCGCCAGATAATCTGTATAGCGATATATAGTTTATAACTGGAGATATTGACGATACAGCCCATCTATCCCGTGGAATCAGGTGATTAGCAGTGAATGGAGTTTACTATGTCTTTGACTTAAAAGACACACTACTTTGAAGTGGGTGCCCGCCGTCTGCCACTCCAACCCGATGACAGCCGCCGAACCCGGGGGTTCGACCGCCGAGACCGACCTCGAAGCCGCTATCGGGGCGCGCCTGGCCAGCCTCGACTCCGGCAACTACCGATCGAATAACAGACTCGTCCTCGATGCGTTCAAGAACTATCTGCAGGACCAGCGCGGAGTCACGAGCCTCGAGGAGCTGGAAGTCATCGACTGCCGTCGATACGCACAGCACCTCCGTGAGCGCGTCCACGATGAAGAAGACGACCTCTCGGCAGCCTCAGCTCATACGAACGGCCCGTACTTTACCATCGTCCGGGCGTTCCTCGGCTGGTGCGTCGACGACGAGCGAATCGAGTCGAACTCGGCTCGACCGAACCGCGTAAAGGAGGCGCTTCCGGAGCACCACGGGGACCACGACAGACAGTTCTGGTCGGCCGAGGCCCGTGAGTCGCTGCTGGAGTTCGTCGGCGAACGGGCGCACGACGCACTCGACGAGTCGGCGGACGACCGCGAGCGGGCGTTCCGGGATCGAGCCCTCGTGACGATGCTCGCTCTCACGGGTGCCCGTGGAGCGGAGCTGTTCGCTGACCCTCGCGACGACCATCGAAACGGCCTCCAGTGGAGCGATGTCGACCTCGAAAAGGGGATTGCCACCGTCTTCGGCAAGACCCGGGAACGCCAGCCGATCCCCCTCACCGATCGCGTCGTCGAGAGTCTCGAGCGGTACCGAAAGGTGCTCGACCCGGCGACCGGGGACTGGCCGGTGTTTCCAACTCGTCACCATGCTTCGCTCGCGAAGGCAGCCGAGGAGGGTCTCGAAGCCCAGGGGTGGAGCGCGGACGACATCGAGGCGGCGCTGGCGGCCTCCACGTCGATGGAGATCCTCCGGGAACACGAGATCGCGCCGCCGGCGCTCTCGAAGAACGGGGCGCGATCACTGATGAAGCGTCTCTGTGACGCTGCTGACGTCGATATCGACGGCGAGTATCTCAAGCCACACGGCGGCCGGCGTGGACTCGGCAGCGATCTCTACGCACGGGACGCCGAACTCGCCCAGGAGCTCCTCCGTCACGAGTCGATTGAGACCACCCACCAGTCCTACCGCGAGCAGAACGTCATCGAGCGCCGAGAGAGATTGGAACAGGCCCTCGACGAGTAGCACTGGCACTCCGTGTCAGCGTACTCGGCCAAAGTTACCCCACAAGGAGGAGATGTATTGGTCATATGGGTTAACTTCGGAATTCCAGATAGAGATGCCGTCACAGCTGGCTCACTGGGCCGTACTCATCGGCCAAGATCTGCTTGAGCTCGAACTCCTCGCCGTCCCCGACCACGTCGGCGACATCACAGACGAACTGGAGTGCCTGAATCTCCGCTTGGAGCGTGGCGATTCGCTCTTCTCGCTCCCGAATCCTGGCTCTGAGTGTTGCCACGAGGTGGACACCTGACTCGTCGTCCGGAGAGTGCTCCGATACTGCCGTCTCCGGCAGCCGTCCGTCGGGGCGGGGGATCCGTCCAGCGTCGAGTTCAAGCTGGACCCGCTGGACGTGCTTGCAGGGCGTCGAAGTTTCTGTATTCAGGTGGTCGGGACACGTACACGTCTCGTCCAGCAGATCAACATCGTACGTGTTGCCCGACGCCGAATCGACTTCGTAGCAGCCGCCCCGGTGAACCAGTGCAACATCCATGTCGTCCTCTCGAGCTCGCTTGGCGCGGATATCCTGGGCCTGGTGTCCGTTCTCACTATCCGGAGTCGTCGATGAATCGGTCACAGCCATCCTGAGGCACCTGTGGGAGGAGCGGGCCTATTGATCCGCCCTCTACCCGATTAGAGGTGATAAATTCTCACCGAGCATCCTCGTCTCGGTCCGTCGTCGTGACTGGCGCCGTCAGAGGAGCGCGACCTGGACAAGCGAGAGAACGACGAGAGGGACGTGAAACGAAGCGTGAGCCACCATCGCCGCCTCGAGGCTCCGTCGCCAGTAGAGCCAGCCAAAGAGGACGCCGGCGACCGCGTTCAGGAGGACCGTCCGCGCCACCAGTGCCGGAGTGAGCTCGACCGACTGGGCGAGGGCGGGGAGGTGACCCAGGCCGAACAGCACGGCAGCGATGACGATTGCAGCCCAGACGACGGCCGGTTGTGGACCATCCGCCCGGCGGCCAGTGACGCGCCACCCGACGAACACGAGAATCGACTTGACATCCTCCTCCGCGTAAACGCGGAGGAATCCCGAGCGGTGGGAGTTTCAGGTTCGCAGCCCAATCACCGGACTTCCAGACCTTTCGGGCGCGGGTAGTCCCACAATATCGGACTGGTGGACTGCTGGCAGTGCCAAACCGCCGGTACCTCTATCCTCGACCGTGTACGGCGTCTCAGTGTTGTTTTTGCCACCGGGACGCCAGCAGGCGTCAGCAGACTCGGGGGTATCGTCTGACTCGCTTTGAGCAGTCGGCACATAGGCACACCCTTCGAGGATGTGACGTTCACCGTCCGCTCTTTCGGATACTGTCTCATTAGATGGGTGGACAGGCCACCTCCGAAGGACGGTTCGGAATCCGCTCCGTTCCGACCGATTCCTATCTATTAATAGGGTTGCCTGTCACTTAAACGTCGGTATTCCGAAACTCAGAGTGCTGTCGAACGTGGGTTCTCTCCCAAGTGACGGCGCGTATCCACGGCGTGAACGCCATGGTATTGCGCCTGTTCAGCGTATAAGCCCGAACCGGAGCATGAGTTCCTCGGTGAGTCCTCCGTAGAGGAATCGAACAGGTACGTACGCGAAGACATCGAGCACGGTCGGTCTCGTTGCTCCGATTACTGACTGGGGCAGGTCCTGGGCGACGAAAGGCATCATCACTGCGTCGAGGACGACGATCAGGACGCCCCCGATGATGCCGATACCGACGGCTAATCCGACCTCGTTCCGGAGGTGGTGCCAGATCTCGCTGCCACTCCCCGTCCGGTCGATGACGTACGACTGGAGGCCAACTCGCGGCGCTGCGTAGGCCCCGAGGAGACACGCGACGCCGAGGAGCAACAGTGGACTGACAGCCGAAACGAGGGCGAGAATCGGAAGCGACAGCCCGGCAGGGACAGCGGTTGCCGGCGTCGTGACGTAAATGTAGCCGACGAGCGCCACGATTCCGGGCAGGCCCAACAGCAGAGCCACACCGAACCGCTTGCCAAAGGAAGGGTCGTTCGCAGCGGGAGACATGGATTTGTCGACTCCCGGCGGCGAGAAAGCAGTTGTGGAACTATCATTTTCCCCTGTTATTGCACCTCCGACCGATGACTGTGCGTCTGCGTCGTTGCTGCATCGGGCTCGGTCTCGTACCCGAACTGACCGCGGGTGGCGACGAAGAGCACGGCGACGACCACCCAGAGGACGACGGTCGTGACGATGAGGATCGTCGTCGAGTCGCCAGCGCTGATGGTTTCGAGCGGCAGCGGGACGAGCGTGCTGTTGGCCGTATTGAACCCGGTGTGTGCGATGATCGCGAGCAGAACGCTTCCGGTCTCGTTGTAGATCCACGTCAGGACGAACGCGACGCCGACGATGTTCATGATGCGGACTCCAGTCGTCGGTGCGAGCTCGACGAACGACGCCAGCCCGTGGAACTCGGTGGTGCCGGTCGCCAGCAACGGGAGGTGCCACAGTGCCCAGACGACGCCGAGGATGAGTGTCGCCGAGACGGGCGTGTATTGTTCCTGAAGTTTCGGAAGGGCCAGCCCCCGCCACCCGGGTTCCTCGTTCCCTCCTCCGATGAGTGCGATGCTCACGAACGAGACGAGAACGAGCGAGACTCGGCCGGGGAGCAGTCCGGGGTCGACCGAGGTGCCGAGGACTGCGAGGCCGACGCCCGTCAGCGTAACGACGAGGAGGGGGACGGCGAGTGCGGCGAAGTACCATCGAGGGGCGACGCGCCAGTCGACGATCCGGCGCGCCCAAGCCCGGACTGAGTCGCTCCCAAGCCACGTGATGACGAGGGCCGCAAGTGCCGGACCGAACCCCCCGATAAGATACCCGAGCGTTCCGAACGGCTCGGCCAGGTCGAGGATGGGACCGAGCCACGCCACCCAGGAGATGGCGTAGGCGACCACGAAGAACGCCGCGACCGGATGGGCATCGACGATTTCGCGAAGCTGTTGGTTCATGATTCGATACTCCGACGGGCTTTCGTTGGGTCTGGAATCATCTTCTTGGATTGGGTGTTACAGGGGCAGGATCCGGAGCAGGTACAGTTGCCACGCGAACAGTAGAGTGAGCGCCGACACCACCGAGTAGTGCAGCCGAGCGGACCGAGTCCAGTAGCTATCGCGCCACGCGAACCCGGTCGCGACGACGGCTCCGATCGTCCCAGCGAGGGCGACGTACCGGAGCACCTTGCCGGTCTGGAGTGCCAGCGACGGCGAGGCAGCCTCCGCGTTGAAATTGATCCAGGCCAGCAGGAAGATCACCAGCACTGCCAGCCAGAGCAGACTTACCGTTCCCAGGAGCCAGCGGGCAGCCCGTTCACGGTCGCTCGGGACGATACCGCCTCGCCATCGTCGCCACACCGGCCCACCGAGCCAGAGCAGCAAGACGGAGAGGAAGGCCACGACGCCTGCGCCGAGGACAGCCTGGAGTACGGTGAGGCTCTCGTACCACGGGACGCGTTCGTAGGTCGCCGGGCCGAACGCGTGTCGGAACATATGTGTCGCACGGCCGTCCTCGTCGACCCGGAAGACCAGCATATCGCTCCCGCCGACCTCCTCGTACACCCCTGGGCGGCGTTCGACCCACTGACGAGTTTCCTCCCCCAGTGCGGTGGTGGTCAGGTACCCCTCGTCGGTGGCCCCGACAGTGAAGGTCCGCGTCATCACGCCGAGGACGCGCTCCCACGAGGACTCGGACACCGTCAGCGAGCGGTAATCACCGGCCAGCTCACGCGCTCGGTCGGTGGCACCGTTCGGCGGTTCGACGACTGGCGTGTCTGACTGCGGGTAGTATCGGTCCGTGAACGCCTGGAGAAGCTCGAACCGGGCGGGACCCCCGCCGGGACTGTTGTAGACGACGAATATCCCGGTGTCGCGCTCGGGGTAGAGCGCGAGGAGGCTCTTGAACCGGGGCGTGTCGCCCCAGTGGCCGACGATCGTCTCGCCGTTGCGGTCCATCTCGATGAACCCGAAGGCCATCCCGTTGAGTTCCGGAACTGCCTCGGATTTCGTGAACTGTCGACTGTGCATCTCTCGGACCGTCTCAGCCTCGAGGATGCGTTCCGAGCCGTACGTGCCCTCGTTCAGGTGGGCGAGCATGAAGTGCCCCATGTCGGTCGCGGTCGTGCGGAGCGATCCGCCCTCGGGCGGGAGTGTCCAGATCACGGGATCGTGGGCCTGATACTCCCCGTTCTGAGAGGTGTAGCCGATTGCACGTCGGGGCTCCAACTCGTGGGGGAGTGGCTGGGCGTAGGTGGTGTCGTCCATCCCGAGCGGCGTGAAGATCCGCTCGTCGGCGTACTCGGTGAACGTCGCGTCGGACTGCTCGGCGAGGACGTGGCCCGCCAGCGCCGTCCCGTAGTTCGAGTACGCGACGAACTCGCCCGGCGGTCTGACGCGCGCTGGCTGGTGATCGGCAAGGATCTTTTCCATAGGTCGGACCTCGTCAGGATCGTCCGCGACCATCCCCGCGAAGATGTCCTCGAAGCCCGCCGAGTGCGTGCCGAGGTGTTCTAGCGTAATGGGCTCGGCGTAGGTGTCCGGGACTGTGACAGTCGAATCGGCCAGGTAGCCGTTGACGTCACGGTCGAGGTCCAATCGGTCGTCCTCGACGCCCTGCATCACGGCGGTCCACGTCACTAGCTTGCCGGTCGAGCCGATGCTGAAGACGGTCTCATTCGCGACGACCGGTCGGCCGGCTTCGAGGTCGGCGTAGCCGTAGCCCTTCGCGAGAAGGACGTCTCCATCGTTGACGACGACGACTGCTGCACCCGGGATGTGATGTCGCTCGAGCTGGTCGGCCATCGTCTCGTCGAGCCAGCGCTCGAACTCGTCCGGGTCGGATAGGTCGGTCGGGTCGACCTGCTCGGTCGAATCGGCCGAGCGAACGGTCGGTGTGGCGGCTGTCGCGATGGCCGGCGTGCTCACGAGTGCGGCGACGAGCACCAGCACGACGGCAGTGTGAATCGACCGGTGTTTCATGTGGAGGATCTCGTGGAGATAGTGGTCAGCCGGGAGTTCTGTTTCGGGAACGCGCGGGGAGAGCGATAAGCGTGTGGAGGCCCTTGCAGCAGCGGAGCGCTTCCGACCGGAGGGCCAGATAGAGGGCTCACGCAGATCGCTGGGTGGGGACGTCCGGCCCTTCGCTCTTCGCGAGCAGGTAGCCGCCGAATGCGACCAGCCAGAGCATCACGGGATAGACGATCATCCGCTCGGTCCCACCGTGGCCGATGGGTCCGAATGCCGCTGCGTTGCCGGCGTCGCCGAGCGCCATCAGCACGACGAAGACGAGGCCCACGCCGCCCGCGAGGACCGACAGGGCTCGCATCGCACCGCGGAGTCGCGTGGCCGTTCCGAGCGCCTGGACGTTGAAGAATAGGAACGCCAGCAGCGCGAACAGGCCGTGGAGCCCGCCGGTGTCGAGCGGAAAGAACCCGGCACCGACCGCGCCGACACCGGCGAGGGCGAAGATCGTCACCAGCCATCGCTTGCCGTGGGTGCGGTAGAAGAGGTACCCACCCGCGAGGTTCAGCACACCGACGAGTACCAGCGACGTGTTGAACAGGAGCGCCGTCTCGGGGAACACACCGAGGTCACTGATGGCGGCGGCCCGAAAGTCGTAGCCGGGGACCATCGCGGCCGCGAGCATGATGACTGTCATGAACTGGGCGGCGAGGACGAGGAAGAACGTCCCTGCGAGCTTTCGGCTGTCGAGCGCCAGTCCTCGAATCGAGAGGGTGGTTCGTTCGCGGGTTTCGAATTGCGTCATGGATGGTTCACCGCGTTCTAAGACGTGGGTCGAGACGATATATCGGGTCTTCAGTTCTCGGGGGGCGGGAACGGTAGTGTTTAGTTAGGAGCATTGAGCCAAGCGGCAAATGCTTGGAGCCAATTTTCGGCAGTTTGCGGCTCAACGTGGCTGAAACAGTTTGAGAACGAGGAAGTTCGGCGTTTGAATTCTCGAAAGATTCGTTCGATAGCGTTTCGATTTCCATTTCGTTCAGTTTGAAATCGGAGTCCAGCTCTGGCCAGCGCAGTTTGGAGGTGTTGAGCGCCATCGACCAGAAAATCGGCGGATTCGACATCGTGTTCTGTCGAAATTCTCCCAGAAAGATCTCGGTTAATGCGGTCGTCGTCGTTGCAAAGAGTCGCAGATGCAGCAGGTCGTTTGTGTCGGGATCGGCGACTGCGTACAGCCAGAATTGCTGGTCATTGATTCGAATCACGGTTTCGTCGAGCGCAACGTGATTCGGGCTTCGCCCATCTATGGGCTGTAGATCGGCCTTTTGCACCCAATCGTGGATTGCTTTACGAGAGCGCTCGACACCCAACTCTTCGAGAATAGAGACGGTATTCGACAGCGAGAGCCCCGCTAACTGCAGTTGAATACCGAGCTTCATCGCACGCTCGGGTGTCCGCTGTCGCTCCACAAAATCCAAATCAATCCAGTCCGTGCATCCACTGAGGCGGGCGATTTCTGCCATAGACCAGCAAGAAATCATCCCGCCTCACTCTTCATCCGTAACTAAACACGACCGCGGGAACGCCCCCGTCCTCCCGTCGAGAGTTCCAACGGATGGGAAATCCTAGCATCCTCGCCGCATACAGGGCGGGCATCTCGCAGCGTCTCCGCCGGAGCGGAAGTTCGAGAGCCTTCCCGTACAGCCGTTCTCCAGGTGTAGTAGTCCACAAGGCCTGTTTGCTGTCGTTGCCCCGGCGTAGCCGGGGGTCGCGGGCTAATTCAATACCCAGAACCGGTAGTTGAGATACGCAGCGAACGAAACCCACAGGAGATACGGCACGAGGAGGAGTGCTGCTCGCCGGTCAACGCGGTCGAAGGCCCACATCGTTGCGACGATGAGTAGCCAGAGGATTCCGATCACGACCAGTCCCCAACCGATCTCCTGCATTCCGAAGAAGACCGCCGACCAGCCCAGATTGAAGATGAAGTGGAGCACGAACACGCCGAACCCGAGTCGAGCCTCCCGGGGTGATGAATCGACCTGTCGCCAGACGAGCCACAGCGCGACGCCGATGAGCGCGAACAGGGTAGTCCAGACGGGCCCAAACACCCAGTTCGGTGGTGCAAACGCGGGCTGCTGAAGGGTATCGTACCACGTGCCGAGTCCCTGAACGGTGAAGATGGACCCGGAAGCGCCGACAATTTCGACAGTCAGGACAGCGATCGCGAGGGCGAGGAGCGGGCGGTCGCGTGGAAATTCGCGGAAACGAGCCGGGAACGAGACCATGGGATCTCATTCATCCCGTGGACTCAAAACCGTGTGCGTCGGACTCTGCCTGCGGTCGACTGCCTGTTGGAGCGTACAGGGCGTTCTTCGCCCATAGACTTACTCGCACCGTTGTGCTGCATACGTCTCGGTCCCGTTCCCGCCAAGGCTGCCATACGATGAGTGTTTCGACGGGGTGGAGAGCTGTTCTGTCATGGACTAGGTTTCGGTCCGCGGTCGTGTGAGTCATCGAACGTGGCGAAGTCGAGTCCTCCATCGGGAAGCGGCTTCGAGGCGAGTCGTTCGGTCCCATACCGCCAGACGAGGACCGCCACGACCACCCAGACGACGATCAGAAGACCGATCTGCGAGACGACTTCGTCACCGATCACTCCGGTGGCTGTCGTGACGGACACGGCGTTCGAAAGCGTGTGGAAGACGACCGGGACCAGCACGCGTCCGCCAGCGGCGTTGTAGAGCCACGATGCGATGACACTGATGCCGACGACGATCGGCGCGTACAACCAGAACGGCGTTCCCGCCTGTGAACTCCCGGGCATCAGGAACAGGGGGACGTGCCAGAGTGCCCAGACGACGCCGATGACGAGACTCGCCTGGAGCGCACCGATGCGTCGCTGGAGGACGGGAAGGGCGAGTCCGCGCCACCCAGGTTCCTCCAGTCCACCCCGGATGAGCGTCGCGAACGCGATCGCCGGGATCGCCGCGGCCGGCAGGACGCCGGTACGGTCGAACCCGCCACCGAAGACGATGAACACCACGAGCGCGCCGACGTAGAGGGCGATCGGGACCAGAACTGCGGCGACCCAAACGGAGAGGGGTGCTCCCACGTCGCCGAGAGATCGCGCGTGAGTGGGAACAGCTCCAACGGCGAATCGAAATTGTGGGTGTTGCCATCCGAGAGTGGAATTTTCTAGCCTCAGCGACCGAACGTGGTGAGGCCCGGAGGTGACGGACCTCGTTCTCCGCACGTCCATTGCTGGCAGATGAATATTTAAGCTGATTCCGACTCACGTATAATGTTTATATAGTAGTGGTCCGTGATACGGCACATAAACCGCGAGACGGATAGTACGAATTCGTCTGGGGCAGCTATTTCTCTTTCAATACCCCCTTCAGATCCGACTTTATTCAAACATAAGGCGACGAGCGACGTCCTTCTCTTTTTAACAAACCACCGATTCAGTGACTTCTCACTGCGAGAACTCGCGACACAGATCGGTCACTCACACCAGTCCGTCCGACGAGCAGTAAACGTTCTCAGCGCGAACGACTTGGTCGTCGAATCGGCCGAAAGCAACCAGCGACTCGTCAAGATCAACAGACAGCGCCTGTCGATTCCAAACGATCCGATCCTCCGGATCCCCCAACCAGAGTATCATCAACCCGTCAAAGCTGCGGTTACGGAGCTTCGTGAGAACATCAACGACGTCGTTGGCATCATCCTCTATGGGAGTGTGGCTCGGGGCGAGGCTGACCGACGGAGCGATATCGATCTCTGGGTGCTAACCCGGTCTGGGCGGGCCGAAAGCCAACGAGAAGCGAACGCCATTGCCCGTGACCTCGAAGATACGGTGTTCGACGGTGACCGATACGCCTACGATATCGATGTCGAGGCCGTCCAGGCGATCCCGGCGTACACCGAAGACATCCGAGAGATCGTCGTTTCAGGGATTCCGGTCTACAAGACGAATGACTTCGAAACCGTCGAGAACCTCCTCTTGGAGGAAGGAGCCCCTGATGAGTAACGACTCGGACCCGACCGCTGTGCTCACAGTACTCGACCGTGCACAGGATGCCTTCGAGATGGTCGGACGCGGTCGAACAGCGTTCGAGGACGGGATTAGTGCCGACGAAGACTGGAAGACTCAGCTGACGAAAGCGTGCCGCCTCCTCGAGGTCGTTGACACTCTCCAGTCACAGGATGGGTACTACACGGCCGTCATCGAGGTCTGTTTCGGCGCGATCGAACGGTCGATCGAGGCGTACGCGCTCGCGATGACCAACGATACGCTTCAGGACTTTCAGAACCACCAGTTCAGCATAATTCAAGGTGGAGCCTCCGACCTCAAGGAGCGAGCGGAGTGAGCGAGTAGGTCGGAGAGGAAACCGACAAAGGACGACGCAACCGCACGACAGTAGCTACTCGACTCCCGAGACTATAAGAGTCGTCAAGTAGTAATCTGAAATATGGAGGTGCGTCGAACCGCGCCGGTCAAACTCATCGTTCCCGATGATCGACGCGACGACCTCCACGAGTCAGCTCGCCAGTTCCTTCACTGCGCGAATCGTGCTGCCGAGTTCTGTTGGGACGATTGCTCCTACACGAACTGCGTCACGGCAAACTCAACTGCGCGAGACGCACTCTACGCGGAGCTGCGGGAAGAAACTGATCTCACTGCCAACCTCGTTCAAGAAGCCATCCGGCGTGCCGTCCAAGCGACGAAAGGGTGCGTCGAACGGTGGAAACAGGGCAAGCGTGTGAGCAAACCGGAGTTCACGTCGTGGAGTATGCTCTATGACAAGCGGAGTGCGACCTTCTACCGGAACAAAGTTTCACTCTCAACCGTCAACGGGCGCGTTGAGTGCGACTTTGAACTCCCGGCGGACAGCCCGACGCCCTACGAACAGTACGTTCTTTCGGACGAGTACGAGTTCCGGGCGAGTACACTCCAATACGACAAGGCGACCGACGAGTTCTACTTCCACATCACGACGCGAAAGTACGATACCGACGAGTTCGAGGTTTCGGAAGATACCGAGCACCAAACAGTTCTTGGTATCGACCTCGGCGTCAACAGCCTCGCAGTAGCTTCGACCGGCACGTTCTGGCAGGGCGACGAATACGATCACTGGTGCCGTGAATTCGAGAAGCGACGTGGTGAGATACAACAGCGCGGAACACAAGCCGCACACAATGCCCTGCTTCGCCTCGGAAAGCGCGAAGAAGCCTGGCGGAAACAGTACATCCACACCGTCGCCAACGAGATCGTTGAGGAAGCCGCCGAGAACGGATGTGACGTAATCGTGTTCGAGGACTTAACGGACATCCGTGAGCGACTTCCACAGGCGAAGTGGCACCACATCTGGGCGTTCCGACGCCTCGCCGAGTACGTCGAGTACAAAGCGCCAGAGCAAGGCGTCTCCGTGGAACAAGTCGAGCCGAACTACACGTCCCAACGTTGTTCTCGGACGGACTGTGGGTTCACGCACGACGGCAACCGCCACGGCGAACACTTCGAGTGCCAGAAGTGCGGCTATGAGGTCAACGCGGACTACAATGCCGCGAAGAATCTCGGGGTGCGATACGCCCGGAAACAGAGACACAGCCTCCGTTCCTCGCCCAAGTCGGGGAGCGGAGACGCACCAGTAGACGTGCGTGTGAATGGTGGGACGATGAACGGCGAGAGTTACCAGCGTATTGCTGGCGACTGATTGCCGGGAGTCCACATCAAAGCCCCATCCTCAACGAGCGAACCGCGTATGCGGTGAGCGAAGTAGGGAGGGGTAGTTTACCTACGAGCGTGCCCACCAAATCGGGCTGTTTGAGCGGGAGACTGCAGAGGCGATGAAGGACCTCTACAGCGAGAACCGGACAGAGAGTTATTACGGCGGCGGGCGTCCAACCCAAGAACAGGCGGAAGCAATGACTGACCTCGCCGGCGCTGTCCATCAGTTCGCAGTGAGCCAGATCCGGGAAGGCGGCGTCTGTCTGTGTGACTGACTACGTTTCAACAGTTCAGGAGAGCACTATGGACCGGAATACACCGACGGAACGGGCCCAGGGGACCTCACTTTCCGAGTCGTTCGAGCGTTACCTCCAGGACAAGGGGAAAGGCCGTGGTGGCGATGGCGGGAACTACCGACGGAACGCCGCTCGCGAACTCGAGCGGTTCGCCGAGTGGGCCGCCGGCGGCCGCGGCGCCGAAGACTGGACCGGGATCATCCCCGACGACGTCGACCGCGACCCCACCTTCGAGGACCTCGACGAACGCGTGTTCCGGGAGTACGCCCGGCATCTCGCCGGCGATCGAGGACTCAAACAGAACACGGTACAAACCTACTATCGCTATATTTCTGCGTGGTGCGGGTGGTGTGTCAACGAGGGATATCTTGAAGCGCACTACGCGCAGCGGGCGAGTGCGATGGCGCCGCTGCCGGAGGACGACGGCCGCAAGCCCGGCGACCAGCAGGCCTGGACGTCCGAACAGCGCCACGCCCTCACCCGCCACGTTGACGAACGGGCCCGCGATGCCGTCGAGGCGTACACGACACTCCCGGAGGATACTGACCCCCTCGACAAACAGCGAGCGCGCTACGCGGCGCTGAAAGCAGCTCGTGACCGGGCTCTAGTGTTCATCCTCGCGTACACCGCCGTACGCGTTGGTGAACTCCTCCGGGACTCGAACGATCCGCGTCGACGGGGCGTCCGCTGGGAGGACCTCTCGCTTGAGGACGGGAGTATGGACGTCTACCGGAAGAAACAACAGTGGGACGCCGCCAGTCTCCCCGACCCGGTGATCTCGCCGTTGCGGAGCTATCGTCGACTTATGGACCCACCAACTGAGCGGTGGCCGGTGTTCCCTACGTTCGACCAGCGGACGCTCGCAACGCTCGTACAGGACGAGCTGACCGATCGAGGGGAACACCCAGACGCAATTGACGAGCAACGTGAGGGATACGCTCGTGACCTCCTGCTGGCGCTCAATGAGGACATTCGGCCGCCGTCGGTCACGACGGACGGCGCACGGTCGATTCTCAAGCGGATCTCGGATGCCGCGGAGGTTGAGGTTGACCATCCGAAACACGACTATCTCGCTCCCCACGGCGGTCGACGGGGAATGGGCGAGGTTCTTGTTCGAGCGTTCGGGTATACCGTTGCTGCTCGTTATCTCGATAACTCCGAAGAGATGGTTCGTGAACGGTATTCGCATATTGAGGCCGGTGAATTGGGCGATGTTGCGACGGAGGCACTCAACGAAATCGACTCGATACCTGGAAAGAACGACAAGATATCGACGGGCAACTGATCTTACCAGCAAAGTCACAGTCGCTTTGAATCGTAGCTCACAGTATACCCTACTGTCCGAATTACGGAAGTTGAGTCAAGGGGCTGTAGAATTACTGTGGCCCCTGTGGACGGGCATTGTCCGAGATCGCTGAGTCCAAGACCGGTCCAGTGGCAATCGAGAGTGGTAAATCTCTGTTACCACGGTCGCGCCCGTACGTCAAAAAAATGCTGAAGAGCGACTAGACAGTACCACGACCGATGATGTGTTAGCGGACCGCACAGACGACATACAGCGAAACGTGACGACCGAAACGATCGCGCGACGCGAAACCGCCCCCGAACTGGCGCGGGTTGAACTGACCGTGACCGGCCACGGTGTCGTTGTGTACGAGGGGGTCGTTTGGCATCATACGCTTTTCTGCTCACTGTCTATCCAGAACTTTCGCTCTTGTGCAGAGCTACGAAAAGGCCCCGTAGTTACACTGAGCCAGCCATAATTTGAGAGTATGTCTTCTGCTCAGCCAGCGTTCGGAGCGATGTTTCGAGAGATGGTCGATCTGGGTGTCGTTGAGATCGACACAGAGCCGCTCGATACAGGCATCGAGCGGCGACTCAAGGAATTCTGGGAGAATACATCCTGTCCACGCTGCGGCCACCAGAGCATCGTCACGTGGGAAGAACTCGACCGTATCTGGTGCCGTAACTGCAATTTTAAGCCAGTTTTCACCTACGGAACGCCATTCCACGAGAAGCACCTCTCCTGTGGCGAGGTGCTTGTCGCGTTCACGCTCTACGCGGACACGTTGCTCAGTATCAACCAGATTGCGCCGTTGCTCGGTCGAGCCTACAAAACAGTTCACGCGGCGATTCGAGAGGTGGAAGCCGGGGTTCAGCGCGGCTTCCCCGTCGTCTGGGAATTGCTTGACCAGACCACCGATAGTTCGACACAATTGGACGAATCTGGCAAGGTTTGCTCGGGCTACAAAAGCCAAAAGCCGCCGCAGAACAGCCGTTTTCGCGGTGGCTCGTCCCAGACGGGCCGCTCACGCTGGCGGGGTCGCCACGGTGATCAGCTACGCTTTTCGCGGCGTGCCGAGACTCGCTGCGCGTGATCCGCGGCCAACTCGGCATCGACTACAGCGGCGATCTTGAACCAGTGATTCAGGAAGCTGAAGACCTCTCCCAACCGCTGGGGGTATAGGCCGAGGGTGTCCATATTAACCGAGTTGAGTGCCTGTTTTCGCCCGTCCAGCCGTAGCTGCGGAAGTTCCGCGGTCTGTCCAAGCAGGGCTTGGAACAGGCCGCTCACACCTTCGGCATCGTTCGCTCGCTCACTCTAGCTGGCGAATCAGTCGGTTCAACCATTGATTGTCTCGTTGTCCGGGCTTTCCGCAGCTCTACATAAGAGCGAACCGTCTTAACCAACAATCGAAGTTCGAGTGTTCCTCTGTTGGTTAACACTCTGTCCGCCTTATGTATCCCTCACTGTTCGATGTTCTGGACGATCTCGGCACGACGATCACGCAGATGCTGGCTAATCCGGTTTGTTTCACTCTCCGACTTGTTATTTGGGCCGTGGTTCATAGCACCTCGTCTCGTGATAGCATTAAACCCCCTCCTCACGGCGGCACTCGTTATACACTGACTATTGTTCATATGGTAGACTATGGCAACCAAGCCATCAGACAGCGTATACACGCTTGATGACGAGCCATCGACGCGAGGTATAGGGGATGTTGACCTCAATGCGTTCGATTCAGGGGCGGTGTTTAAGTTCGTATCCGCGTTCGCAATCGGCGCGTTCTTTTTCCTCCTGCCAGTACCCTGGCAGGGAGAGGTCACAGTCCCGTTCGATATTGTCGTCAGTTGGGTCACTGAAACGTTCCCCGACGCTGTCGGCGTATACGCCCTCGCGATCATCGTTGCAGGAGGTGTCCTGACGACCGTCGCAGAGTTCAATAAACGCGATCTCTTCTCGCCCGGATACGACCTATCGTACTTCGAGAGTTCGGCCGTTTTCTGGGTTCTACGCGTCTTAGGAGCCATAATCGCTCCGGTGATGTTCTTCAAGCTCGGCCCGTCGTGGCTTCACACTGGCGGGACGGGCGGATTTATGTGGGGGACGCTCATCTACAGCGTCGGCGTCATCATCCCAATCGGTGCGGTGTTCATTACTATCTTCGTTGAACTTGGCGGCCTGGAATTTGTCGGGACGCTCGCACGGCCGGTGATGAACCCGCTGTTCAACTTGCCGGGACGGGCGGCACTCGACAGCCTCGCCTCGTGGGTCGGTTCCTACAGTGTCGGGTTCTACGTCACCCGAAACGTCTTCGAGCGCGGCGGGTACAACAAGCGCGAAGTGTTCACGATCGCGACGTGTTTTTCAACGGTGAGTATCGGGTTTGTCGGCGTCGTCGCCGCGACGGTCAATATGCTGAACCTCTTCCCGCTGATTTTCGTCTCGTATTTCGTCTGCGTCGTCATCACCGCGGCTATCCTCGTGCGCCTGCCGCCGATCAGTTCTGTTCCGAACGAGTACATCGCCGAACCGGATCCCGAGATCCCGTTCCAGGGTTCCCTTGGCGAGTACTTCCGGTTTGCCGTCAGTGAGGCTGTCGGGAAAGCCGACGAAGGCGAGACCTTCCTCGGGGCTGCCAAACGTGGATTCGTTGACGGACTGAAACTAACGAGTCTCATCCTCGGGACCATCCTCGCAGTCGGGCTGGCTGCGACCTTGCTTTCGGCGTATACGCCCACTTTCGATATCCTCGGTGCCCCGCTCATCCCCGTGATCGACGCGCTCGGGATCCCGAACGCGCAGACGGTCGCGCCCGCGACAATCGTCGGGATCACTGAGATGTATGTCCCGGTCCTCCTTGTCGTAGAGGCCGAACCGATGGCGCGCTTCTTTATTGCCGTGCTGGCGGTCTCACAGCTCATCTTCTTCTCGGCTGTCGGTCCGATGGCGATGGATATGTTCTCCGACGTGCCGATCCGGTTCCGTGATCTCATCGCGCTGTTCGTGATGCGGACCATTGTTCTGGTCCCGCTCATCGCAGCGATCACGCACCTAGTTGCCGCGGTAGGATTGCTGTGAACTGCCTCGGGGTCAAGCCCCGAGGCACTCGGCCTGTTCCGCCTGTAGATTACCGGGACGCTGACCCCAACGGTTCGTCCCTTCAACTGCAGCACCTCTTCTTCGCCCTGGTTAATTGAGAAAATCGATCACGGAGGCGAGAAG
This sequence comes from Halobellus litoreus, assembly GCF_024464595.1. NCBI lineage: Archaea > Methanobacteriati > Methanobacteriota > Halobacteria > Halobacteriales > Haloferacaceae > Halobellus > Halobellus litoreus. The sequence goes on along the minus strand of NZ_JANHAW010000004.1, from coordinate 72,274 downwards.
TTTGTTCTCCGCGCGACGGAGGTGTTCCTCAGCAGTCCGGCGTTTTACTCCCATCTCCGTGGCAATTTCTTCAGTCGTGATCCCACGAGGAATCTCGTAATAGCCGTTCTCGAACGCGTGGTGGATTACTTCGGACTGCCGGTCTGTTAGCGTCGGCACAATATCGTGGGGTGCAAGCAGCGGCCGTTGCGTTTCGACCGACGAGCCGAGTTTTCGTTTCGATTTAACAGTCACAGGGATATCCGCCTCAACGAGATCGTGGAAACACTCCGTCAGCGCTGTCGGCGAAATCGAGAGAATTCGACAGACTTTCTCGCCGTCCTCATAGTGGAGCGGGTACAACAGCAAACAACCGTGACGGTCGAGGAACGGTTCGATGAGACCGTCCTCGTGTTCGCGCAAGCAATCATTAGTGACGAGTACCGTTTCCTCGCGGTTTTCCAGTCGTTCCTGGATACCGACGGTGGTTTCTACCTTTTGTGCGATGTCCATTGCCGGCTCTCGGCTGACGTGCAACAAGTCACAGTGTTGATTGCACCAGAGGTCTATCGTCGCCGACGTCCCCGCAGTAGCCTCGGCATACGATGAGTGTCCGGTGATTTGGAGGGTAGCTTCGTACATATACCGTCCGTCTCGCGCCGAATATTTAAATCAGGCTCCGATAGGAGGGTAAACCGTACTGGTTCTTGCTTCCATATGTCATAGTATGGCTTCGCAACAAACCACCGACGACACAGAAGACCGAATCGGTGAACCAAGCGATCAGTGGCGAGACTACCAAGGTGCTCCCACGGGGACCGAGATCGAGTGTGAGGGATGGAGACAAGAAGCAGCGCTCCGGATGCTAAACAACAACCTTGATCCGGAGGTCGGCGAAGACCCCGAGAACTTGGTCGTTTACGGTGGTACAGGTCGCGCCGCCCGTTCGTGGGATGCGTACGACGCGATCCTCTCTGAACTGCGTGCACTTGATGACGAGGAGACGCTTTTGGTCCAGAGCGGCAAGCCTGTTGGGAGATTTGAAACGCACGAAAAAGCACCCAGAGTCCTGATCGCTAACTCGAACCTCGTCGGAAAGTGGGACAACTGGGACCACTTCCACGAACTCGAGGCCGAAGGAAAGATTATGTACGGCCAGATGACGGCTGGGTCGTGGGCGTACATCGGAACTCAGGGGATTATTCAGGGAACCTATGAGACCCTAGCCGAACTCGCTCGACAGGAGTACGACGGCGACCTCGAAGGAAAAATCGTTGTCACAGGCGGCCTCGGTGGAATGGGCGGTGCCCAACCACTTGCAGTCACAATGAACCACGGTGTCTGTATTGCCGCCGAGGTCGACGAGAAGCGAATCGATCGCCGGATTGAGACGGGTTACTGTCAGGAGAAAGTCCAAGACTTGTCGGAGGCAATCGAGCGAGCGGAAGCGGCTGCCGAGCGCGGAGAAGAGTACTCTGTTGGTGTACCGATGAATTCCGCGGATATGCTGGAGGCAATGTTGGAACGAGACTTTGTCCCAGACGTCATCACCGATCAGACGAGTTCGCACGACATTCTCGAAGGTTACTACCCGAGCGGATACACCGTCGAAGAAGCTGATTCGCTTCGGGAGTCGGACCCAGAAAAATACAAGAAAGAAAGCTTGGATACAATGGAACGCCACGTCGATGCGATTCTCGAACACCAAGACCGGGGTGCGATTGCCTTCGAGTACGGCAACAATATCCGCGGACAAGTCAAAGAACACCGAAACCACGAGGACGCGTTCGACTTTCCTGGATTCGTTCCCGCATACGTCCGACCCCTGTTCTGCCGCGGGCAGGGACCATTCCGCTGGGCTGCACTTTCCGGAAACCCTGAGGACATCTACCGGACCGATGAGGCGATCCAAGAGCTGTTCCCCGAGAAGGATTCGCTGTTGCGGTGGATCGATCTCGCTCAGGAACAGGTCCAGTTCCAAGGACTTCCATCGCGTGTCTGCTGGCTGGGGTATGACACTGACGACGACGGGCTGACCGAACGCGCCCGATTCGCACTCAAGATCAACGAGCTTGTCAGTGAAGGCGAAATCGAGGCTCCGGTTGTCGTCACACGGGACCACCTTGACGCTGGCAGCGTTGCCAGCCCCAACCGCGAGACTGAGGCGATGAAAGACGGGACGGATGCCGTCGCAGATTGGCCGATACTCAACGCCCTCCTGAACTGCGCGGCGGGTGCCGATATCGTCTCCGTTCACGACGGCGGCGGCGTCGGTATCGGCAATGCGCTCCATACAAACAACCACGTTGTCCTTGACGGCTCCGACTTGGCTGCCGAGAAAGCCGAACGAGTTTTCACCACTGACCCCGGGATGGGTGTCGTTCGCCACGTCGACGCGGGGTACGAGGATGCGATCGATCAGGCCGAAAGGTCGGACGTCCCGATTCCGATGCGCGACAAATGAGCCGACTAATCCAGCCCGCCGGCTCCGTGACTCGGTTAGCCGCATTGTGTGTTCCGAACCACAAATCGTTCGGCGGAATCGTGACGTCGATCAGAGAAGCAAACAACGAGAGGGCAGCCGATAGCGACTGCAACCCGGTAGGAGATCTCAGACCAGCCACACGGGCGCCCGAACGAGCAGCATCTTCTCACCACGATCGCTAGACAGCACTATGAAGACAATTGTTCACGACGCGACTGAAGTCGTCACATACGCGGATCACAGTCGCATTGACACCGTTGCGGACGCCAGTGTCGTCATCGAAGACGGCACCGTCCTCGCTGTGGGGCCTGCTGACGAAGTTCGGCGCGAGCACCCGACAGAGAACGCTGACGAGACGATCGATGCTTCCGGTCAGGCAGTAGTTCCTGGTATCGTCGATCCCCACACCCACGCCGTCTTTGCGGGTGAACGCAGCGATGAGTTCGAGGCCAAACTACGCGGGAAATCATATAACGAGATTCTTGAGGAGGGTGGCGGAATCCTCCGTACGGTCCGCGCGACCCGGGAGGCTGACTCCGAGATGCTGGTCGAGAACCTTCTCAACCAGCTCGATGTGATGCTCGCCCACGGCACGACGACCGTGGAAGTCAAGTCGGGATACGGCCTCGACATTGAGACCGAGATGAAAATGCTCGAAGCGATCGAATCGGCAGATGAACGCCACCCGGTAGACCTCGTGTCGACCTTCCTCGGCGCACACGCGGTTCCCGAGGAGGACGACACGGAATCGTATGTTAAGCAGGTGATCGACCAACAGATTCCCGCGGTTGCCGAGGCTGGCGTCGCCGAATTCTGCGACGTCTTTTGTGAGGAGGGAATCTTCGATGTGGAACAGTCGCGGCGGATCCTTGATGCGGGACGCTCAGCTGGTTTGAAACCGAAAGTTCACGCTGAAGAATTGAGCCACCTCGGCGGCACACAACTGGCTGCAGACGTTGGTGCGACGAGCGCGGACCATCTGCTTCACAGCACGCTGGATGACGTCAAGGCGATGAACAAGGCCGGCGTATCGCCGGTGTTGCTACCCGGAACGGCGTTCGGTCTCGGCGCTGACTACGCCGACGCAGGGATGTTCATCGATGCAGGGGCCCCGGTCGCGCTCGCGACGGATTTCAATCCAAACTGCTATTCGCAGAGTATGCCCTTCGCGATGTCGTTAGCCTGCGTCGAAATGGGTATGACGCCCGCACAGGCGCTTGGCGCTGCTACCCGGAACGCCGCGCTCGCTATTGACCGTGATGACGGCACTGGGACACTCGAACCGGGCAGTCCGGGTGACCTCGCAGTTCTCTCTGGACCGAGTTACGTCTACCTCAGTTACCAGTTCGGGGTCAACCCCGTCGATTGCGTCGTGAAGAATGGTCGCGTATACGGGAGTTAGTATTTTGCCACTCTACATATTGGATACCTCGCTGGAGCACTTCTTCGACGGACAGCGCCCGGTCGACAGCGGTGGTCTCAGACTCTCGTACGATCCCGGGAAGGGAGATGCAGAGGGATTCCGGGAGTGGAATCAAAGCGCCAGAATAGGAGCATCGACACCGGTTGCACTGACATCCATTGATCCGACAGCGCAGCAACTAATATGAAAATTGACGCCACACGGCTCCGTCGAGACATCCAGGAGAACGCCCAATTCGGTAGTGTCGATGCCGAGGAGGGAAGAGGGCGGACAGTGCTCACCGGGAGCGAGGCGGATCGACGAGCGCGCGAGCGGTTCGTCGCCAAACTCGAAGAGATCGGCCTCGAAGTTCGCGTCGACGCCGTCGGTAACATCGCCGGTCGCTGGACGCCACCGTCCTGTGACCCTGATGTGGCACCTGTGGCCATCGGGAGTCATCTTGATTCAGTCCCGAACGGGGGTATCTTCGACGGTCCGCTGGGAACCTACGCCGCAGTCGAGACGGTCCGAGCCATCCAAAATAGCGAGGAAACGCCCGCCCGTCCGATCGAGGTCGTCTCATTCACCGGAGAGGAAGGTGGTCGGTTCGGAATTGGGACGCTTGGATCGGCAGTCGCGGCGGGACAGCGTCAGGCGGCCGAGGCGCTCGCGCTCGAAGATGCAGACGGAGTCACACTCGAAGAAAGTCTGGAACAGATCGGATTCGCCGGGTCGGAGGAGATCGACGCAAGCGAATGGGATGCGTGGCTCGAACTCCACATTGAGCAGGGAACACGGTTGACGGCGGCCGAGGCTAGCGTGGGAATCGTCGAGTCGATTGTCGGGATCACCAATTGTGAAGTCACGATTAGAGGGGAGGCAGATCACGCGGGATCGACACCGATGTACGACCGGACGGACGCAATTACAGCAGCTTCGGCGTTCGTGCTTGACTTCGAAGGCGCGGCCGAAGAGATTGCCACGACAAACGAAGCCGCTGTCGGGACTGCAGGAGAGGGAACTATCAAACCCAACGCCAGGAACATCATCCCCGAAGAAGTCCAACTCCAACTCGATATTCGGGATGTTACGCACGATACAATGGACCAGTTGGTCGACCGATGCCGCTCAAGCCTTGCCCGACTTGAGCGCGTCCGGGGCGTCGAAACGTCGCTGGATCGCTATCGAGACAGCGAACCGAGTCAAATGAGCGGGAAATGTATTGCAGCCGCCGAAGAAGCTGTCGCAGATCGTGATATCGACGTGATCCAATTACACTCAGCAGCGATGCACGACACAGCGAACGTCGCAGCGGTAACGGACGCGGGACTCCTGTTTGCCCCGTCAGTAGATGGCGTTTCTCACTCGCCGCAGGAGTGGACTGACTGGACCGATTGTGCCGTCGCAACCGAGGCGCTTGCAGAAACCACCCGACTGTTGGCAACAACGTAGCCCACGGGCCGTCTGCCACCATACGGAGGGATTCATTCTTTCCGAATCGATATTCTATACAGTCCTATGACGCGATATGCAATTAATCCATCACAGCTCAAGGATGCCCGCGACATTGGATACAACCACGCTATTATCGATGGTGGAACATTCTATATGGCTGGGCAGGTTGCGATGGACGCCAACTCGAACATCGTTGGAGATGATATCGAATCTCAGGCACGGAAGGCCTATGAGAATATCGAGGTCCTCCTCGAGACGATCGGAAAGACACTGGCTGACGTCGCCAAGGTCACAACGCACATCGTGGATCCTGAGACCCACTACTACGAGGGATATAAGGAGGTATACTGGGAGACGTTCGACGAGCCTTATCCGTGTCATACCGTTCTCGGACACGAACAACTGGCGAATGAAAATTATCTCGTAGAGATCGAGGTTGAAGTCCCGCTCACAGACGGGGATGTAAATGCAATAGAGCCCGACGGCGACGTAATTCGAGAGATTTGATTGGAAATCTGCAGCTTATAGAAAGTGCGAGACGAAAACCCACGGCTTAACAGTAGGTGCCGAAGTAGCTGAGTCGTCGTTTTCGTTGTTGGTGACCAATCTGCGGTATGATCCACGCATCTGAGACGAAACAGCTGTCTCGTGCTGCTTCTTCGCTGCTGTTCACGGGGGTCGGGTCGACTTGGCCACGAAACCGAATGGGAAGTATCCGAGCGAGGACTTCGAGAAAGTCCTCGCTCGGAGTGCCTTCGACGGCGAATTTGTCCATACGACAGAAAGAGCTGCAAGGTTGCTCGGGGTGAAGACATCGATCTCCAGCACCGAAGTCCGCTTGTGAAATCGCTCCTCTATCATCTTCGCGGATTGAGCCCGGACGCCATCAGTGCTCAGTTCGATGGCGTCCGGGCGGTCACGCTCGCTCACGCCCGCCGACAGCGGGCGTTCGCTCGGCCAGTCGACGTCGCGTTAGACATTCACGAGTGGCTCTACTATGGATCGGCCGAGACACCGCACGTCTGCGCGATCAATCCAGACCGTGGAACGAATCTCGCGTACGCGTTCGTTACACTCTGTGTCGTCGATCCAGCCGTTCGGTTCACCTTAGCGTGCGAATCAATCGAGGCGGCTGACTCCCGCACGCTGCGGGAGTCCATCCGCCGAGTCATCACCACCGCACGCGAGTTCGTCCAGATCAACCGCGTTTACTGTGACCGCGGGTTCTACCGGGTTCCACTCGTCGAGACGCTAGCCGATCTCGACGTTGAGTTCGTCGTGCGTGCGCCGAAGACGGTGGGCGTCAAGCGCGCGCTTGACGCCCACGACGAACCCACGTTCGTCACTGACTACGAGATGGTGCGAAAGAACCCGCCGATGGGGGAAGTGCCAGTGACACTCGTCGTCGTCCCGCACCGCAGTCGGGACGACGACTCGTTCTGTCTGGTGACCAACCGTGAGGTCTCGGTCAAGTTCGCCGAACCGCTTGCTGAAGCGTACCGACGTCGCTGGGGGATAGAGACATCCTACCGGAAAATCGGTGAGTTCCTCCCGCGAACGTCGTCGCCGACGTTCGCGGTGCGGCTGTTCGAGTTTCTGTTCGCGGTAGCGCTGTACAATCTCTGGATTCTGGTGTGTCTCGTTTTAGTTGACCAGCGGGAACTCCCTGACCGGCCGGCTGTCTCGACAGCGCTCTTTCGGCGGTTCGTGTTAGCTCTTCCAGACGGATAGCAGAGCGTGCGGCGACTGGCCCGGGCCACCCTGAGTCAGAACGCCGCTGCCGACTGGCAAGGCTCCATTTCACCCTCTTTTGAGGCCTCCAGATCGTCTATGGAGGAGGTGTAGCCAAGGAAAGAACGCCGGTCGAACGGACTTCCTTGGCCCCCGTGGCCGGATACCGGTTGTCTCTGTTCGAGGTTTGGCACCTACTGTTCAGTCGTGGGTAGCTCAAGGGGGAAATCGTCTCGCAAATCGCGAGCCATCGACACCCCAAGATGCCGGCCTCCTACCAGAATCGCATTCTACCGCTGTCGAGTGATATGCGCCAACCGAGAGTCCGATACAAGAGGTAGCTTCTTTCCTGCGAACCAACGGCGCCGTGATCTGAAACAGTCAGTACCGCGGTCCTGAGTGGTAGTTACCGAGTGGTTGACAAGTGTCACCAGTTGGACAAGGAATTACCACGGTAACGGTCGAGTGTCGCGTACGAACGATCGACGTAACCCAACGGGAGCGCAGCCGACACCCGAGCCAGCGATGAAGCCCGATATTCGATTCTTTTTGGCAGAAGTTCCATTTTATAATACAGTTTTGATTATTTATAATTCAGCATCAGGACGCTGGCGATTTACCGCTCATAACCGGATGTAGAAAGCCGAGTTTCAGCCCAACAGATGGTGTCGTCCGGTGTACGTGGGGGGTTGACGAGACCGTGATCCAACCCCAACGGTGCACGGTTCCGAGTGTGTGCCGAAACACTCCGAGACGAGCCGGTTCCTACACACCAAGGTGTTTCCGACGTGAAACCAAGCGAGTACTGAGGACCTCTTGCTGATTCCTCGATAATCATCTCGTCGGTGACGCGTGCTTTCTAGTTGATTCTCCACCGAAGCTGCAAGCGGCGCTCCAGCGACACGACCCCGATTACAGATACCAAAACCGTGGTCATCCGAACAGGATCGAACGTATTTTCTGAAAATTAAATTTCAGAACAAGACAGTTACCAAACTATTTTAGTAGGGCCGAAGCAGACACTTTCGAAAATTGGCTTCACGCGTTCGTCTCTCACTCTCGATGCCGAACAAGTACGTATAGAATGTGACTACGAACAGCGCTCGGGTCGGCGATAGGAAGGAAAGATTGCGAAATCCTAGATCGCCCGTAATTTGAGTGCTGGCGACTCGTGAGTCCGAACGCATAGAGCCGGTCAGATTAGCATCAATTTGTTGTTCGCACATTCCAAACAATATTTGAATGAACACCGGCCACGAGGTGGTGTGGTGAGGTCAGTCGGCTACAGATATTTTGGCGCTACGCGCGAAGTAGACATTACAAAACTACATTTGTAATGTTAGTGTTACACCGCATCATTAGGGGTCGGCTCTCACAGAGAACGAGGGAACGCTCTCTTGTGTACAACCACGGTATTGGTGCCGTAGGAATGTGTTTGTATATTCCAAATGCTTGGCGGTCGAGTGAGCGGATCACGGATAAGGGAACGAAGAAGAGCCGACAAAGTCATAATCTCGGTAATGTATGCTTTCGTATAGTTCTAGAGACGAACAGCGGGGTGGGAACCGACAGTTGTAGCAACTGGGAGGAATATAATTGAAACCCTGTGTTTTGATATTACAAACGACACTACCTTCCTTGTAGTCGACGAGATTCCCATTGGTAATATCAGTACAGGAATCCCACGAATAGGTGAACAATAGATCTGTATCACCCCATACATTTAAATACAGTTAGGAAGAAATAACCCCGTATATGACAATGGATGCCGAAGAAGTAATGCAGGAACGACAGATCGACCCGGTGACTCTACAGGTCATCGGTGGCGAACTCGATACGATCGCCCAAGAGATGGGGCACAAACTGATCCGGTCGGCGTACTCGTCGATTATCCGCGAGAGCGAGGACATTGGCTCCGGTATCCTGACCGCGGAAGGAAAGCAGATCGCGGAGGGCGATTTCACCCCGATGCAGGTGGGAACGCTCATCGCGTCCGTCGAAGGGATGTTCGAGACCTTCGAGGAGCGCGGTGAGGACCCTGAGGAGGTCATCAACGAGGGCGACGTATTCATCCACAACCATCCGCACTACGGTGCGGCTCACTCGCCAGATATTGCGGTCATTACGCCGGTGTTCTACGAAGGAGAGCACATCGCGTGGACAGCGACGAACGCGCATCACCTCGATATCGGTGCGGCGACGCCCGGCCTGGCGGTCGACCTCGAGGACGTCTATGCTGAGGGGACGCTGTTCAAGGCGACAAAGGTCTACGACCAGGGGGAGCGAGTCGACGAAATCTGGAACCTGATCGAAGAGAACGTGCGGACGCCCCGGGTGGTTTTGGGTGACCTCCAGGCACAGATCTCCTCGTGTGAAGTCGGCAAAGAACGGTTCCTCGGGCTGGTGGAAGAACACGGGTACGAGCACATCCTCCAGGCCAGCGAGGACCTGATGCATTACGGCGAATCGTTGATGCGCAAGGAGATCGAGAAGGTCCCCGACGGGACGTACCACGAAACGGCGTACCTCGACGACGACGGTCGAAATCGCGACGAGCGTCTGAAAGTCGACGTAAAGCTCACTGTCGACGGCGGTGATCTCACGATAGACCTCAGCGGATCCGAAGACGAAGTCATGACCGGATACAACGTCCCATTTCGGGGATCCGCCGAGCCAGCTTCGTACTTCATCGTCAGAGCGATCCTGACAGACACGGCCACTCACGACGAGTATATCCCACAGAACTCGGGGACGTTCGCACCGATACACGTGGAGGCGCGGGAGGGCAGTCTGTTCAACCCGAGCATGCCTCGGTCGGCTTTCGCGCGAATCAATCAGGTGGACTTGTTGGGTGACCTCATCCTGAAGGCATTCAGCAACGCTATTCCGGAGAAGACTTCCGCGGGGTCGGGCCCGCACTGTTACTTTATCAGTTACTCCGGCGTGGACGAAAACGACGAATACTGGGTGTACATCGAGGTCAACGAGAGCGCATACGGTGGACGCCCCGAATCCGACGGGCTCGATGCCGTCGACGCCCTGGTTCACAACACCCAAAACCGGCCGGTCGAAGACATCGAACTCTCCCATCCTCTCCGAATCGAACATTACCGCCTCCGCGAAGAAACGGCCGGCGCCGGCGAGCATCGTGGCGGCCACGGTCACGAGCGAATGGTGAAGTTCCTGAGTGACTCGACGATCACCATTGAGGGAGACGGAAATAAATACGGCTCTTGGGGATTCGACGGCGGCAAGGGGGCCCCCTCCGGAGAACTCAAACACATCAAGTCCGACGGGGAGGAGATCACTTTGCCGTCGAAGGTTTCCGGATACAAGTTCGAGTCCGGAGACAAGTTCTCGATCAAGAGTATCAGCGGCGGTGGCTACGGCGATCCGCAGGATCGACCCGAACAGAAGGTTTACGAGGACTATCTTGACGGATACATCACGAAGGAGTCCGCGCGTGAGGAGTACGGCGTGGTCATCGAAGACGGAGGGGTTGACTCCGAAGCGACCCAGCGCCTGCGAGACGTCTGAGGGACGCAGATCGAGATTCCTCATCGGTGAGCCGCTAATGATAGAACGAGGTGGCAAAATATCGGGGCCACAGCCGACGACGACGCTTCGGAGGACCGGGCGTGACCCGATTCCGAATCGGCAGCGTGACCGTGACGCCGTTTTAGTGAGTGCGCGTGGTGTCGAAACGTCGACGCACCGCCTTTCGTTTCTGGGGACGTCAGCCGTCGGCTTTCGTGTCTCTCCTTTAGACGACGGACGGGCGTTTCCAGCGAAAAATTAATATAATTAGTTAAATTATGTCACAGTGTATGCCAGTGAATAGCTGCGTATGTCGAACGATCAGTGCTAAAGAAATGATAGTCAACGGAGCAACATAATGAGCGAATACGAGCTGCTACTGTTCGGTGACGTGTGGGACGCAAAGCGTGGTCGACAACGGGGCAAGTGGGTCGCCGTCGAGGACGACGAGATCGAAGGAGTGTACGACGAGAAGCCGGGGCCTGCGGTGGACGTCAAGGAGGTCGAACTCATCACACCGGGTCTCATCGATCTCCACGTCCACTTGGTGTGGGACGGTACGGGCGATCCGGTCGCCACCCTCAGACGGCAGTCCGAACAGGAACAGACCATTCACGCGGTCGCGATGGCTCGCGAACAGGTCGAAGGCGGCGTGACGACCGTCAGGGATATCGGAAGCACACACGACATTGCCATCAGCGTCGCCGACGCCTCCCGCCAGGGGAATATTACGGGGCCGAGGATCTACGCGAGTGGTCAGACGATCATCATCAGCGGCGGTCACGACCCGTTCTGGGGGATGGAAAGCGACGGGGTCGACGCCGTTCGCTCCAGCGTTCGAAAGCAGCGAGACAAGGGCGCACGTGTGATCAAGATCAGCGCGACCGGTGGCGTCTACGGGCAGGCCGTGGGCGAGGATCCAGGGATGTCGGAACTCTCTCGCGAAGAGGTAATCGCTGCTGTAGATGAGGCCCATCGGTTCGATATCCCCGTCGCCGTCCACGCTGTCGGGACCGAGGGGATCGAGAACTCCATAGAGGCGGGAGTGGATACCCTGGAGCACGGGAACCTGATGACGAGCGAGAGTCTGGAGGAGATGGTCGAGAAGGACATCGCCTACGAACCGACGCTCTACATCTACAAGACCGTGGCCGAAGGAGAAGGCGACATCCCACAGTACGCCTACGAGAACGCGCAAAGAGTATCCGATCGCCACTGGGAGGTCTTCGAAGAGGCGATCGAAAGCGACGTTCGCATCTTGGCGGGAAGCGACGCCGGATCGCCAAACATTCCCCATCCGGCGCTGCACCACGAACTCCGCTGCCTGGTGGATGGTGGAATGACCGAAGAAGAGGCGCTCACGGCCGCGACGAGCACACCTGCGGAGGAGCTCGGCCGCCCCGAACTGGGCGTCATAGAGGAAGCGACGCCGGCGGACATCGTGGGATTCGCCGACGATCCTCTCGCCGACATCGACGTCACCGGCTCGCCCTCGGTAGTCGTCGCAGACGGCGACGTGGTGACCGAATAGGATATATTGGGAACGCCGGAGCGAGAGGCCCACGTTTTTCTGTACGTCGGAAACGTCTATCGAGAGCCCGCCACACGGAGGAGACCGGAGGGCACTCCGAACGGGCGCGCTTCTAGAGCTCTGAAAGGCGACCTCAGCGGCAAAAGTCAGTGAAACCGTGTAGTCGTCCGAGTCGTTCCCGCTGATCGTGCGTACGAGAGGCATAGACTTATTATCCTTGATGTGTCTTATCATCACAAGATGGCGAGCGCATCCTACGCGGAGACAGCAAGTGATTCGTCCACAGGTGGGGCCCTCAGAAACGGCTTCCAGAAGGTATCGGCAGCAGTCTCGTTGCGAACCGTTCTGGTCGCCTACGCGATACTGATCGCGGCGTATATTTACGTCCCGATCATCTCACTCATCGCGTTCTCGTTCAACGAAGGTGGTCTAACGTTCCCGTTCGTCGCGGTCACGACCTCGTGGTACGCCGAACTGTTCGCTAACGAGGCGGTGACGTCCTCCATCGTACGCTCACTCAAGGTGGCACTCGTCGTGACGGTGATCACGACCGCATTGAGCACTGCGGCCGCCCTCGCCTACCGTTACGAGTTCCGAGGGCGGAAGACGATTCTCTATATACTGCTGCTGGGGATCATCACCCCCGGTATCACGTACGGAGTCGGAGCGACGCTGTTTTTCAACGAGTTGCTCGGATTGGACAAGAGTCTGTGGCTCTCGATTCCGGTGCACGTGGTCTGGGCGCTCCCGTTCGCCGTAATCGTACTCCTGGCGGGTATTCCGCCACATTTGGCCCGTAACGAGCAGGCGGCGCGTGTGATGGGGGCGTCGAACTGGACGGTGTTCCGGGAAGTGATTCTTCCACAGATCGGGCCCACCGTGCTCGGCGCAGCCGTCTTCGCGTTCACGCTATCGTACAACGAGGCCACCCGCAGCCTCCTCGTGGTCGGACAAGCGAACACGATGCCTATCCAGATCTTCAGCATCGCGGCATCGAAAAGAGCAACCCCGGAGCTTTTCGCACTCGGGAGCTTCACCACTGTGATGTCGACATTTTTGCTTGTCGGAGCCAGCCTCCTGATCTTCTACGGAGGCCGCAAGTGACGATCCGATAATAGGCCGGCGAAGCCGGTTGCATCGTCGTGCGCTACTCTCCTAGCCGACCCACCACGTCCGGTACATTTATAATGCAGGTCTCTGTGACATAGAATGTTGAACATATTGAGAGACTATGACAGAGAGTACTATTCGCATTGGCGCAGACGTTGGTGGAACGAATACCGATATCATCCTGGTTGACGGCACTGAAGAGCACACGTACAAACTCCCGACGACTGACGATCCCTCGAAGTCGACCGCGGACGGGGTCCTCGAAGTCTGTGAACGGGCTGGTATCGCTCCGGGAGAGGTCGACACCGTTCTACACGGGACCACGGTCGGGACGAACGCCGTGATCGAACACGAGGGTGCGAAGACCGGGATGATAACCACGGAGGGGTTCCGGGACACGATTCACATCGGACGACACCGGAAGTCGCACACGTTCTCGGTACAACACGAGATAAAACATCAGAAGGAGCCGCTGGTCGAACGGCGGTACCGGCAAACGGTCAACGAGCGGATCTACCCTCCGGGGAAGATCGTCGAGCCGCTAGACGAGTCCGAGGTACGTGAGGCGGCGGCGGAACTAGTCGAGGAGGGTGTCGAGTCGATCGCTGTCTGTTACCTCCACTCGTACCTGGACACGACGCACGAAGACCGCACGAAAGAGATCATCCAAGAGGAGTTCCCGGACGTCTTCGTCTCGACGTCGAATGAAGTCGTGGCGCAGTTCCGCGAATACGAACGCTTCTCGACGACGGCTATAAACGCACGTATCGCGCCCGTTATGTCGAGTTACCTGAACCGGTTACAGGAGCGTCTCAACGACTACGGGTTCGAGGGGGCAGACGTGCTCATCATGCAGTCCAACGGCGGCGTGGCGAGTATCAGAGAAGCCAGTCAGCGGCCGGTGACGACCCTCCTCTCCGGACCCGCGGCCGGTGTACTTTCGGGACAGTACACTGGTCGATCAGCCGACGAAGAGAAGGTGATCACGTTCGACATGGGTGGGACGAGTGCGGACATTTCGGTCTTGCCGGGACGCCTCTTGGAGCGAGACCCGCGTGACAGCGAAATCGGCGAGTACCCCGCCATCACACCGATGCTGGACATCGAAGCCATCGGTAGTGGGGGCGGATCCATCGCGTGGTTCGACCAGGCACAGGGCTTCAACGTCGGACCGAAAAGCGCCGGTGCCAACCCAGGGCCCGCGTGTTACGGGCGGGGTAACAACGAGCCGACAATCGCCGACGCACAGGTCGTGCTCGGACGCATCGATCCGGAGACCTTCCTCGGTGGCGAACTCGACATCGATCCCAGTCTCTCGGAAAAAGCGATCGATGACAAGCTAGTCGATGCGGTCGATCAGGAGCGGTTCAGTACCGTCGAGAAAGCGGCACTGGCCGTCCTCGACGTCGCAAACAGCAATATGTACCAGTCGGTACGCGAGCAGACGATGCAGCGGGGGTACGATCCCCGCGATTACTCGCTCGTCGGGTTCGGTGGAGCAGGGCCGATGCACACGGTCGACCTCGCCGAATCGCTCGAAAGTTCCAAAGTTCTGATTCCGCCGTCGCCCGGCATCGGCTCCGCACGGGGTCTCATGACCGGCGATATTCAGTACGACAACCAGGTCACCCTGAGCAAGCGACTGAAGAACGTCGAAGCGGACGAACTCGAGGACCGCATCGAGTCGTTGACTCAGCGCGGGGCCGATCAGTTACGCTCCGACGGAATCGACGTCGAGGAGGACGCGGTCTTCCGAAAGTCTATCGACTGCCTGTACGAGGGACAGGGGTACGAACTAAACATCGAATACACGGGGACCGACGGCGACTGGCGCTCTCGGATCCGAGAGCAGTTCGAAGAGAAGCACAAGCAGGAGTACGGTCACTACTTCGAGAAAGATCCGGTCGAAGTATTGAACCTCCGCGTCGCCGCGTCGGCCGACAGCGTGGAGTACGATCCTGTCGAGATCGAAAGCGGGGCGACGGATCCCTCTCACGCCGAAACGAAGTCGCACCCCGTCTACTTCGGGACGTCACTCGACCCCGAGAAGTACGAAACGCCGAGATATGCACGCGAGGAACTCCGGGCGGGCAACGTGATCGACGGTCCCGCTATCGTCGACGAATTCGACAGCACCGTCGTGATCAACCCCGAGTGGGAGGCGGAAGTGCTCCCGAGCGGCGCACTCCGAATCACCCGCTGAAGGACGTACTTTCGTCCGGTCAGGGTTTCGACCCGGTTATCGTGGAATCGCCCTCGGCTTCCGGATGAGCCAATTCGACCATACTCCGACGTACGATGCCCAGATATCCCGACGACGAACCGGCGTATACGTTCCGGTGTGAAAACTGCGGGACGGTCATCCCACCCTTTCAGGGCCTGTACTGGATCAGTGATCGTCGCGAACGGAACGGGGAAGTAATCGATCTCCCGCGTTGCCCCGAGTGTAACGAACACGAGATCCGTGCGGTCCGGGATTGATGACCCTCCTTCGTGTACGCGGGCCAGGCCCGCACCCGCTTACACGCTTGTTAGGACCGAGTACGAGCTCAGTTCGTCTCCGATCCTGAGCGAGATCGGAGAAACATTTATTTGTCTGCGATGAGGCGTTGAATGCGTATCGATGGAGCCGAACCCGCAAGGCCAGTCGCGGCGCTCTTCAGGAGCGGCCGCCACCACGATCAGATTTCCCCACGCGAATATATCGGCGATCGACGTGATAGCGGATGTGTTCAGATCGACAGTCGGTCCCCAGTCGATGGACGTTTTGCTGCTAGAGACGCCCTCGACGGGGGAAAGTGAGGACGCGAGGGGAGAGATCGACGAGTACGCTGTGACCGGCGACGGAGCACACCTCCTGCAGTCCCTTTCGGTAGAACACCCCGTCGGTGAACTACTCGAGCGGTCCGTCGGTCCGTACCGACCGGGCGATACGGCGGTCGACGGAAAAGATATCTACGACGGGGTCAGCTCGAAGGTCGTATTTGCGAGTGAGCTGCTCGTGAACGCCGTCGGCCTGCTGGAGCAAGGGCTGCATCCACAGGAGATCATCAGCGGCTATCGTGCGGGCCTTGAGGTGGTTGAGAGTATACTCCGATCCTCCAACATACCGGATGCAGACGGGAGGGCTTCTGCCGTCGACGCCGCGCGTACGGCGCTTACGGGGAATGATTTCGGAAAGATGCGAGACGAAATCGCGGAGCTCGCCGCGGCTGCTACTCGGGAGATAGGGGAACCGAACGAGCGTTCGTTCGACGTTACGACGGTGCGCTACGGCTCTATACGCGATAGTCGTTTGATCGAAGGAGCAGTTCTCGACCGCAATACTGTGGTCCATCAAGATATGCCCCGCCGCGTTTCGGATGCGACCGTGCTATTGCTGGGTGGACACGACCAAGGCGGGTTACAGGACCCGGACGTGGTGGACGATTTCGAGATCAAACTGGAGTCACCGGACGTCCTCGGCACGTTCGAACGAACGGCGGCGAATCAGCGACGAGAGCTCGTCGATCAGATCGTTCAGAGTGGTGCCGACGTCGTGCTCACACAGATGGGAATTAGCAGTCACTATCAACAGCTGTTGGCCGATAGAGGAATTATGGCAATTCGCCGTGTCCATCCTCGTAATCTACAGCGGTTGTCGCTGGCGACTGGAGCAACTATCGTCAAGAACAACCACGACATCGACTCGGACCAACTCGGTTATTGCGGCAGCGTCGTCGAGCGGGAGATCGAACAGCGAAAGCACCGTCGGAAACACAGGCGCATCGTCGTGTTCGATGGATGTACCGATCCCGACTCGGTCACGATGTTGCTGTGTGGAACGTTCGGACAGCTCGAATCGCAAGCGCCCCGTGAGGTCCGGAAAGCTGTCTTGGCGGCCGCACAGTCTACGAGAGACGGCGCTTCGGAGGGAGTCGTCCCGGGTGGTGGAGCCACAGAGATGGCTATCGCACGCCGGGTTCGGAGAGCGGCAAAAACGCAGGGATCGAAAAGCCAGCTCGCGATGAACGAGTACGCCTCAGCGCTCGAGAGCCTGGTCCGGACGCTCGTCGGCAACGCCGGACTGGATCCGCTTGCCACCGTCACGGATCTCCGGACAGCGAACCGAAAGAACTCAAACGTCGGTGTCGTCCTTCCCGAAGGCGACATCACCGATACACTCGAAGCCGGGGTCGTCGATACGACGGCGACGAAAAAGAGCGTCTACAGGAGTGGCACCGACCTCACTACGTTGGTCCTTCGCGTCGATGACGCGTTGGATGCGACGTTCGAGGGTGACACGGTGGATACGGGCGACGCAGTATATCAGGAACCAGCGGAGCGACATAAAGAATACGTCGAAGACGCCGATTCTCGAACAATCTGGGAGTAATTCCTGGAAGGTACGTTCGTCAAAGGCGGGTGCTCAAAAGCGTGTCAGCCCGACTATCCGCGGGCGAGCTCCGTAATGTCGACCCTGCGAAGCGAGAGGTAGACGATCCCGAATATGACGATCAACAGCGTAAGCGAGAGCGCTGCGGCGGCGGGATAGTCCAGCCCCTGGTTCACTGTCGTATAAATCAACGTGGAGATCGTACTGCTTCCACCGCTGAGAAACTGCGGGACAGCGAAGTTGCCGATCGAGAGGACGAACACGAAGATCGAGCCGATGACTACGCCCGGCAGGCTAAGCGGCCAGGTCACGCTTCTGAACGTCGCGACCGGACCACCCCGTAGTGTTTCCGAGGCGTCGAGTAATCCCTCGTCGACCTGGGTGAGCGCGATGTAGATCGGGGCGGCCATAAAAACCACGTAGTTCTGAAGATACCCCAGGACTTGCGAGACGGGCGAGAAGAGGAGCCAAGAGAGCGGTTGGTCGATAACACCGACCAGTAGAAGCACCTGGTTGATTACGCCCTCCTTCCCAAGAACCGGAATCCACCCCAGGGTCCGAATGATCCCCGAGGTCCAGAACGGAATGATGAGGAACAACAAGAGGATGATGCCTCCGTTCTGACTGGTGTAAAACCGGAGATAGTACGCCAGCGGGTACCCGAAGACGAGGGTCAGAAGCGTCACGGCCGCCCCGGTGAGGAGCGTCTCGAGGAACACCTCGCGGATCGTAGCCGACGTCACGACGTTGATCCACGGCTCCAGCGTGAGCGTGTGCTGCACCGAGAACGAACTGTAGGTGAGGAAACTGTAGTAACTGATGACGCCGAGCGGGATCAGCAGGAAGAGGCCGAACCAGAGCAACGAGGGTCCGGCGAGCAGGTATGATTCGTGTAGTGATATCGAGTCTCGTGATATCTTTCTCATAGTGTGTTCGGATGTCTTGATCGTGATTGCTCACGCGCTCTGGAACTCTTGCCAGCGGTCCAGCATATATTCCGCGTTGTCGGGCCAGATCTGGAAGAATCCGATACGGTTGATGCGCTCTTCGATCGAACCGCAGTCGCGCTTCTGGCCGTCGGATGCGGGTGACCCTTCCTCGGAAGACCAGTCGTACGACTGCGGATCGAACAGGGCCGGGTCGTCGATCGATTCGTAGGTTTTCTTGCCTTCGTAGGCCCAGTCGTAGTACTCCGGCCCCATCCCTTCACCACTGCTGTCGGAGCCGTCACGAACTAACTCCTTGTTCGGGTAGTGCGGGACCGAGTACCCCCAGTTTTGAATGTAGCCGGGGAACCACGCGCCGAGGTGGATGTCGTTGTACAGCGAGTGGGCGGCGTCGAGGTTGTTTCGATCTGACGCGCCTGGTTTGAGTGGTGCCATTCCGACGTACCAGAACCGATACCCCTGTGCCCCCTCGCTCATCGTCGCGTACTCACACGGCGTTCCGGAACGACGGACGTCGAGGGCCGCGGGCTGCCAAAGATCACCGATCACTGCCTCTTCGCCGGCCATTAGGTTGACCGAGTTGCCGTAGGCGGTCCACGTCGACCTGAACTGTCCGTTCGCTTTCTGCTCGACTAGGTAATCGATGACCGTGTCGAGTTGGTCTTCGGTGGGGTTGTTGAGCTCTCCGACCGACCCGTCGATCTGATCGTTGTCAAGGAGGTGCATCATCGTCTGGGGGATCTGGATCGGGGCCGCACCGTTGACGAGCACCTCCCCCTCGTACTGGTCGTCGAACAGCGCGCTCCACTTCGAGACGTCGTCGACGTACTTCGGATTGTAGCCGATCGCGTCGAAGTTGTACGCGTACGGAGGAAGCCGAAGGGATCCCTCCGATTTGTTCTCCCACACCTCCTGGTTGATCGTCTCCGTTTGCTCTTCCAGTTGTGGAATCCGCTCGCCGGGGTTCAAAAAGAGGTCCGAAATGGAATCTTCCGACCAGTTATCCAGGTCGACGGTATCCACCGGATAGCTGGCGTCGTTGTCCACCGTGAGCGCCGATGCGGTCGACGTGTCTAGCGAAAACACGTCCATCGTCTCTTGACCGCCGCTCAGGACCTGCTGTTGAACGGTCGAACCGGTGGCCGTGGTTAGTTCGACCCCGTTTCCGGTCACCTCGGTGTACTTTTCGCCCTGACCGTCCCTCACCCCGTAGGCGGGTCCGATCCACTGGAGCGAGGAGCCTCCACCAGTAGTACTCTCTTGACCACTGGAGCTGCCGGTGCCCTCCTGCCCGCCGCCGCCGAGACAACCGCTCATTCCAGCCGCCGCAGCGGCTGCACCACCGTACTTGACAAAGTTACGCCTGCTGAGTGACTCTGGCATGGCTTCTACTAACAAAGCTTCACGGAAATATATAAATGTAGTGTATTTTTTCATATGCAGACCTTATACACGAAAGAAGAGTACGTCCGATTTCCCAGCGGATCGGGGTCAGAAGTCACCCACCGCATATAATATTAAAATAGTATGATTTAATATATTATTGGGAACAATTTTATATTGGAATGTCGAACGTGAACGTATGTCGGCCCAGCCAGCGATCAGCATCAGTTCATTGAGCAAGAAGTTCGCCGACGAACTCGTCTTGGACCGTATCGACCTCTCAGTTACCGACGGGGAGTTCTGTGTCGTCATCGGACCCAGCGGCTGTGGAAAGAGCACGCTGTTGAAGTGCATAGCCGGGATCGCCGATCCGGACACGGGAGAGATTCACCTCCGAGGACGGAACACGGAATCGGTGCCGAGCCGTGACAGGGACGTCGGTCTCGTGTTTCAGGAGTTCGAGGAGACTCTCTTTCCACACAAGACGGTAGCGGAGAACATCGGATTCGGTCTCAGACAACAGTCCGACGCGCCGCCGGAGGAACAGATCGAAGACCGGATCGACGAGATGCTCGACCTCCTCGCTATCTCCCACACCAAATCGAGTTATCCGGACGAACTGAGCGGGGGGCAACAACAGCGCGTCGAACTGGCACGCCAGCTGGTTCGCGACTGTGATATCACGTTATTCGACGATCCGTTGGCGGATCTGGATTACAAGCTTCAAAAACGAATGGAGATCGAGATGAGGAGGCTCCACAACGAGTTAGAGAGCACGTTCCTGTACGTGACACACAACCAGGACCAAGCGCTGAAACTCGCTGACAGGCTGATCGTGATGAACGACGGGGTAATCGAACAGGTCGGGACGCCCGAAGAAGTGTATACGAACCCGGCAAACGCGTTCGTCGGCCGCTTCGTCGGGGATTCCAATCTCTTGGTGGGCGACGTCGTTCGGACGACCGATTCGGAGATTGTCGTCGAAACACCAGTAGGCGAACTCGCCGTTTCGGATACCGGCGAACGGCTCGCGGAGGGCTCTGAGGGTGCAGTACTGGTCCGTCCCGAAGATATCGTCATCGGTGACGGCGCGGCAAACTGCCGAAACAACGTGGGTGTCGTGCTCAAGGGGAGGACCTACACCGGGGAAGTGATGGAGTATTCAGTCTCCGTGCCCGGGTACGACAACGAACTCCAGGTGGTAAAGCCCGGCAGACCGGACGATGCCGAGAACAGCAACGAGACGGAAATCGGCTTCGATGCGAGTGCGGCGCAGTTCTTCGAAGAGATGAGCGTCACCGGCGATATGAAAGTTAGCGATCTCTTGGAGGCAGAACAATGAGTGAAACGAACGATCCACGGATACAATCGGAACAGCCCGAACAGCTCGAGTCCAGCAGAACGATGCTGGACGTATCTGGACTCACGAAGATATACCCCGATGGAACGCTCGCGGTCGACGACATCGACTTCGCCGTCGACGCCGGTGATTTCTGCGTGATCATCGGCCCGAGCGGTTGCGGAAAGTCGACGACGCTTCACTCCCTCGTCGGGAATCTCGACGTGACCGCCGGGACGGTCAGTCTCGACGGCCTAGAGATTACCGATCAACCCACCCACGACAGAGACATCGGTCTAGTCTTCCAGGACTTTCAGCTCTTTCCGCACCTCTCCGTGACCGAGAACATCGAATACGGATTGAAGCAACTGGGGGTCGACGACCAGGAGCGACGACGGCGGACGGAGCGCCTTCTGGAGATGATGCAGTTGGAGGGTCTCGCGGATCGCGACCCGGAGGAACTCTCTGCCGGACAAAAACAACGGGTAGCGCTCGCACGGAGTCTCGTCCTCGAACCGAAATTGCTACTCCTAGACGAGCCGCTGGGGGATATGGACTACAAGCTCCAAAAGCGGATGGAGCGTGAACTACTCCGCGTCCACAGGGAATTCGACACCACCTTCGTGTACGTCACACACGACCAGACGCAGGCGATGAGGCTCGCGGATCAAATCATCGTGATGAACGACGGACAGGTCGAGCAGTCGGGGTCGGTCGCGGAGATCTACAACTCACCGAACACCGCTTTCGTATCGGCGTTCGTGGGCGACTCGAACACGGTTACTGGGACGCTCGACCAAGAGCACCCCGACGGCAGCGTAACGATCGCTACCGAGCTCGGCTCCTTCAAAGCCTTGCCCGACAATCTCCACTCGTCGGTCAGTGAGCTTCTGGGGTCCGAGATGTCGTTTTCCGTTCGGCCCCAGCACATAAGCCTGTCCGACGAGTACGCGAACACCCTCGAGTGCAGGGTGAAAGACGTCATCTGGAATCCCGGATCGAGTACGCAGGTGTTGTTGGAGGTTCGAGCGGAGAACGCCGCGAAGGAGATCAGTCTCAAGTCGTGGGAGTTGGCCGACGTACCGGAGGGAGACGTACAGGTGAGTTGGAAACCGGAACACACGATCCTTCTCGAACGGACGAGCATCGTCGATGGGATCGATCTCCAGAAGGACATCCTCGGGAGCTAACCGGCAGTGAGAGTGGTATCACACAGAAGTCGGTCGTTCTCCGTTATCAGCGTCCGATATCTTCGTTCCGCATCGTCTGAATATTGACTTCGATGACGTTCGCCGCGCTGGTGACGAGATTCGGAACCGCCTCGTAAAAGTCATCACCCTGCATCCTACTCGTCGGCTTGGTAATACTGACGGCCCCGAGCACGGTCTCATTTTTGTCCAGAATCGGGGCGCCGACCGCCCGCGTACCGAATATCTCCTCCTCGTCGTTCAGAGCGTATCCCTGTTCGCGAATCGATTCCAACTCGTCGAAGAGCGCATCACGGGAGGTGATCGTTTTCTCGGTTCGCTGTGGGAGTCCCGATTCCGTGACGATTTCTTCTACGCGATCCTCCGGCAGAAATGCCAGCATAGCCTTCCCGTACGCTGAACTGTGTAAGTATCCCGGTTTCTCTAATTTTTTCTCGAAATAATTCTTTCCCACGGCGTTCTGCCCCCGAGCTTCGTGCAAATAGATGAGATCGCCGTGTTCCTCGGTGACCAAATGAACGTATTCGTCGGTCTCTTCAGCCAATCGCTCGACTTCTGACCGCCCCGCCTTGAAAAGGACGCTGTGCTTTTTGACGAACTCGCCGAGATTGAGGAAATGTAAGCCGAGATGGTATTTCCCGTCCCGCTTGACTACGTATTTTTGTTCTTTCAACGTCGCCAGGTGAGTGTAAACCGTCCCTTTCGGCATATCCAAGTGGTCCGCGAGCTCCGTAACGCCGGCCCCCTGTAGCTCCTCGAGCGTGCGGATTATCTTCCAACTCGTCGCGACGGTCGTCATCATTCGAGGGGAGTGTTGGTTAGTCATTTGCAAACACATACCAATCAAAAATACTTAAAATTTTCTGTCTCTTCATCGAAAAAGGTCGATAGAAGTCCAATTTACCGACTCGGATTTGTGTATTCTTTCACGATGTCGGTGGTAGAGCAGCATATAGGACAGGTTGAACGGCGAAAAAACGTGAATTTGTTAGTTTATTCCAAACATACGTGACCGGCGACGGGGAATACCGGAGAGCGCGAATAGAGAGTAAATAGCGGCGTATCAGTGTCCCCCTTCACAAACAAATATTACACTCTTAGTATTGTAACGAAAGCCGATTTCACGGACGGCGTTAGTCCTGGTAGCCACAATTTGTTATACTATTCCAAACGCTGTCGCGGGGAATACGCAGGACGACCTCCGGAGGACGAATGTCGCGGGCCGAACAAGACGAGCGGATTGGCAGAAATTCTCATACTTCCCGGACTCGAAGGTTCGAGTGCTGATACGGTCATTCTTCGATTCATTCAAGATATGCCGGGGTCCTTCCTAGGGATTATGATGCCGGCAGCGGTCGCCGCTGCGATGTCGACCGCCGACTTGATCATCCTGATGCTCGGGTCCAGCATCTCGCGCGACATCTCTCAGGTGCTCATACAGGGCGATATGCCCGAAAAACAGTTGTCGAAGTATTCGAAGATCACGTCCGGATTCATCGCGTTCGCCGCACTCCTGTTTGCGACGCGACCGCTCGGTGAGTTCTTCACGTTCCTGCTCGAATTCGCCTTCCCGGGATACTTCATACTGCTTCCGGTCGCCATTGCGATGTTCTGATGGGCCCGCGCGAACAAATATGGGGTCATCGCCGGGCTAATCGCCGGTCTGGGTACTCTGTCGTACCTCATCTGGATCGGTCAAAATCCGCTCCAGGTGTGGCTCGGTTTCTGGGGCGGATTGAGTACGACGATCGGCCTGGTCGTCGTCAGTCTCGCAACTCCGTCCCCGTCTGAAGACCGCGTGCAAGAGTTCGTCTACGAGATGCGGGAAACTGCACGGGATCCCTCTCCGCAAGTGGATCCAGCGGACGACTGATAGTGTTTGTTCTCGCTGTGTGCCGGTGCTTGCTGGCACCCCACGGCGAGCACCGGTAATTGGCGAAAACGAGCAAATGGAGAGGGTACGTGTATCCGGTCTCGGATAGGACGGGCCCCGACCCCTCAGAGCGACTGGGTCCCACGGTTGGGAATGGACGAACGTCTGCACTACTCACTGTGCGTCATCCCGTACGTCACGGTTCCACCGGATCCCCGACGGCGTGGTGAGCGTGGGTGATTGTACCTGTGACAGTGATCCGTCTGAACGACACGATCAAGTTTCGGTTTCTCTCGGTCTCAACGAATCGTGTGAAAAGCGTTGCAGAAGCGTCCGAGTGACCCTGATACCGTCGAACGCCGTAAAGATCCTCGGTGGGTCGGTAAATCAACACTTTGGTGCCGCGAGCTGTCTCGCGGGCGTACGGCCGGCAGCAACTACGCAAATTCCTTCTCGATCGCGCTGACGAGGGTGTCGGTGACGTCGTCGACGACCCGCCGACCGACGTCGGCGGTCCCGTACGTGGCTCGGTAGAAGACGCCGCTGTCCGAGACCGTCTCCCTCGGTGCCGGTTTGACGATGTGCGAGGGGGTCCTGTCCGCCTCGTCGTCCACGATTTCGTCTTCTCTCACCAGTTCCGGTCGGAAGTGACGCATCAGCGCCGTCTCGATGACGCCGGCGTGTTCTTTCTCCCAACCGGGGAATCCACCGGGAATCTCTTCGAAGATCTCGTCTCGGAGCGACGGCGACAGCAGATCCCACCAGCTTGCGATAATGAATGTGGCCCGCGTGCCGTCTTCGATGTGGCGGTCGATAGCCTCTCGGATCGGGTATTCGTTCTCGTAGTGTCCGTTGAAAAAGACGATTTTCATCGCGCCGTCGCGTTCGAGATCACCAATGACGTCTTGGATCTGCCGGCGGAGGGTCCCCCCGTGAACGCTCGTTGTCCCGACGAACTCGGAACCGCCGCCGCTTCCGGGCTGAGACTTCGCACCGTAGTGAATCGTCGGCGCGACGATGCCGTCCACACGCTCGGCCGTCCGCTCGGAGAATTCAGTCGGGATGACGAAATCGACGTTCATCGGCAGTCCGGGACCGTGTTGTTCGGTACTCCCAACCGGGATGAAAACGGGAACGCGCTCGACCCTTTGGTCGTACTCCTTCCACGTCATTTCGCTCATACGAACGGCTAAGTGTCCAGTGGTCACACGGTAGAGTGTGTCGTTCTTTCTAATAAATTCTGATGTGACGATCGGACTGCGCTGCGACGAATCGTTCCGGGTTTCGGTCCCCCGCTCGAGGTGCTCGACACGAGTACGGTCTTCGTCCCCGAACGGTGTACGAAACGGGCGGGCTAGGATCGGTGGAAGTCAATATCGGTACTGTTTTCGCCGAACTGCACCGTCGTTTCACTCGGTTGGGTCCGTGCAACCGGGATCCCCTCTTTCAAGACTAACCGACGGGGAGGTCGCGTCCGTAACGTATCGAAGGCGCTGAAACTGTCGTACACGACGAGAGACCCTTCGTCTCCCGATTCGAGCCCGTAGTTTGTTGCGCCGAAGATGCTCGAATTCGCCACCGTTAGCATATTCCATATCGTTTGGACATCGTCGTACCCGCTCATCTGCGCGTGGTGGATCAACACGTATGCGGCGTCGAGCAGGTCGGCTCGGCGTGGGGAATCGCATCGACGACGTCGACATCCATTTCGACCGCCTCCCGGAGCGCCACCCCGTTTCCGTCCGCGGTGTAGATGCCGTCCTGTGGAAACGCGACGACTTCGATGTCGATGAAATCCCGGAGTTCCCGACGCAACTCGACGAGTGCCTCGACCGTCGAGAGAGTGCTCTCAGTCGCATCTGCGTGGGTCCGTACCCTCGTGACGCCGTTAGCGACTAACCACTGTATCGTTCGTCGAGCCCGCCTTTTGACGTCGTCCTTGGTCAGATCTCGCTTGTATTCGGCCCAAATGTCGATACCCTCCGAAAGGGTCCCTGCCTCGTTCCAACGAGGGGCCCCTGCCGCAAGAGCGTAATCGAGGTGAATGTGCGGTTCGGTCAGCGAAGGGGTAACTAATCGCCCGTTTGCATCGAAAACGCCTTGCTCATCCGCAGAGCGATCGGAAACGGTCCTGGCTTCGGAGACGTCGCTGATCACCCCGTCTCGTATCCGGATATCTACACGGCGATCCGCCACGGTGGTGGCGTTCAGTATGGTGAAGCTACCCATAGTTCGCCATACCGTGGTGTTCATATAATGTTTGGGTGGTCGACCCCCGTCGCCGCACCACGTACAGAACGGCTGACCTGCCCTCGCTGTGGTCACCAGGTCAGAGTGATGAAACGAGTATGTGCCGGTAACTCCGAGCGAATCAGGTCGGGTCTGATGGAGTAATATTGATGTATGCGCCCCGCTAAGATCGGATATGCCGATTATAACAAGAGTCTATTTTTCTCATCCGCGGATGGCGTTGGCCCACGTGATCGAATCGCTACCGCACGCCAAGATTCGAGCCCTTCAGGAGGTAAGCACGGACCCAACGCATAATATGCACTATTTTGTCGTCGATACGGGTAGTACTCAAAGATTCGAGGAGAGTGTCGAATCCGATCACACTGTCGCAACCGCCCAATGGGTGCCGAGTTACGAAAACCAGCCCGTCTACCGTATCGAATTCACTCCCGATACGCTGTTACTCGGATCGGTAGTCACTGAGGAGAACGGGTTTGCATTGAATGCGTACCGACACGGCGACGGGTGGATCGAACGGTGGCAACTCCCGGATCAGAAATCCCTGCAGAAGATCTGGAATTTCGCGGACCAAAAGTCGTTTGCGTTCGAGATTTTCGCGATCCAACAGGTGTCTAACTACGGCGAGAGCAAACACAACGGACTCACGGAAAAACAGCAGGAACTACTGGCGATAGCCTACAGGGACGGGTATTTCGACAAACCGCGCGAGATGACGCTCGAGGAAATTGCAGAGGAACTCGATATATCGACATCTGCCGCGAGTGGACGCCTTCGGAGAGGCATGAAAAAGCTCATTGAACTGTCGGACATCGACGCGTTGATCAGGTCGGTCAGCGACGAGTAACGGGGTTTCGACGCCGATAGATCCAATCCCTACAGTCCGTCTCTGTCTCAGTTCCCTCACGCGAGATGGTGGATCGAGCGGCGAATCAGTTGAACGGCTCACTTCGAGCTCCCACAGAACTGCGAGTGTACGCACGGTCAGGTGAGAGTAGATCAACCGCAGCGTTGAATAGAGCGAGTATTGTAGGTACGTATCAGTGCAAGAAGTCGTGGGAGTGCTCCTAGCCGAGCCGTTCGCGGTTATGAATACGATCGGACTGATCGCGTTCGCTCTCGTCGGGTCGGCAAAGGCGATACGCGAGCAGTTCGACCTGTTCGGGGTGGCTGTCGTCGGTCTCGCAACTGCATTCGTCGGTGGGACGACGCGCGACCTGCTCGTGAATCGGGTTCCACTAACGTTGAGTTCACTGAGCGAGGTGAGTCTCGGAATGCTGGGAGTCGTCCTCGCGGTCGGGTTGAACGTCGTTCTCGATTCCCCGGACGATCATCCGGTCACGATGCTCGCCGACGCCGTGGGACTCGGTGCCTTCGCGACGACCGGCGCGATCGTGGCGACCGAAGCCGGAACCTCGAGTTTCGGTGTGATCGCGATCGCGACGATCAACGCGGCAGGCGGCGGGGCGTTCGCGGATCTCCTGCTCGACCGGTATCCGTTCATTCTGGTGACCGACTTCTACGCGAGTTGCGCGGTGTTGGGCGGTGTTACCTACAGGATCGTAACGAGCGCGCTTGCGACCGATGGCGCCGCTGCGGCTTTGTGTGCCACGGTCACCGTCGGAACGCGATTGACCGCGGTCAATCGCGGCTGGGAACTCCCGACGGCCCAAGCGTTCGGTGAGCTACTGCTCGGCCCTGACGACAATTAGGAGTACGGGACTGTCGAGGGGAAGCGCCGCCGCTCCAGCGTCTCAACGCCGGCCAACACCGAGAGCTAGTTCAAGAGGCAGATACCTACCGTCAGCGACGAGGGATCGATCTGGTTTCGAGACCCACAAGCCGGACGGTGTAGATGCGAGCGGTTCACTCGGTTCCGTACCGGGAGGCGATTTCGCGTTCGATCTGCGTTACCGTCTCGCGTAACTCCGGGGCGATCTCGTCTTCGGAGAGCCGGTACGGGGGTCCGGAGACGTCGACCGAGCCCAGGACGCTCCTGTCGGGGTTCGTGATCGCCATTCCCACCGCCATCAGCCCTTCGAGCGCCTCCTGCCGGTTGAGCGAGTAGCCCCGCTCGCGGGTCTGCTCCAGTTCCTCGTAGAGTTCCTCGGCGCTCTGGATCGTGTTCTCAGTCTCCTTGGGCAGTCCCCATCGGTCTAGCACATCCTCGACGCGCTCGCGGGAGAACTCCGCGAGCATCGCCTTCCCGCTCGCGGAATTGTGCATATGGAAGTACCGACCCACCTGGAACCCCTCCTTCGCGGGGTCGTTGTTCTCGTCGAAGATGATCACAGATCGGCCGTGCTCGGTGATGGCGAACGCGACCTCCTCGTTGAGGCGATTGCTCAGTTCGTGAGCGTGCCGTCGAACGATCTCGTACTCGGGTTTTCGGTGCCTTGCTTGTTCACCGAGATGAAAGAACTTGATGCCTAGGTAGAATTCGTTGCCCTCCTTGACGACGAGTTCGTGGTTGCGGAGCGTCGTCAGGTGCGCGTGGATGGTACTGTTGGCTAGGCCCAGTTCCTCGGCGATCTCGCTCATCCGAGCCCCCTCGAACCGATTGATCGCGTCGACGATCCGAAGCGACGTCGCGGTCGTCGTCAGTTCGCGTCCGTGTACAGGCACAACTGAACGTTTGCAGGAATAACATAAAGCATTCACGAGGCGCGAATCTCCCAGAATATTTTCTTTTTCTCTGGAGCAATACGGAAACAAGTGATCGGAAGGTATAGAAACGCTCTCCACCGGACGGAGACGGCCCGGAGACCGAATACGTATTTGCTGACGGCGATGCGAGTGGCGAATCCACGGAATCATCATGTCCCCACTGACGTTCGCCGGGACGACTAGGGAAACGGCGGCCGAAAGGCGACGAGGCAATCTACACGCTCGATCGCTGAGGCGTATCCCCTTTCTCGCCGCTCTACGCGCGGCGACTCTGCTCGTTCGAGGCCCGATAGATGGGAATCGGGGCACCGTTTTTCGACCCCGATATAAGGGTATTATACGATTAAGCTAAATAGCAATACTGTTTCTGACCCATCATTTTATTGTATGGCACAGAGAAATCGCGCCGATCGTGCCGGCAGAGAAGCAGAATCGAAATTTTACCTCCCGGTTGGAGTTTCTCCATCGTCTGAAAAGGGTTGGTTTGAGCGCATCTGGGCGAAGTTGTTCAATCACCGCGTCTGACACTCCGTCCCGTACGAGCGGCCGTCTCGAAGCCGTCGGAGTTGAAGTCGCAGACCGAACACCACTTTTATTTTAGCACCGTAGCGGCACTGTCTAGGTAGTACTGCCTGAGGAACGAGTAGGTGGTCGAGAGTCCGGTCCAAGACTGCTTGCAAGCCTGCTCGGCCAGGAGTCAGCCGGTGAATTAGATGAATAGTGAGAACGTGGACGGACCTTCTCGCACAGAGATAGCGACGATGCGAACTGAATTAGGCGTAGAACGACCTCGTCAGTCGATTTGGCAATAGATACCTCGGCTCGCTGATGACGTATCTGGCCCGGCATCGACATCGCCAACTCGGTCTCTGTCGACGAGACCGCTGTCCGCACCGATAGCGGGCTGTCTTGTTTATACACCACAAGAAACACCGATGCAAAATTGCTGTCCAGTACCGAACTCTTCGACCGCCGAGGCACCGGCTCAGTGACTACATTTCTCATATAGGTCCTGGAGCGTCGAGATTGACTCATCCGCTCAACGATGACGGGTGAGGTATCACACCATTCGTGGGGCGTTGGTCAGTAATTCATATGTGATTCTATTGTGCTATTTTTGAATTACAGTGCTTTCGACGACCGTATCGGGCGCTACGGTGACCGAACGCCCGCTGGTAGCGGGGCAGCCCCGAGAAAACCTTACTATCAAGTGGCTCAAACGCCAATTACTCCTCGAAGCCCACGCGTCGACTCCCCACTCCCGACCGGGAAACAATCAAAGACAATGAGCGATATCAAAGCAGTCGTCCGGGTCGAGCACCCTGACATCGTGCTCACGAAGACGGTTACGTACGACAACAGTTCGAAGGTCAAGCCGGTCTCGGAGGCGGGAACCGACCCCAAGTCGGGGCGGTTCCTGTATTATGTCGAATCGTCCGATTTCTATCGGTTCGAGGAGGGTTTGCGAGACGATCGTACGATTAGTGAGTTCGAGCGGGTCATCGAAACCACCGACCAGAGGGCGATCTACAGGTTCGAGTACACCGCCGAAGCGAAGACCTTCTCGCCGGTGATATCGATGGCAAACGGTGTCGCGCTCGATATGGAGAACGAGAGCAACGCGTGGATCATAACGGTGTGGATGCCCGAACGAAAGAAGCTAGTCGACCTCTGGGACTACGCACAGGCGAACGACGTCGACATCGATCTCCTGCGAGTGAACGAGTACGCCAGTATCGGTACCTCCTCCGCCGGCTTGACGGAGAGTCAGCGAGAGGCGCTTCTCGTCGCGTTCGAGATGGGATACTTCGAAGACCCCCGAGATGTAACGCTTGGCGGGGTTGCCGACACGCTCGGTATTTCGCAACCAGCCGCCAGTGGTCTCCTCAGACGTGGTATCAGTAGACTTATTTTATCTAGTATCGTTGATGATAAGTAAATTGCCAATTCGTGCCTGGTAGTCCGTTACTGCTTGTCATTATCCTGTGATAATCGGCATTTGGTTGGTACGGGCGTCAACTATTCGATAGTCGGTGCAACAGTGGTGAGAGATTCGATTCCGGATCAAAAAATACACTTTGGTTACTATACGGCAGTAGTACCAATTATAATTTATTTATAATTGATAATATGATATTTACTCAATTTGGTGTAGTCGGGAAGGCGGTAGGAGTACGACTGCCACCAGCCGACCGTCGTCACCGGATTACCCAGAGCGTCCGGATCGCTTTCGTGGTGCTTTCACGACAGGAGGTCGAGAACGGTTTCTGAGAGGACCGAGACACCGATCAGGAGGCAGGCCTTCTCGACTTCGAGGAACTGGCCTGTCGTGGGAACGGAGCGGTCATCCAGGCTGAACTGGAGAGGCAGTGTGACGAAGCTGCGCTCGATGAGCTCGAGTACGTCAACCAGTGGAACCACGTGGCCGAACGGGATGACTCACACGTCTACGTCCTCTCCTTTACCGCACCGGACCTGCCGGAAATTCTCGAAGAGACGGCCGGAGATCTCGTGGGGACCTGTGATCCCGACGTAGACGAACGCGGTGCGACGATGTCACTTGTCGGTCCGCACGAGGCGATTTCTGGGCAACTCAACGAATACGAGGCTGCTGGGGTCTCGCCGACCCTCCAGCGCATCGGGGGCTACGATGGTCCCGACTACCCGCTTGACGACCTGACCGCGCGCCAGCGCGAGGTTATCCAGACGGCCTGGGAGATGGGCTACTACGAAGTCCCCAAGGCGGTCTCTGCCAAGGAGATTGCGACCGAGCTGGAACTCGATTCTTCAACGGTCA
The DNA here is from genome assembly GCF_024464595.1 of Halobellus litoreus. Taxonomy (NCBI): domain Archaea; kingdom Methanobacteriati; phylum Methanobacteriota; class Halobacteria; order Halobacteriales; family Haloferacaceae; genus Halobellus; species Halobellus litoreus. The sequence goes on along the minus strand of NZ_JANHAW010000004.1, from coordinate 40,205 downwards.
ACGAACACCTCCAGCGGGCCGAGCGGAATCTGCTGAAAAAGTTGCTTTGAGTTGAGGGAGTCATACAACGGTCCAAATGATTGAGCTTCACCACCACCTCGATTCGCTCGGTACAGGCGAAATACGTAACGCGACAGGTCGTGACACCCTCAGAGCTTGTCAGAAACTGCCCGCGAGATACAGAGGATTCACTCAGCGCCCCGTCCATGTTCGTCTCACACCACAATCGGTCGACTCACTCCTCACGAAGGTATGCGGACGCCTCACGGCGTCCCGCGCCTAACAAGAGGACGCCGAGAGCGACGAACCAGACAATCTGGGTAAGCCCGAAGATGCCACCGCCGATCTCACCGAGTGCTGGAATCGCCGAGATGATACCTGCAGTCCCGACCACGAGCCCGAAGTAGTTCACCAGTCGGTGGAGCGCCCGCGTCCGTAGCGCCACCACACTCACGAGTAGCGTCCAGAGCCCGCCGATAATCTCGTTACCGCCGCCCATCCCGTCGATGACCGGGCTAACTGCCAGCCAGACCGTGGTCGCCTGCGTCGGGTCGGTACTGTAGAGGTCGACGACGGCGCTCGTCGCGAGGGTGGCAATCATTCCGCTGGCGATGACGAGGCCGGCCCAGATGAGCCCGAACGCGGTCGTCGCGCGCATCAGCATCGGTGCGTCGGCTTTGAGATGCTCGTGGAGCGCCAGAACGAGCGCCACCAGTACGATACCGAAGACCACGTAGATGAGTAGGTTCATCGCGTACAGACTCGTCTCGTTCGCGACGAACAGTTCGACCTCTTGGAGCGCCCCGGAGACGTTCGCGAAATCGAGGATGACGAGGAAGTACGCGATACCGGCCACGTAGATGGCCGCCTCGGCCAGCGCAGCCAGCCCACCGACACGCAGGTAGTTCCACCCACTCACACTGGTCGGCTGCTCGATACTCTCGACTGCTTGGTTAGTAGACGATGCCATTATTATAACTCATATGACATAAGCTGTCTGAGAAGATAACCTTGTCGGTGGTTTCTCATCCGCCAGTCAGACTGTCTCCGACCGTGCGGACGGGGCAGGATACGCTGGTCACTCGACGGTCAGCCAGAGACCGTGTCACTCCCAATTGGCCGCGACAGGGGAGTAGACTACCTGTGTGGATTTCGACCGAGCATCGTCTCACTGCGTTCGTGAGCTACGGGTTCGCGGACGCTCCCGAACTGCTCGTAGAAAATCTCACCATCTTCGCTGACGTCGGCGAGCTTTGGATTATTCTCGCGCTCATTGTCGTCGGCGTCCGCGAGGGTGCCGAGGAGCAAGAAGCCGCTCGACGTGGCGCCACCGCCTAGGAGCTCCCGCAGTCTCCTGTGAGAGGGTGGGCCCGTTACTTGGAACCTGCGATCCGAGTGATCCCCCAGGCACCGATAACTGCGAGAGCATATGCGCTTGCGAACACCAGTACGTCGCCGCGAGCGTTTAGAATCGCAGGGATCGATTCCGGCGAAACCCCCACAAGTGAGAGCGCCCACTCGAGGCCGATAGAGATACCGATTGCAGGAATCGAGAGGATGCCCAGCGGGAGTAACAGAAGCCGAACGAACTCAGGAAGCGTCCGAACCCATGCGACGGCTGGTCTAGGGGAGGGATCGATCATCGCCGCGATCACGACCCACCCCAGGATCTGCACGACGAAGATTATGAGAACGTACCTATTGACGAACGTCGAGAAGCGAGAGTCCATACGATACTTGAAGGCGTCCAGTATGTTAATACGTTGTCTTGTTGAGGGTGTTATAGAACTCATCAATGTAATCGGTGCCGCCGGTGAACTCTACATCTTATTGGTGTTACTCCGAGGGTGTCATTGAAGAGTTCTCACACCGTGATGATCGTGCTTCCCGGATTGTCTCCGCGTTCGTAGTTGGTGATTGCGACGACGAGACGCAGACAGAGTGCGAGGAACACCTGCGCTCGTGCATGGACGCGGCCTCGGGCGAACGCACGCCCGAGGCCGCAGCCCTTCACTGATTCATTGGTTCGTTCGACTCCAGTACGGCGGTTGTACGTCTCATCCAACGTGGATTGCTTCAGTTGAACGTCTTCGCTGTGTTCGTCAATGCGGTCTTCGACCCTGTACTCGATATCTTTCGGGTCGTCGGTGTTTCGCGCGTTGTACGGAGCGACTGGCACGACCACCTGCTGGCCGCAGGGGTCGTGCCAGTCGAGCGTGTCGTAGGCGCTGTCTCCAAGCATCCAGATCGGTGTGGCGACGGCGAGCGCGTCACGCGTGACGCGCATCGCCGTCTCCTCTGGCGCTTGCTTACTCTCTGTGAACTCCGCTGCAATCGGGATCTTTTGCCCGGTCGAGACGATCGTACAGCCGTAGTCGTAGTAGTACTCATCGTCGGTTGGATCGTAGCACTGCGACGCATCTTGATCGGCGGGCATCGCCCTCACGTCAGTTGAATCGATACAGTAGGTCAAGTCGAGCAGGCCGCGGCGGGCGGCCTGCTCGACGAGTCGGTCAAAGACCTCGTCAACGACGTGTTCGAGGTCGGTGAGAAAACGATCGACCGCGTCTCTCGACGGCGGTCGATCGAAGTTACAGCTCAGCCAAACGATCGTGTTCCGAAGCTCTCGTTCAACGGGACGAATCCCGTAGATGTGGTGGTAGTAGCAGTGGAGGAACCCACGCATCATCTCTGGTGGCTCGTGCTCTCGTGTTCGCCCCGTCTCCGCCGGGGCGAAACACGTCGAACTCTTCGAGAAACTCGAATGAGAGATGCTCAAACAGCGCTAACGTCTCCGTCTCCGCGACATTGAAGAACGTCTCTACTGAAGGATCATCTTGCAGGGTCGCTGAGGCCATACCATCTCAGCATTCACCCTGCTCTTTGGTGTGGTAATCGTTCTATGACACCCTCTTGAGTTACCAATTTCACTTTTTCCTGAGTGGGCCACCACCGCGGAACGTGAGTGACTCCTCGTAGTAGGTCTTAGTCGTCTGTGATCGCCCAGTACGGACGCTTGTGCCGCACGAGCCCCGCTCTTTCAGTCGTGAGAGGATCGCACTGCCGGCGTCGGTATCGTCGTGTACGAGGGGAGTATTCGGAATCAAGCGCTTTTCGGCTCACTGGTCATCCAGAATTTTTAACCAACACTTCCCTGGAAGAATCGCAGTGTTGGTTACAATCAAGTCAGAACAAACGGGAACCACGCTCTGTAAACAAACCCAAGTCCTTGCCCGCAAATACACGAACAATGACAGCCACAAATCCCACACCAACCATCCGCCGTGCCTCGGAGATCACCTACGACACCGTCGAGTTGGCTGAGGGCCTCCAGAAAGGTGTCCTGCTGGGTGATGAAGATGGAACACCGAATTTCAATATGCGACGGTTCATCCTCGAGCCAGGGGCACGGATCCCACGACACACTAACAAGGTCGAACACGAACAGTTCGTCATCGAAGGCACCTACCAGGTCGGAGTTGGTGACGAAACCCACACCGTGTCGGAGGGTGATTCGCTCCTGATCCCGGCGGGTGTCGAACACTGGTACCAAAACGACAACGACGACCGCGGGTCATTCCTGTGTGTTGTCCCGAAAGAAGACGACGAGATCACCATCCGAGAGTGACGCGTCGGGCGCGGGCCAGAAGGTACTGGTGAATGGATTGAAGCGGCTTATTGCTGGGCTTCATCTCTTGTAAGCCGCTACAAGACTGATTTTTCATTGGTAGTTGTTCAAAGATATATCACCTCTAGATAATTTTAAATGTAAAATCTTCGACCAAAATAAAATTTTACGGAAAATACGAGGCGAAAGCCTCGCGCTTTACAGTAGTTGCCGAATCAGATTCTGCTCCGCGCTGAGAAAGCCGTTGAGATCGGAGATCTCGCCGTCGTGTCGAATTGCGCTATGACAGATTCTCTGAGAGAGCGAGGGAGCGCCGCGCCAGCGGCGCTCCCGAGCGATGCCTCTCCACAACAGGGCGCACTCACCGGTCATCCCGGTCGGACTCGAATGCGTATTCAGCCGTAGTCTGTTGAGAGAACGAATCTACGGAAGATTCGTGTTGAGATCGGCGGTGTCTTTGGAACTGTGTCAGCTGAAGCTAACACGTTGGCTAGCACCCAGAGATTGTACAGCGAAACCGCGAACAGAAAGTAGAACAATCGCACCGAGAACGTCGGCGACGACGTTCTCGGAAGAAAGTCACCGATCTGTCGATACGAGGTCTCGATGCCCCAGCGGCGGCGGAACGCCGCCGCGTACGCCTTCGCTGTCGCCGGATCTACATCTAAGCTTGTTACGAACCAGACGTGCTCGTCTTCGATTGTGCGGTGCGGAACTGCGAAGACTGTGACGTCTACCGACGCAGTTGGTTTTCGCTTTCGTCGCATCGTGTACTCGTCGGTGACCGTCTCAGCGCCGGCGCTGAGACGGCCTTTCATTCCGCTACTCGGTCGCGCACGAACGATGTAGTCAACACCCAACTGCTCTAACTCCGCAACGACGTGGACCTGGTAGAATCCACGGTCGAGGTAGACGTGCCGAATTGAGACGTACTCACGCGCAGTTTCGAGTAAGGAGCGAACGGCTTCGCGCTTGGCGCGAAAGCCGTTCGCGTCCATCGGCAGCACAGCAAGCGTGAACCGAGTGCGAGGTGCAACGATACACAGCGTTGCGAAGCAAAACGCTCTGTTCGTTCCTAAATCAGGATACGTCGTTATCACGTGGTCAGTGTCGGCTGATCCGTAGAAGCGCCACTCGTGAAGATCGATGGCAACATCGACGAAATCGGGGAGTCGCCGCTGTGATCGGAGGACTTCGAATAATCGATCCTGGACGCCATCGAACTGATCGTCGATAGCGTCCGTCGAAAGATTTCGCAGGTGGTACAACAGCGATTTAGCGAGAGGGTTCCGAGTTGTGGCTGTGAGGTCCACTTGCTCGTCACGGTCAAGTTGGAGCGTTTTGCCACCCGTGTTTGCGAACTCGTGATCGAAGGCGATACGAGAGAGGATTTCCTCGAAATCCTCTCTCGTGTACTCACCGCACGATTTGACACCAAAATCCAGCTCCGAGAATAGCAACGTCGAAGCAGCACGACAGACTTGTTTCACCTCTGTTGTCTGTACCATCTTTCGACCAACGCAGCCCAGCGTGAAGAATCTCAGTTAGGTTCGGCAACTACTGTTTAGCGCGGGGAGGATGTCAACAGCGATCCGTCCGAGAGGATGAACGAGATCCTCCCGAAGAGTTGGCCGACGGCAAGTCACCCAGACGCACGGCGTTCGTCACGTTTCTCGCGTTTGTCATTGCTGGCTGGGCGCCACTGATTCCGTACATTCTCGAAGTGAGGCCGACATTCCTCCTCTCGATTGCCTTCACCGGTTCGCATTCTTTGCCGTGGGGGCGAGCCGAAGTTTCGTGACGAGCCGGCGCTGGTTCGTGAACGGAGCAGAGATGTTCGTCGTCGGAATGGCCGCCGCAATCGTCGCCTACACCGTCGGAAACCTCCTCGGCGGTGTCGCTTGAAGAATTTCCCGAGGGCAGGAGGTATCATACAACGGTTCTCATAGCCATTCTTCGACACCTCGATTTGCTCAATACCGTCCACACTTGGCAAATAGTCTCTTTGAGACATCCTTTTCATTGTTTCTGCAACGCCCAGCTGAAAATAATCGACGTGAGTTGCATACTGGAACCGGACGGCTTCGGGAGTGTTAGTTGCCGCCGGTTACAACCTCGTAAGGGCGCATCATCTCGTGGTCCTCATGTTCAAGGATGTGGCAGTGCCAGACATACCGACCAGTGTGACTCCCGAATCGAGTCTTGATGCGCGTTATCTCTTCAGGATGGGCCTGAACTGTATCTTTACGACCTCGCTCGTCAGGTTCTGGCGCTCTCGGGTCGCCAGTGTAGTACTCCTCAAGCGGATCGAGGTTATCGTCTGTTGGATCCTGCTCGTCGTTGAGGTCCGCCAGATAGGCCGCAGCATCGAACGGCTGGCGTTCGACCACCTCGAACTCGATGAGGTGGACGTGGATGGGATGGCTATCCTCGGTCGTGTTGACGAGGTTCCACACTTCGGTCGTCCCCAGCTTGGGATTCTCCGAGATGCCATCCTCCCACTTACGCTGGTTGAGGATGTTCATGAGCCGGCCGTAGTCGTCGGTCGACTCGATGAGCGGTAGATCCCGCGTGGTTTGTTCTTGGCCGAATGGATCGGGACGCCCTGGCTTCTGGGGGATCGAACTGGTATCCTCCCCATCCAACGGGAGAGTGACATCGAAGCGCATAAAGTCGAAGAGTTCGACCTCCTGGACAGTTGTTCCCGGCCCTTTGAATGGCGCGGACGCGGTGTTATCGCCCAGAACGAAACTCTTGCCATCCATCCCGGAGAAGTCAACGATGATCTCAGCACGTTCTGCGGGTCCAAGATTAATCCGCTCGGGTTGGAACGTCTGATCGATGAACCCAAGGTCGGTACCGATCTGGTATACCGGAGGAGTCGAGCCATCCGGGTCCTCTTCATTATTCACGGTGACTTCGAATAGTCGGGGATTGATGAATCGGGAGTTACACCCGTTGAGGACACGGAAGCGATACTTCCGCGGTTCGACCTCGAACTTCGGCCAGACTTTCCCGTTGACGACGGAAGTATCGCCGAAGAATTCCGGCACGATGCTCGTCTCAACATCTCCAATTTCCACATCTGGATAGAATAGTTCGCCCTCCTCGGTAAACGAGCGATCCTGGATGAGGATGGGCACGTCGTAGTCGCCGGTCGGTAGGTCGAGACTTCGTTCGTAGTTGTCTTGTAAGATATAGAAGCCGGCGAGCCCGGCGTAGACGTTCAACCGGGTGATGCCCAGCGCGTGGTCGTGGTACCAGAGCGTCGCACCTGGCTGACCGTTGTCGTAATCGTAGATTTCCTTGACGAAGTGATCACCTGTCTGGTCGTAGTTCTGCGTGAACCACGCCTCCGGCAGACCATCGCTTGCGGACTCGGTGTGAAGCCCGTGGGCGTGGGCGACGGTGCGCACTTCGGGATTTCCTGCCGCGCCGTGGATGGTGTCGTCAACCGGGAGTAAGTGCTCGTCCGGAAGGTCGTTTATCCACTTGACCTTCACGCGCTCGTTACGTCGGGCCTCGATGGTCTTGCCGGGATACTGGCCGTCGTACCCCCAGATCCTGGTCTGGCCGAGGTCCGGATGGAGCTCTTGGATCCCTTGCTTCATACGGATTTCGTGATAGTCGGCACCCTGGCGCTTGCCGTCTGGTTCCCGAACAGTCGGAACCGGCATCGTGGTCACGTATTTGTCCAGGGACGGTGACGACTGGGCTGCGACGCCCATCGCACCGAACGGCATCGCCGACGCAAACCCGACCGCCGCACCTGCTTTTACCAATTTCCGTCGTGTGAGTTCGAATTTGGTCATTCGTAGTCACTTACTTGAGTACCAGTTGTCCCAGTACATAATTAAAGAAAAAGAAGGTGTGATTTGGTAATGAATATTCTAACTGAGAGTAATAACCATTCTAACGGAGAGTAAGTGGAGAATAATCAGGGTATAGGACTATGTGTCGCTCTCTCGTTCGGAGCGTCGGTGATCCGAACGGGAGAAGTATCGTCGGTCTCACGATACAGGCACCCATTATCGGGTTTCATACAGTGGGTCACTACGAGGACTTTCGAAATGAGAGACTACTCCTCCGAATCGTGTCCTTCGTTGGGGTTTGAGCATCGCATATGGCATAATAGGATGTTGATTCCGTGTTCATTATGTGGGTGTAGCCACAACTCGATTCACTGCGACTGTCCCTGCAAGATACGCAGACGTACTGAGCAGGTGATTCGTACCAACAGTCCTTGGAATCAACCGCATCATGAACCGTTCTATGACTCCCTGGAGGGGCTTTTAGAACTCGATTCGATTGGATTCGACGGTTGAACGCCAATCGTTTTCCCCGCCACCCCCTTCGATTGAATTGTATCGATCGCCGAGTACGTCGCACCGACAGTATGCACAGATAGCAACGTATGCCACTCGCTCAACTCCTCGAACAGTACGTCAGTCTCGGTATCTTCGTCCTCGCTGCAGGTCTGAGTGTACTCAGCTTCCTGGCGTGGCGACGAGAACGTGACGGCCGTATGCGAATTGTCACGCTCGGGTATGCGATGTTCGCCGTCTACGGACTCATCGTGTTTCTCGAGTATCCGTTGCTCCCGTATTTCCCGTACGCCACGCTCGAACTGCTTGAACACGGGAGTGCACTCCTGATCCTCGGTGGCCTCCTGGCGTTCTTCGTCGCTTTGACGCGAGACTGAGCAATGTCGGACCCGGATCTTGAACTGGCCTCCCGGCGGGCGATCTACCAGCGAATAGCCGATACACCCGGGATTCACTTTCGCGCGCTCCTCGACGAACTCGAGTACGCGCAGGGAACGCTCCAGTACCACCTCCGCTGGCTCGCTGACGAGGATCTGATCGATGTCTCGAACGACGGCAAGTACACGCGGTACTATCTGGCTACCGAGTTCGACGAAGTCGACCGGGCAGTGATGAACGCGTTGCGCCGAGAGTACAGTCGCCGCATCCTCGCACATCTTCTCACGGACGGTCCGCTCTCGACAACCGAGCTGAGTGACCGCCTAAACAAGGCCCAATCGACGGTCTCGTGGCATCTCTCGAAACTCGCTGAGGCCGACCTCGTCACGAAAGAGCGCGACGGCCGGAGTGTCGTCTACGAGGTCAGCGATCCTGACCGGGTCAAATACCTCTATACAGTTCACCGGCGCTCGTTCACGGACAAAGTCGTCGACCGTATCCTAGGCCTCTGGGACAGCTACTAGCTCGCCGTCGCGTTCGAGGATATCCCGTGAAGCACCAGCAAGCGCAACAGGAGCACGTACACGAGAAACGCCACCGAGGGACCCAGCAGTGGATGGACCAGCCCTGTCAGATCAGTCCCGACTGCGGCCGCGTGAACCGTCCCGAACGCGAACCCAGCGTACGCGAACGAGTGGACGACGCGTGGCCCCCACGGCCGCTGGAAGCGTTTCGCGTCGGTAAAGCCCAGCACCGCGACGACGAGCATAAGCAGTGCCCCTGCGCCAACGGCGAGGCCACCGAGGAAGTACGCCATCGAGTACGCCGGCGCCGGAACCTGTCCGGTGACGACGAACCACGCATCGAGTACACCAATTCCCGTGTGTAGCAACGTGACGATCATCGCGAACACGGACAGTTCGATGTGGACACGTCGGGCAGCCTCGTGGAGCACACCGAACGACTCGGTGTTATAGAGGATACCCGTGAGAACTGCCAGATACAGCGCCGGATACGTGACGAGCGCGGCACCGCGGTCGAGATACCAGACGATCCCCGACATCACGAGGCCCCCGTAGTCGCCACGACGTCGGGACAGCCGTCCGCGTCCTGGAATCCGTTCGTCGTCTCCGGTCGCGTCGGACACCGATCGGCGGAGTCGTCGATGCCATCCCCGTCGTAATCGGCTGGTGCCTGTCTCGACGAAACTGTCTGACTGACTATGTCACTCTGTTTCTCTTCGGTCGCTTGGGTAGCACGCACATCGCCGATCTGCCAGAGGACTGGCACGGCCACGACCAGGACGACGATCGCGACGACGGTGATTCGCTGTTTATATGTCCATGACATGTGTCTCGAACCCCTCAGTCGTATGAAAGACGCCGTCGTGGATGATGAGTACCTCTAGCCCCTCCCACTCCGCTGCTAATTCACGCGCCCTGGCGAGTGGGAGCGCTGCAAGCGTCGTCGCTACGGCGTCGGCTTCCATGCAGTCTCGGCGCGCCACGACGGTGACGGACTCGTGACGAGAGCCGAGCGACTCCGTGGTCGGATCGTAGACGTGGTCCGTGCCGTTCCGCGAGCGTCGATATCCCCCGGACGTCGCGACAGACCAGTCCGTGTCCAGAACCTTCAGCGGCGTGTCGTCGCCGTACGGGCTCTCGATAGCGACCGGTCCCGTAGGTGGAGACATATCCCCGCCACCGCTGACGAATCCGCGACGGCCGAGACCCGAGAGCGCTTCGGCGGTTCGATCGACGATGTATCCCTTGGCGAGGCCGTTGAGGTCGAGTTCGACGTCGCTGGTGACGGTGGCGTCGTCGACGCGGACGGTTCCTGTGTTGAAGGTCGCCGGCAGTGCGTCGCTATCACCGCGCAGGAACGCCTTGAGGTCGTGTTCGACGCGCCCCTGGTGGATGTCGAATACCCCGTCGGTCCGGTCGTAGTATTCGAGCCCACGGCGAACGATACGGGCGACGTGTTCGTTCGTGACCTCATTCTTGCGATTGAGCTGGCTGACGGCACTCGTCTCATCGAAGGCGTTCAGCTGTGCTTCAAGTAACTCAGCCGTTTCTCGAGTCGCAGTCACCGCAGCGTCGGCCCGGACGCCTGTCGCCTGGATCCGAAACCTCGTATCACAACAGTTGAACTCGCGGCGGGTGTTCCCGAACCATTCGTAGACCGATGCGAGCGATCCCATCATCTTGGTCACTCGTCCTCTTCGTGTTCGTCGTCCTCGTGGTCCTCTTCGTATTCTTCTTCATGCTCTTCGTGTTCGTCGTCCTCGTGATCCTCTTCGTATTCTTCTTCATGCTCTTCGTGTTCGTCGTCCTCGTAGCCAGTCTGCGTCTGCACTGCTGGGGTGAAGTCCTGATTCGGAGTCGGAGCATCAGCGGCTGTCTGTTGTGATGGGTCTGACGCGGGCGTATCTGGTGAGTTAGGTTGCTCGACAGCCTGTGCGAGGCCGCCACCAGGCAGCGCAAGGGCCCCGGCGACACCAGCTGTGAGGAGCGCACCGACGAGCGTGAAGGCGACGAGTTTGTTTTTCGGGACGGGAACGCGCATAATTAGCTACCCCTCGGTTCAGAACCACTATCTTCGACGTGTCGGTCGTTGCGTTCTGCCATTGCAGATAGAGGGTTGAGACAGCCTTAGTAAGGCGTTCGCGTCCAACCATCGAATTTTCGTACAGCTATCGAATCGGTTCAGAGCGCGAGGGGGATTCTGAGTATGTATGTGACTTCGATATCGAGCAGCTGGCACTGCTGGCCATCCCCTGTTTGCTCTGCGTACGGAATGATTCGGCGGTTGTACGAGGATTCGATAGATGGACGCGAACGAATTTTTCGGCGTTGTATCTACGTGTTTCTATGCAGACTCGTATACAGCGAGCAAGTCTGGTCGTTGTTCTCTTGCTAGTCGTTAGTGGAGTCGGTACTGTTCAAGAGGGGGCATCACCAGTAGGTGGTGATTATGCAGTTGTGAAAAATCTCGACGCAACAGAACAGTCATTCTCCCCTGTTGCGGGCGTGGATGAATTGGATGGTGAGGAAGAGGAAGGTGAAGATGCAGAGGATTCGGACGAAGGTGAGACAGGCGCTAGTTTGATTGGAGATTGGTGGGGCCTTGGTGGCGAAGTGAGTGAGGCCCCGTACATTGGTGTGGTTGAAGCTGGCATTGTCTTTCTCGTCCTCGGTGTCCTCGGGTACAGTATTGTAAAGCGAAAGCGATTGCTGCCAGTGCAATACCGTCGATATCAGTTACAAACACACCAGTGGGTCATTCTCATCGGGACGGCACTAACGCTGCCACACTTCATTGCTGTCGAAGAGTGGGAAGGCCTCGGTCTCGCAGTTTCTGTCTTACTCGGTGTAGAGGTGGCGAGTGGACTGTACGGTCGATATCTACATCGACACGTCGTCCGGCTTGGACGAGGAGATGAGACACCGTCAGTCGTTGGCCGTGTGCTGACCGTCACCAAAGAGACTCTCTTTTCACGATGGCGACGAGTACACGTCTTGCTGACTGTTGTCACTGCTATCGTCCTCGTCCTCCATATTATCACCGCAATTGGTGACTGACCTTCCAGTGGTCTCGGCTCAGCCTGATAGTAGGAGGAATGACGGCAAAGTTTGAATTAGCTCGTTTCCGACAGTGCCGCACATCTTTCGATGTAGATGAGTCCGTACACGAGTCAGGGGCTTCGAGCGGGGATCGTCGCGATCGACATTACCGAATCTGACCCCCTTTGCGGGCGACAGAACGGGCTACGAAGACGAAGTCATCGGGACGAAGGAGAAGACCGACGAATACGCTTACCAGTGGGCGACGGTGCAGTTGGTCGGGAATGCCGTCCCGATCGTGTCTTGCTCGTCCATGTCTATCACATTCCCAACCAAATCTGTGAACTTCTGAGACTCTTGGCAGCGTTAGCACTCTGAAATCACGCTATCCCGGACAGGGTGCCGCACTACTCGATTCCGGTCTCCTCCTTCAGCAATGTGAGCGAATTATCGACCGTCACAATCGGTGCGTGCTCGTACTCACCAGTCAATTTGACCTGCACGAGCAAATCGACCGCTCGCCAGATCGAGTACAATAGGCGAGCAAATGCGAAATAGAAGAACCGTAGCCCGACATCCTTCGACGTCGTCGCAGCTATGAACCGTTTGATCGACCTGTACCCGCTCTCGATTTCCCACCTGTAGCCATACTCAGTGAGAAGTCCACTCCCGCAATTCGTAATAAGCACCGAGTATTGCCGGTGGTCGTCGTGCTCTGAATCCTCTTTCTGCCGGTAGATCAGCGTCCTCTCGTGCCACTCGTTCTTGCCCAGATAGAGTTTGCGGTCAGTCTCGTATCGGTCTTGGTCACGCTGGAGCAATCGTTTCGCCTGCGCCTTCTCGCTGGTCTGCATCCGCTTGGGAACGACGTAGAAAAGCCCGCGCTGGCTGATCATCTCCAAAACGTGCTGGCTATCGAACTCTCGGTCCATTAGTACGTTACAGAGGTTGAGACCGGTGCTCTCAATGCATACGCTCTGAACGACACAGTAGTTATCTCAACTTACCATTATCTGTCAATATCGGGCGTTCTGTATGAACTGGAATGAATTTGTGCCTAACCTGTGGCCGATTTCGGCAATCGACTAAGCCAGATCCCCGGCCAGTACGATCTGTATGTCATCGGGTATCTCTCGGAAAGCGTTTCTTCGCGCAACTGGAGTCGCACTTGCTGCGACTATCGCAGGGTGCAATAGCACAACTGACAACAGCGGACCGAACACCGATACACAGACCTCTCCTGAGGCCTCCCCACAATCCGAACAACAGAATGACGACTCTCCGACGTTCGGAAATTTCTACGTCGGCAACGCAAACACAAGCAGTAGTACCGTCATCGACGGACGTGCTGAAGTCGTATATACATGTCCCGATACGGCCACCGACAAGTCCCCCGTCGTAATGGTGCCCGGCCTCGGGTTGTCACCGTACATTTACCGGACGACACCCGACGGTCGACGCGGCTGGGTGGAGTACTTTTCCGAAGCTGGCCATCCCGTGTATGTATTCAACCCGCCTCGAAACGTCGATTCAGGTGGCTTAGACACTGCTGCCCTCCAGAACTCTGACTCTGCCTCACTCTCTCGATGGTCTATCGCTCGAGCTTGGCCGACGTGGGGGTTCGGACCTGAAGTCGGTGACCCATACGAAGATGTTCGATACCCGGTCGAGTCGGTCGACCAACTCGTTGCGTCATTCCCCGCATACCTTAGCACTGGTGGCGGAGGTGGTGGTGGGAGTCGGTTCGCATCACCTCAGGAGACTGCCGCTCTAGAGGCGCTTCTCAACCGTGTTGGTCCGGCAGTGCTGCTCGTTCACTCAGCGGGCGGTAGTTCCGGATTCACGGGTGCACAAGCTGTGCCGGACCTCGTTGAACGGATCGTCGCAGTTGAGCCGGTCGGTGCGCCGACTGACCCGCAAACTGTGGCGGAGATGGGTGGTGATGCACCATTTATGGGTGTGTATGGCGATTATGTCGACGAGCGTGGACAGACTGGTCGCAAGGAAGCGACCCAGACAACTGCAGAACTCGCAGGAGAGACAAGTCCCGCATCGACGCTGCTTAGCCTTCCGGACGAAGGGATATCCGGAAATACACATCTCATGATGCAAGACGACAATAACGGTGAAATCGCTGATCGGATTATCTCCTGGATTAGTGACTAATTCGGGGAGGTATAGTATCGTTCGGACCGAGACAGAATGTATTTGCACCGACCAAATGATTACTCGATAGATGCGGCAGTTGCTCTGGTGGCTCATTGGTGGGTCTCGTGGAGGCCGAAATCGGCTTCGTATCCTCCGCGCACTCAACGACCAGCCACGAAACACCAATCAATTGTCGAATGACCTAGATTTGAACTACAAAACAGTGCAGCACCATCTCGCAGTCCTCGAGGAGAGCAATATCGTGACCACGGAGGGTGACAATTACGGGCAGATGTACTTCCTCTCAGACAGAATGATGAACAACCTCGACATCATGGAAGACGTGGCGGAACAGGCCGGAGTTGATGATGATTCGTAACTGGATCAAGAGTCCACTTGGAACGACAGTAGCGAGTGCGACCACCGCGAGTGGTATCGCACTCTTAGTCGCACTCTTCACATCAGTTCCGTCCCATGGCCCTCCGTCGAGGGCGCTGTCCTCCCAGATTGAACTGCTCATTCGGATGGAGGTTTTCTTTACAACCCTGAACCTCGTATTACTGGTGGCACTCGCAGCCATCTACGTGCAGCTTTATCGCGACCTTCCAAACAAGTACACAGCAAGCCTGCTTGTGCTAAGCCTCGCGCTGCTCCTATACGCGGGTACGTCAAATCCAGTAGTACACAACGTCTTCGGCTTCCGCCCTCGCCCAAATATCGGCGCGTTCGTGTTTCTTCCGGACTTCTTCATCGGACTTGCCATCCTGGTTCTCCTCTATCAGAGCCAGACCTGAGTTCGTATCCATTTTTCAGAGGTCTGAGATGGCTTTCATAGACTGATTTCGTTCACCGATTAGACGGACTCTTTAGTCTCTCCAGCTATCTCCTGATGTGGGTGTGACGCGTGAGTTACAGCGGACTGTCTTCAACGATCGTAACGGGTGATAACACGTTGACGCTGTTGAAGAAAGAAACCGGAATCGGATAGAAAGGCTCTCTACCTATGATAATGCGGCGTCTAAGTGGCAACACTGCCGGAAGTCGCCGAAATTCGCGTGTATGGCTGGTAGTACAACAAGAATGACCGCTTAGAGAGCAATTTGAGTCAGTTCCGTTCACTGATTCGGCTGAAACCACGCATCATAGCCCCGCTATACCCGCTGTAGTCTCAACTCCCATCGCACGGATAGTGTGACAGCGTCGGCTGGATGGTGCTAGTAGATTGTGTGCGTTCAATGTGTCTCAGGCACGGGCGTCGAGAAGTCACAGATCCATTGTTTTCCAGTTAGAGTTCAAAAAACTCCCGATGTAACAGCCGACATCGAGGATTTATGTTATGATTACAGGTTACGATTACAGATTACGTACTAACGAAGAGATCCAGCCGAGAGAGACGCCAGTAGAGTTACGCTATATGCCGACCAGACAACCGGCGCTCAGTGCTTTGAAATATATCCAGTTTCTTGGATATATATTCTAGTAGTTCGTAGAGATGTGTATGGCCAATGAGTCGAACGGAACTGAACAGGCCTCCCTAACACGTGGGGAGCGGGTCCGAGCAGCCGCACGGACGTTGCGGACGCCTCGGACGGCATCCTGGGTGGCTGACGAGACCGGAGTCTCGGTGAAAACTGCCCAGAAGTACCTGGAGCAGCTCGTCGAAGACAACGTACTGCAGAAGATCGAGCAAGGAGAGCAGACGCTCTACTGTGTCGATCAACTGATGGCGACGTATCGTGAGGTCGCCGCGCTTCAACGGGAGCACGATCGGGAAGAACTCACTACCGCAGCCGAGTCGATTCGATCGAAGATTACCGACTGGAAGGCCTCCTACGACGTCGAGACGCCAGGCGAACTCCGGGCAAGCATCGCCGACCTCGATGATTCCGATGAAATCGAGACCCGCCGTGAGGCCGCATCCGAGTGGGAGCATCTCAACGACCGGCTACCGATCGTTCGTGCCGCGCTCAACGAGTACGACTGGGCGGCCAAGCGCGATACGATCTCCGTCTAACGAATGGGGCTTTCTGGTACCATCGATAGCTCCGTCTACGAAGGGCTCAAGGATGTCCTTCAGCGCTACCCAGTTGTCGAGAACGTCACGTATGAACCGGACAGCATCGTCAAGAAATACCTCCAGGCGCGGATTGCGCCAGCGCTTGTGTCACCACCAACCGGGCCAACACCGCCGACACTTGACGTTGAATGGCGTTTCACGGCAGAGGACCAGTACTACCGGATCCACTATGCCGACCCGAACACCGGCTTCAATTGTGGATGGCTGAGAGATGAGTTCACAACTGCCGATCGAACGGACACACCCCTCGTTGCCGCTGTAAATAATCGCCGGAGAAGTGCCGGCTGTCCATTATCCCACCAGAGAGCCGTTCGGATCGGGGTCTGGTGAAGTCAGCTGACGTGAAGACACACATCGGTGATCGGCCAACTCAGACAGACCCACAGACACACCCCTCGTTGCCGCTGTAAACTGCTGTTAATGTGGTGTATAGAATCTCCAAACACGTTTTGGCCGATATCTTCCTCTACCACGCGGCAGCTTCTTTCCCATAGTTTTATATTGTATTGTACGGTCTGGTACCGCACCGCAATTTGGCGTACCAAGACGACAACGTGTTTGGCGAAGACCCGAGATTGAGGTCTGTATATCGACTTTCTCCTGTGAGGTTTTCTCCGTTTAGTCCGGTTGGGGACCGCGATACAACAGTAGTTCCCTCGTTTTCGATTGGAACCCTTGCCTATTGCACCATTACAGCGGCAACGCGGGGTGTGGGAGTGGCGGGGCTACCTTTCCTTTACAGCGGCATTCCGGGGTCGTAGATTCAGAGATCCTATGGTTAACGGTCGCTCACGGGAGTATCTTCGATTCACATACATCGAACCCGAATTACTGCTGCTGCTTACAGCGGCACTCCGGTAGACAAAATTGAAATAGAAGGGTTGTGAGGGTGCTGATATGAGTGAGTCCGAGTCATTTTTCGGTGATCCGGACCCGATTTTCGCTGACAAGGAACTCCTTCGGGTGAGTCACCTTCCGGAGGGTGACCGGATTATCGGGCGCGATCAGGAACTCCAGAAGCTTGCGAACGCGATCAAAGATGCCCAGCGTGGAGGCACCCCAAACAACGTCTTAATCTACGGGAAGACAGGGACCGGAAAGAGCCTCTGCTCAAAGTACATCACTCGCGATCTCACGCAGGCAGCCGCCGACAACGGGATCAAGGTCGGGGTCGCATACGTCGATTGTTTTCAGGAATCGACTGAGACACAGACCGTCCGCACGATCGCCCAAGCACTCAACGACCCCGTCCAGACCGATATCACCGTCCCGCACACTGGTGTGAGTACCTCCGATTACTACCGCCGTCTCTGGGATATTCTCGATGCGCGACTCGATGTGGGGCTCGTCATTCTCGATGAGATCGACAAACTCGAGGACGATAACGTGTTAATGCAACTGTCGCGGGCCGCTGAAGCCGGGAAGGTCACCGAGAGTACCCTCGGTGTCATTGGCATCAGTAACAAGATTCGATACAAGGACTCGTTGAACGAGCGCGTCAAATCGAGTCTATCTGAGCGGGACTTCGTGTTTCCACCGTACGACGCGAACCAACTCCGTGAGATTCTCCGGTCCCGTGCTGACGCGTTCCGTGAAGGTATCCTTGACGAGGACCTCATTCCCAAGGTCGCTGCCCTCGCTGCCAAAGAACACGGGGACGCACGCAAGGCGATCGATATCCTTCGCTACGCAGGCGAGATCGCGGACGAACACGGCGATGATACGGTGCGTGTTGAGTACGTCGACGAGGCACACGACCGCGAAGAGCAGGCGCGGCTCTCCGAACTTATCGCCAAGCAGCCAGAGCATTCAAAATATCTGTTGCAAGCGCTGTCATTGCAGGTCCAGGAGGCCCATGATGACAATTCTGCGATCCCCACGAAAGATGTCTATTCGATGTACGAACTCGTCTGTGAACGGAACGGGGTCGATCCACTGAAGATGCGGCGCGTCCGCGATTTACTCTCCGAACTGGCGTTTCTCTCCCTCATCGAGCAAGAGCGTAAAGGTCGTGGGAAGGGAAAAGGCGCCCACACAGTGAACCAGCTCGTCGACGAACCAGAGGTCGTCGTCGAGGCGTGTAAGTCGGCCTGATGAGTTCGCTGGTAGGATTCTTCTCTGACCTTCACTTGTAACACTGGAGTGCGTCGCTCGACGCCGATCTCTTCATTGCTCTTCTGATTACGGACGGGCCAACTTCACTCGGAATTCATCGCGATAGCGACCGCTGAAATCGTGGCGACCTCGTATATCTGGTCTTTCACCGTCTGGCTCTCCGTTTTGCCCTCCCATTCGCCGGTGAGATCGATATTCGGCGACGTCGTCTTGTTCATTGCTTACTGCTACGGACTGTATTCATCTTAATTTTCGCTCACACATATTTCTCATCTGACTAACCAACAATGGACTCGAAAGAAGGCGCCTGTTGGTTAGTGGTCTTGATGCCGTGTTCGTCACCTAATACCTTGGCTGATGCTTCAACCTGGTCACTCGAAACATCGATACGCAAGTGCCATCGTCCTTGATGATTCGCTGTGAGTCCGTGGAAGCAGAGACTAGGAATCGCTCAGTACAGAAGATCTATGCTGAACGCCGCACCCACTTCTTCCACTCCTTAGCGAAGCACATCGTAGAACGGTGTGTTGAGCAGGAAGTTGGCCGCATCAACGTTGGGAAACTCGCTGGTGTCCGCGAAGACGACAACGGCGAGTCGAAGAGCTGGGGCAAACACGGCAACCTTGACCTGCACGGCCGGGCGTTCGACCGGTTCTCGAACACCCTCGAATACAAGGCGAAAGTTGAGGGCATCGAAGTCGTAGAAGTGTCTGAGCGCAACACGAGTAAGACGCGTTGCGTATGCGGTAGAGAAGACGATAGTCAGCGTGTCGAACGTGGCCTCTACGTTTGTGAGACGTACGATGCGGCGTTCAACGCTGACATGAACGGGGCGGAGAACATCCGTCTCGACGTGAACCAAAGTAACTCCGAGTCCGCACCCGATTTGAGTAGGGATAGGAGTACCGGCTGGTTGGCACAGCCCGGAGTCTACCTTTATGACTTGTCCAGTGGATTCCAACCGCAGGAACAAGTGGTAGACTGCAAACCATAATATCCCAACTGCGGTCGGGATTCCTCCGCCTTCAGGCGGAGGAGGATGTCAATCGGCCTTGTTGAAACTCTCAATCGGTAATAGGTTTCAGCAGTCCTGCTGAATACAACGCGCATAGTCAGCACCTTGCACAATGAGATTTGGGATCGTTTGAGTCGGTCAGTACTGGTGGCAAACCTGTCACGTATAAATTACTATTAGTCATATGTAAAAATGTTGTCCTTTTGAGAAAGGGTTATTATGTTACACTTTGACAATTGGGTATCAATTATGTCTAGTCAAAAACCTGAGAATGAAGGGGGGAACAGACCGCCAACAGAGTTGGTTCACGAGATATCTAGTGTTATCGAAGACATAGACACGATCGCTGAGCGCGGGCATCAAAAGGCTTCTTCGACTGAAGAAAACCTGGAGGAGATTGCGGTGAGGGCGAGCGAGGCGAGGCAGAGCATAGCGGAACTCAACGAGACACTTGACCGAATCTACGACATAGTTGACCTCATCGACGACGTTGCCGACAAGACGGACGTTCTGGCTCTGAACGCTTCGATCGAAGCCGCGCGAGCCGGCGGCGAGGGCGACGGGTTCGCAGTCGTGGCCGACGAAGTCAAACAGCTCGCACAGAAGACACACGATCAAACAGAGGAAATCGAAGCGTTCGTCGCGACCATCGAGTCTGATCTCGATCAATCGGTCGAGACTCTCGAGCACGTCAACAAAAGCATCAGCGAAGCTATTGGAGTAAGTCAGGGAGCGTCGTCGAGTCTCAGTGAAATACAACAGCGAATCGATTCATTCCAGAATACAGAAGGAGAAAATTGGGATACCTCGCTGGACTAAGCGGACAATCTGAACAGTGAGTGAAGATGAGTAATTATCGTGTGATTCACGTAGACGACGACCGAGCATTTCTCGATTTAGCAGCCACGAAGCTTGAACAGTATCCATCGATAACTGTGGAAAGCGAAACTTCCATCCAAGCTTGTTTGGAATGCCTTAGTGGCGATCGAAGAATCGACTGTTTTGTGTCTGACTACGACATGCCCGAAATGACTGGTCTCGAACTTTTGGACCAGGTTAGAGATATCAAGCCCGACTTTCCGTTTATTCTGTTTACCGGCAAGGGAAGTGAAGAAATTGCCAGCCGAGCGATCTCAGCCGGCGTGACGGACTATTTGTCGAAACACAAGGGATCGAATCAGTTCGAGTTGCTCGCCAATCGAATCCGCAACTATGCAGAACAGTTTCGAACCAAGCGGTTTCTTGAGAGACATAGAAGACGGAACAAACACGCCTTGCAGGCTGTCTCTGATGTCGTTTGGGAATACAGTCCGACAACGGGGGAACTTGAGGTCTCGGAAGGGTTTTCTGAGGTGACTGGTTATGATGTCGACGACGTAAATCTCTCACTTGAGTGGTGGGACGATCACGTCCATCCTGACGATCGGAATCGAATCAGGACGGATTTTGATGAATGGATATCCGCAGGCCAGACCACGTTCTCGAAGGAATATTGTCTTCGGAGCGCTGATGGGTCATACATCCTCGTTGAAAATAATGGATACATATTGTACGACGAAGATGACAACCCCCACAGAATCATCGGAGCGATTCGAGACATTACCGATCAACGAGAACGACAACAAGAGCTAGAACGGTATCGCCAAGTCATCGATACTGTGGCTGCGGGGGTTTTCGTCTTGAACGAAGCCGGTGAGTTTGACCTGGTAAACCACCGATTAGAGGAGTTGACCGGGTAAGACCGGGAGGAGTTACTCGGCTACTCTGTGACGAAAATCGTGCACGAGGACACTCAAAGGAAGGTTGAATCCACCCACGAACAAGTTTTGGCCGGTGAAGCGCGACCACTTGAATGGCAAATCACCTCGGAAACTAACGAGTCATTCCCCGCCGAATCACGAGTCACTGGGCTTGCTGACGAGTATGGTGGTGGCACAGTTTGGGCAGTTGCGGATATGACACGGCGGGAGCAGCGCGAACGAAAATTGGAACGACAGAATGAGCGACTTGAGGAATTCACCTCCGTCGTCAGTCACGACCTGCGGAATCCACTCAATGTCATTCAGGGATCGCTGGATTTGATCGAGAAGACAGAGGATCTCGATCATCTTGACCGGAGCCGACGGGCAGCTAAACGGATGGAAGAACTCATTGAGGAGTTGCTGACGCTTGCTCAGCAGGGGAAACAGATCGAGAAGGTGGACAACGTACACTTAGGGCGCATGGTCGAGACGTGCTGGGAAACGGTTGAGAGGGCAGATTCTACGCTTCGGATTGACACTAATTGCACCATTCAGGCCGAATGCAGTAGATTGAAGCAACTTCTGGAGAATCTGTTGCGAAACGCAGTCGAACACGGTGGGGACGACGTGACGATTGCCGTGGGAGAACTCGACGAGAATGTTGGCTTCTACGTCGAAGATGGTGGTCCAGGAATACCCGAGGAAGACTACGCGGACGTATTCGAAAGTGGATACTCGACCTCAACAGACGGGACTGGATTCGGACTCGCGATCGTGAACGAGGCCGTAAAGGCACACGGATGGGAGATCGACATAACTGAGAGTGATAAAGGCGGTGCACGGTTCGAAATTCTAACTACCGAATCGGGTGACAAGTAGGCGGTTTTTCTGAGCAGTGGGTTCAGTCCTGACGGGGAGAACGAAACCATTGCTTTATGCTGTATTCAGCAGTCCCTGCCTCTCGAACTCACGGACGGTCACTCTCCTCGTGTGAAATAGCCAGGCTTCGCTCCAAATTATGAACGATGCACTTGATAGCGAGTTCGCGGAACTGCTTCCATCAGAGACGTGACCGGACGAATGCACCGAATTTCTGTTTGATCGCCGCGTTGACTGTCTCGTTCATGTTCCGCCTGTGGAAGAGATCGCTGTCCAGTCGGGCATTCCACGCTTTGTGGAGAGGTGTAAACTCCCGATGCTTGATGAGTGGTCGAATATCGTGGTCACGGGCGAGCAGCTGGAGCGTCTGGTCGTCGTATCCTTTGTCACCAGTCAAGCCCGCGATGGACGCTGTGTTCCGTTTCACCACCATCTCGTCTACAACATCAAACAGTACGCGCCCGTTGATTCCAACACTATCTGGCGATTCAATAGAGCAAAAAATGAGAGAGCGGTTCACGCTCTAGGTGTGCGGTGCCTGTGGCTGGCTCTAACAGTTATATTCTGGTTCAAGCTACAATCGTGGCCACAGGCGAGTGACCCGCGGCCGCAAGCACGTAACCTACCGGCCAGCACTGGTCGGCTGCGAGCTGTTAATCACCATCTGAACGAGCGCTCAATTACGCCGTTGTGCAGTGTACCAGATCTTTTCGTCATCAGTTGCATCGTTCAACACGGACACGGACCCGATCTGCATCTCGTTCGACTCGACCATCTTTTCGAACTGCTCGTCGGAGAGGGTCGAAAGTGCCGTCGTTGTTCTGAGGGTGTCCTGTTGAGATGCAGAGAGATTTGCGAATGTCGTCTCTCTAGGTGCATCGACGATCTCAGTGACTGGAGTGCCCGGGAGTTCCTTGACAACGCTCTCCTCTGGGAGTTTTTCAGGCGCCTGCACGCTCACGCCAGCATCGCTACTGTTGTCCCGAGTTGTAGTGACGCGGGCAGTGAATGAGGTGTCGGATGCAGACCAGGCACCGATGGCGCTATCCTGGATTGCTGCGAGTTGCTCATCCGAGTAGGTCCCCAGAACAGTTTGTTCTTTGAGCGTCTGCATCTCATCGGCAGTCAATTCGCCGAACGTCGTCCCACGCGGCCGGTCGACAATCTCGGACACTGGCGTGCCTTCCAGCGAGTCGACCGCACTCTCGTTTGGCAGGTTGTGGGCAGCCGTGATACTGATGTTGGATGTCCCCTTCGAGCTCGACACCTCTTCGACACTTCCGGTGTGGTTAACTGCTCGATCCGACGGCTCTGCGACCGTTGCTGCTGTGACGCCGATCATCCCGGCAACAGCAACGGCCACAAGGCCATAGATCACTAGTTTGCGGTTGTACATTTGTCGTATCATATCTTCTTTCTGAGACCACTATCGGGGGTGATCTCACATAGTCCTATTAGTGAAAGACCTGATATAGAGTGGTTAGAGGAGGCGATTCCATAGTCTTTCCAAAGCCTTGCAGGATTGGAAATTGCTTGGAATGTCGGTGAAACGATATACTTTTTCCGGAGGGTACCAACAGCGACGTTGTGTATGCCCTGGCGCCCGCTCTCCAGAACAGCCCTCCTCGCAGCAGTCACCTGCCTGCTGTCGATCGGGACGGTCATATTTCTGGTCTGGAACCCGACCCCAGTGATGGTTACGATCAAAGGAAGTACATCAAGCATTCATCGCGTGCCGAGCGTGTACACACTCCGTGATGTAGTGGTACTCCTCACAGCAGCCTGGGTTGGTGGAATCACGACTGGCTACCTGTGGTTCACGGACTACGGACCGTCGAAACCACCTGCCGACACGGACGACAACAAAACGGCATCTATCGAGCCGGATAACTCGTCGACAGCAACTGTGCCAGACCCACTCGAACGACAAAAACGCATCTGGGAATCGAATCTCGAAACCCTTGCGGACGATGAACAGCAGATCTACGAGCTGGTCCTCCAGCATGACGGCTATCTAGAACAACAACAAGTCGTTGCGGAAACGGATCTCTCACAATCAACCGTCAGTCGCAAGTTGGATTTGCTTGAGCGCGATGGACTCATCGAGCGGAAACGCCGCGGGATGGGAAATGTTGTGAGTCTAACCGACACCAATCGGAAGCAACCCCAGTCGAGCTAGAACGTAACGACGTGCCTGCGCAGAAGCCGTGACTAACTCGACATCGATCAGGCGCGTGGTTTCGTTGGCGGTCCAGTCGTTATGATCGTCGATCTCTAACTGCTCTGTGTACGTGCGAATATATCAACGACCTCTGTCAGAGAAGACCGGTGGGAAGTGATCGGGCAAAAAAACTACTCCGTGATAGGAATACTATGTATCTATCTGTGAATCTCACTCGTCGATATTCTCAATTTCCCCTCGTGGTCAGTGCACTACTCATTTTCTTCTCAGTGTACATTTCTGTCGTAAATTACCTGCTGAAGCCATCGACTCAGACTGCAGATGGTTCAATGGGACTCTCGTTACTTCTCATTTTCCCGGCTGCAATGGTTGGTGGAATTTTTGCTGGCAGTCGTGTTCTAGTGGGAACGACTGCAGAAGCACGAATCAGTTTGGTGGCTACTCGTCTATCCCGTCGGCGCGGTTCTTGGACTGGCTGTCGCCGGCATCTACCTCTCACTCAGTCCAAGATTTGGTGAGGAATTGGTAGCTGAATTGAGCTCGCATTGCTTATTGTCTTCGTGTTTCCGGGGGTCACCGATCAAGTGTGGCAGGTGCTACGGATACTGCCTCAAACTGAGGAACTTGATGGGTCGGAGTTGGAGCTGGTTGACCCCGGAGAGTGAGCCGATGCTCATCCGCGAGTGCAGGCTGACCTTGTCGGTGGGATTGAATAAACCGCTGCCTCAATTCCGGTTTGGCTCAGTCTGACCGGACCAGAATCAGGTCGCCATTCGATTCAATCGACTCGGCCCACTCGTCGTAGTTTCCATCGGGGAGTTCCTGGAACTGCTGTTTCCACTGTTTGCCATCCTGATCGAAGCGGTCGACCATCTCGAAGTACTTCGCCTCGTTGCCTTTGCCGTAGATCGCCTGCACGACGCAAAGCTCTCGTGAGGCATCTTCATCAACACACCAAGTGCAGAACGCGCGCGTGTACGTCCCGAGGTCCCGTGCTTGGTGGATATGCGAGCCGACTGATTTGTCGAATGCTGAATCCGGCGAATCGAGGAGTTTCTCGATCGAGCTACGGATACCCTGTCTTCGTGAACCGTCGATCGCCTGCAGCGTTTCTACTGGCTTTTCGAGGTAGAGCACCGCTCGTTCGGCTCCGAAGATCATTCAGTCGAGTGAAAAGACGTCCTCAGCTGAGGAGTTTTGTTCCAACGTCTCCTGGGGGCTGGCGTGTAGGAACTCGTGCTCTGCGGGCTCGAGGAACTGCGAGTCCGAGTCAGGATCGAACAGACGGTCGGTATCCAGGTCGGTCGCAGTAGCCAGCTCCGGATATTTGCGATAGACGTATCGAAGCAGTTCTTCCAGATTCCAGTCGTTGAACTTGGATTTCACCTCATTCACAATATCGAAAATCGGTTCGTAGCGGTTTTTTTGAGCCATCTTCCTAGCGACCTTGTAGCCCTCGTCAGTGAGCCGGAAGGTATGCCGTTCGTGTCCAACTTCGTTGGTCTCGACCTTCCGCTCGACATATCCGCTTTCGATGAAGTACTTGAGATCGTCGGCCAGATCGTATGAGTAGGGCCCGAATTTCTCGGCGTGAAAGTCGTACTTAGATTCGAGACCGCCCTCTCGCTGAGCGAGAAAGACGAGTTTTTGGAACCGTGTAGCACCGTCTACAGAAGAGCCCTGGGCATAGAGGAACGCCAGGGGGAGGAGGCTCTTCTGGCTCATTACGTTACAGTAACACTGTGTTACAGACGTATAAGATTAGTCAAAGTCCTATCCCTCACTAGGCGTTAGAAGGGCTTAGATGCGTTATGACGCAGCGACGCCGTTGATCGCGTGCGCGGGAGACGTTAAGAACCGCATCAGAAACACTCCGACCCCAGTCTCGGGCTCTTGGGAGCCCTGATAGTGGGTGGGAGGGAAACGCAGGGGAACTCAACAGCCCGGTGGAGCCTGTCGATGGAGTGTTGCGGGTGCCAGGTGTGTTGGCGATGGATACGGAACCACGCCAACACGCTTAGGCAGGGACGGCAGTCCAATCAAGCCAGCGTTAGCTGGAAGACATATTTCACTCTTTGCGTCCCATCCTTGACTTTGGGGAGACTGGCTGCCGGCTCTCCGTGTCGACCAATTAGCCGACTCCCTCGGAGGGTATCATAGAAGTCTTCCCACACCTACAGAGGAATCGGTCAAGACAGATGAACGCTGTATCATATCGGGGCATCATCTACTCAACATCTGTCAGGAATCCTTTGCTGAATATAGAGGGTGAGTTCAGCGCTCTCTCTGGTTGATCCTGATACATCAGAGTGGGTAATCACTCTATAACTTTGATCTCCGATCTACCTGTGAAAGGGGAAAGTCTTATGTCACAACTCCCATCGCCTCAGACAGTCGTATCACGACGGGCAGTTCTCAAACGGGGCGCTGTCGCATCCGCTATCAGTATAGCTGGATTATCTGCGTCGTCAGGAGCAGCCGCCGCCCAGAGATGTGAGATCGTCGTCCCGGACGACTACGGAACAATCCAAGACGCGGTCAATGGTGCAAACAACGGTGACACCATCTGTATCAGGCAGGGGACTTACGATGAAGATGTCACGGTAAATAAGGCGGTCACACTGCGCGGCCGAAACTCGCCGAACGGCAACAACCCGGCCGCACTGGATGGGCAGATCGAGATCACTCAAGATGGAGAGGGTGCTTCTGTCCGCCGGCTACACATTTCTCCCTCCGAGACCTTCCTTGGGGGAAGCTTCCCAGACCCGGCCGGGGTGCTCGTCAAGGCGAGCGATGTCGTGATCGAAAACACCGTGATAGAGGATTTCAACGCCGATCTGAGTAATGGGGAAGGCAGCTTCACTCTCCACGGTGTCCAGGTTTTCGGCGCTGGAGTCTCCGATGTGACCGTTCGGAACAACGTGATCCGCGGATTCAAAAGCGACGGTGATGCGACCACGTGGCCCAATTACGGCGGGATAGCAGGTGTAAAGGCACAGGCTGGCGTCGAAAACGTCACCGTAGAAGAGAACGAAATCACCGACCACCACTCGATAGGCTGGGTGTGGGGCATCGTCCTCACGTCTTCCGGCAGTGCTTCGGGCGTTCCCACGGACATCACAGTCGAAAAGAATCACATCTCTGGATTGAACGATAGCAGCGTCTACGACGTGTTCGCTAGCGCGAACGACGGCCGGGACGCCGCGCCGTACCCGGGTAGCGCATTCGGAATTGATGATCATGCCGACGCCAGTGAGGCCACGGTTAGGCAGAACAACCTCCTCGCCCCAAACGGCGTGGAAAGCAAGGATGGGGACGGCACACTTGTTGCCGAGTGCAACTGGTGGGACGACCGATCCGGTCCCACCCACGACGACAATCCCGATGGGGAGGGAATATGGGCCCTAGAGCGCGGCAGCGCCACAGTAGACTACACGCCGTGGCTCATCGCCCCGGCCCCGTCGAACGCCTGTGTTGGCGGCAAAGGCGGGGGTAACGGGAACGGAGCTGGAAACAGCGCCAATCAATAAGTTGGGTTGTCCGATTCGGCGCAGACTTTCTCGACCGATTCGCTCGAGGTATTCAGCACGCTCCTATGCACATCACTTGTATCTGATAGAATCTTCACCGTTCAATAGGCAGGCTAGTTCTGTTAGGTGATTCTTCAGGAGAGATGTGAAAGAAACCCCTTAGAGGGCCGATGTGATAGGGTGCCTCTGAACCGCACTCTGAGAGCGGACTACTATTATTGTAGTCTTTTTGGATTGATGAGAAGATCAAAGCATCTCAACAGAATACAATACCTTGTTCGAGCTGAATGTATGGTGTTGGGTATTCTAGGCCCTATTTCTGAGCGGGGCTCGTGGTCGGGATGAGGGCGTCCGTGCTCGAGTCGATCTTAAACAATCGGCTCGACGATCACCGTGTCGTGTTTTAGTTGCGGGATTTTTCGGGATCCTTCCTCACAGTATTCGATCAGATCGTACCTGAACAGTAGCTCAAGGTCACGACTCACGGCGGCTTTATCTCGGCCGATGTCGGATGCCAGCTGGCGGACGGATTCGATCTCACCGTCACGGATCCGGTCCAGTAGCTCTTGCCGTTTCTCCGTGAGGACAGAACTTGCCGTTTCGCGATCGATCATCAACACGTCATCGTAACCCGCCCGAATGAGCGCGCGAGTGACCTCCGCTTTCTTTTGTGTCGGATCGCTAGTTGTCGCCATTGTTATCGTTGTGTTGTAAACACAACGCTAAAAGGATTGCCCCGTGAATTCGATGCTCGGATACTGAAACACAGATTGAAATAAGCGGCCTCGGTACCTACATACCGATGTCGAAGCTCTACACACGACTTTTAGGCCACTATGAGGATCGGCCGTACTTTATTTCTGTTTCGGTCACCCCGGATATCAATTCTATCCAGGAGTTCTCAGTCGCTATTCACTACAACGACCCGGATACGGAGCAAGAGATCCAGATCGCGCGGATCGACACGGCTCACCAAACAGTCCACTTCGATCGGCTGTATCGACGTGACCAGCCCAAGGATACTGACGTCGAGTTCTCCGTCTGGGAAGCAGAACAGCATCTCGAAGATAACTGGCGACAGTATGCGCGCACTCACGCGGGAAACCACGAGTAGATCACACTCACCTGGGCGCTTCCGATACGACTCCGCTGTAACTTCGATTCTCCCTTCGACCGATCTTACAGTTGTCGTAAGATGGTTCCGCACGTCTTTGTCACCCGTCTAGACGGGAGAAAGACGGGAGAAAAGACGGCGATCAGTCTAACGAAACGAGCGAATACAAGCGCGTTGAGTGTATGATCATCCAGATTTGTTTTCGGCGGTGGTTTCGACTGTCGTGGCGAGGGTGCTGAAGCGCTCGTTCGACCGATCTTACAGTCACACCCCCACACCGATCTTACGACAACTGTAATATGTCCCAGAGTCATTTTTATGCAGTCGTCTCCGGGAAGCCAACGTAGAGGTTGTCCACCCGGTCGGTTTTCCGTCGCCGGACAAGTCGCGTTGAGCCGGCAGCGACCTCCTCGATTGCATCGAAAATATCACCGACCGTCTTGCTGGTGGCACCCGTCACCGCCGAGCTAGTACTCATAAATCTCGTTCGACTACTTGAGACCTCAGTCGCTAAGCGGACAATGAAACCGGTTAGATCTGGCCCGTTATACGGTGTGCGGAAACTCTGTTTCAACCACTCGCGTGGTGCGGTCCATAGATCAAGGACTCATCCGCAGTGCATATATAATGAGTATGAGTCCGATAATCTCCAAAGTTTGGGTGAGAATCTGTACAGTTGGTTCTGATACTGAGGGAAGCACAAGAGAGATCAGAAACACCACCGCAGGCAATCCTAGGAGGATACTGAATCCAAGAGCGATGAATAACATCGGCCGGCTGTCGTTGCGTTGGTAGCCCCGAAAAGCGAGATAGGCAATAAACAGTCCAAGAACAACGCCTACCATCTCATAGGCTTGCAACAGCACTTCCGTCGTCACCTCAGCTTGTACCAGGAGATCGGTGTTCATTATCTGATATCCTCGATCAACCGTGTGAATCGGTCAGCCATATTCTCTGTTCGCTCGATTTGCAACCGGAGCTCACCCTCACGTAGTGTAATCGTGATCTTCCGTACGTTCGGCGCATAGACACTTCGGTGATGCCCCTCGGCTGGATCCGGACGTGTGCGTTCAACTATGAGATCACACGCCTGTAACTGTTCTAAGCGTCGGTAAATAGTTGGCCCAGACGCGTCACATCGTTCGCGCAATGTTTGAGCAGCCATCGGTTCTTGACTCGTTTCAGTGAGGATTGTCTGTACCGTCTCATCTTCTAACAGTCCCGCGACAGTACTCAACTCGTCTTCATCACTCACTATAGTCGGCTGTTGACGACGCCTCATAAAGAGGTGGCGGGCACTTCACCACGTGAAGCGGTGGGTAATCTACCACATTGCTTCAGTGCTGACTGCGCGATGAAGGGAAACCAGATGACAGATCCTACCGAATCCAGATTTCGTTGGCTGTTACGTGGCAGAACTGACACTCGATTACGGGCGTCACTACGCATACTGATCGCAGTTCTACTGACGTTTGGGGGCGCTTTGGGAGGCGTACTAATCGTTACTACAGCACCAATTTCGCCACTCTACAGACCCGTCTTCGGACATTTTTTTGCCGTCGTCGCTGTACTCGTCTCGACGGTCATCTTGGCCCGATACATCGACCATCGTGAGATTACTGCATATGGATTCACTCTCTCCCCATCTTGGGGGCTCAACGCTATTGGAGGGTTCCTTATAGGAGTCTGTCTGGTAGGGCTTGCGTTCGGACTACACTACCAGCGAGGGGCAGTTACTGTAGTCGAACAATTCTCCACCGGCACCGGTAATTCGTTCCTGTTCGGGATTGGAGTCGCGATCCTCGGCTGGCTCCTCGTCGGATTCTGGGAGGAGACGATATTCCGTGGTATTTTCCTCAAGAACGCCGCCGAGGGGCTCGCGGCTCGCGGGTTCGCTCCGCTGACGGCAACGGGTGGTGCTTGGATGAGCAGTTCCTTGGTGTATGGATTTCTTCACGGACCGCTTGGCTCGAACCCAGACGGTGAGTCACTCCTCTATGCACTCGTTATGACGGCGGTTATGGGCGGACTGTTTGGTTTGGCCTATATTCTCTCCGACGAGTTAGCTCTGCCAATTGGCCTACATATAGGCGTCAACTTTGCTGAACACAACGTGTTCTTTGGACCGCCAAGCGGTGCAACTCCCGCACTCTTGCGGGCCGAGAATACGTTTTCTGGGGCACGCATACAGTTCCAATCGATCGACCCGCTGGTTATCGTTCCAGTATTCATACTCGGATATATAGTTGTCACCGTGTGGGGGTACTCCTGGACCGGAAACAAGGTACCAAATAGATCTGGCGACTAGTATGCATATGCCCTTGTCTTAGCCCTACCAATTGTTGCAAATACGATTTCTTTATTCAGAGTTGTTAGGCATCTTCAACTCGGAGACAGCAGCGGTGATACATAGGAGAGATCTGCCGGCGGTAGAAGGAAGGTTTCGCCGTGAGAGCGCGCACGTATGAGTACTGCAGTGGGAGTTGATTGGGCGAGTGGATGTTGGGTTGTCGTCGCACTCGGTGAGTCAGGCGACGTCGAGATCACGACCGAGCCAGCGATCCTCAATGTGTGGGAGCAACACCGCGAAGCCGAGGCACTCCTCGTCGATATTCCGATCGGGCTCCCAGAGGATTCACCACGGGCCTGCGACGAGGCCGCCAAAGAATTCCTCGGGAGTCGCCAGAGTTCGGTGTTTTCTGTCCCCTCACGTGAGGCAGTCGAAACCCGCGACTATGAGGACGCTCGTGAGAAAAACAACGGCCTCGGAAGTCAGAGTTGGGGGCTCATCCCGCGAATCCGCGAAGTAGACACGTTCCTGCGAATACACGAGGATGCGAAATCACGCATCTATGAGAGCCACCCTGAGGTGTGTTTCGAGCAGTTCACACGGCAAACAGAGATGGAACCAGTTGGCTCGAAGCAACAGGACGACGGCATCGACACTCGCTTCGACGTCCTCGAGGCCATCGATGAAGCGTTCGGTAGTCAAGTGCGTGAGTTCGTCGACGAGCGCCGCGCGGATTCACCGTGGCACTATCGGATTCAGTCCGGCCGTCTCGACGATGTCGTCGATGCGGCTGTCCTCGCGCTCACAGCCACCACTGGTGGTGACTTCGCTGTCTTCACGGAGGGCCGCACAGCTACCGACGAGCGCGTGATCATCGCACCACCGACTCCGTAGCGACTGGCAGCAACGATCGCAAAGGAAGGCGACAACGGCCGCTAGTTTGGGTGTCAACAACCGTAGTCATTGATCGGTCACCGGGGGAAGGCACGAACCTCGGACGGTCAACGATCGACAATAATCAATCAGCGTCTGCCGGTCGGACGGCATCAGCTACAGACGGATTGCCGGCTGCCACCTTCTCCCACGTCACGCCATCGACGGCCGACAGCCGGCCGAAACACGACGGGCGAGAACACAGCGAGTATCGACGGGAGCGAACCGTCAAATCAAGTTTCGCGCGGCAGTAGTCCGAGGGATCGTCGGAGAGTGGTGCCCCAGAATCGCCGTGTACGACACACTCTGGGATGGCCGCTGTCGGAGAAGAAGGGTCAGAGTCCGGGAATCGATGCAGGGCGTGGCTCTGCTGACTCCGTAACCGCAAGCCGTACGCCGGTAGACTCTGGATCGGCACTGGGATCTCCTCGCGCATCAGTCCGCCCCGGCATCAGCCTGCTCGAGAACTTTTTGTTCGACATCTGTGAGCGTCGGCTTTTCGACATTGGGGTCAGGAACATTCTCGGGCGGGTCGGGGAGTTGGATCGTGAGGGCCCCCTCCGATTCATCGAGTTGTACGAGTACCGTTGGATCATCAACCGCCAAATGAGTGTTCTGGAGCGTCGCATCTTCAACTTCTTCGACCAAGAGCCCAGCTGTGCGGAGCATCTTCCCTGGGACCGTAATAGTGTAGTATTCCCCGGAGTCCGTGAGTGTCACGCAGTCGATCATCGTGCATCACCCAGTTGAGTGGGGTACAAGGGGATATTGATTGGGATCAGCATACTCTGGTGTCAGGAGCCAAGGATTATGTAGCCAGTCAATCGCCGGAGACTCAATTGGGACCTATTGGATTCATAGGGAAGTTGCTGTCTTAACAGGGATCAAGTGAGTTCCAAGTGACTGGATAGATATGTCGAAGTCCTTGACAGAGTTGTTCGCGGATACGCGCGGCATCCAGGGGGCAAACGGCAGTTACACGATCACGGTCCCGACCGAGATCGCTGATTGCTACAACATCGAGGCCGGTGACGATGTGCTGTGGTACGACGACAGTGAGCGCGAGAAGCCGCGATTTCTCCCGCCTAGTGTACGCGATAAGTGACAATTCACGAAAGTAGCGTCAGCAGGTTGTGCGCACGCCAGCAGGGAGCTCCGAACGATCAAGCATAATCTCGTCGACGATCTCGCCATCTGTTTCGAGCAAGATGACTGCGAGACGTCCACAAAGTGGTCGACGACGGCCTCGGTAGTGAGATACGGGGCGACGTGACCCCGGGTTCAGGTAGTAACTCTCACTTAAGCCCTGATTTAGCCGTTTCGAGGGCTACAAACACCGTTTTGCGGCCGCGAAATCCGGACTGCATTTTTTCTACCCCCCTGTCATACGTCAGTTCGCTGTGGTCCCCACCCCGAACTGGATTGACAGGCGTATCGACAGTAATCTCGATAATACGCTCACACAAGAACACGTTGTCGAGACGATGCTCGAAGCTGACCGGCCATTCTTTTCGAGCCGGCAACTCGCCTCGCGCGTGAAACCCGATGTGAGTAAAGCCACAGTTCGGAACCGACTAAGTGAACTCCAAGAGCTCGATGTGGTAGCGACCGAAGCGTATCCTGATTCGGTCACCCTCTACTACATCAAGTATCCCGACTCGGAGTGGCCACTCTCGCCGGAAGGCAAACGTGCACTGATGGCCGAGTCCCCGCTCGATCGGCTTTCCACCCGTGGCTTCCTGACACTTCAGGATACAGTCGGGGTGCGAACACTCGTTCTCGCTGGCTTTCAGTTGTCACTCGCGCTGTTGGCTGCTGGAAGCCTGTTGACCATCCTGGGTTTCGACCCTGGTCTCGAGAGCGATATCGCACTGTGGGCAACGGCGTTCAATGTACTCGTATTTAGCGGTATCCTGCTGGTCGCCGAGCGAATCGTCCATCGGGTCCGCAGTCGGTTTGGCCCGTTACATCTCCTGCCGACGACGTGAATCGAGCTGAAGCTACCCTCCCCATCCACACATCACATATGGATACAGATACAATGACGTCCGATCGTGGTCCCGACCTGCTAACTAAACGTTCCATCGGCGGTATCGCTGTCCATCTATTAGCCCTCTTTACAGGAGCTTTCGGAGCTGGACTCGTCTACCTCGTCTCTGATCACCCGTTCACCAAAGCGAACGCGCGAAATGCATTGAACTGGCACGTCTCGGTGTTGCTTCTCAGTTTCGGTGCGTTCCTGACGTTCCTCTTGGGTGCGGATACGATGACAGTTGGCGGCGAGATGGTCTCGTGGTCTCCCCTCCCTGGACCACTCGCCAATATCGTTGGCCTGCTGGGGACGGTGTTACTGTTCGCTGCCGGGCTGGCTTGGCTTCTAACAAGTCTATTCACGCTCGTCGCAACGATCAAAGCGATCTTCGGGACCCCGTGGGAGTACCCACTTGCCCGAGATTTCATCAATTGATTTGTTCAATGAGTCTGCCAATACACCAGGAGGCCATCGCAGATGTCTAGGCAAGGCCCCTCGAATCGACCCGTCCGCGCGCTGAAAGCAGGTGGTCCGCCGGCCCTCATCACTGCTGGGATCGCGATCGCATCGACTGGGATCGCTGGCCAGGGTCTCGAGAAAGAAACACGCCCAATCGCGACAGCGGCCGCGTCGGTTATCGGCGTCGATCCTCAGTTCGGACCGCTATTGCTGTTGGGTATCGCAGTACTCATCCTCCCAGTCGCGGTGATGGTGCCCGGCTTGTTTGAGGACCATCCGTCTCACTGAGTGATCATCCAAGGAATCGTACTGCTATCTCCTGAGTGGTGTTTCAAACCTGTTCTCGTGGGTCCGCTACTCCAACAGACGGAAGGTAGTACCAACACCTGACAGAAAAGGCGTGACGGATATAGAGGTCCTATGCAGCACGGCGGCTTCTTTTTTTCGTGCTGGAGACGTTGAACCAGCCGCTCAGTAGCGCGGGGGTTGCGAGATGCGCTGTCAGGACTCGCGCCACTTGTGGCCGCACTCGACGCAAGTGAACAGCCGAACCTCGTAGGAGCCGCCCGGCTTCGGCATCATCTCGGAGTAGGCCCGGTCGCTGTCGCAGTCCTCAGCCGGACAGGACTCCTGCATCGTCTCAGTGGAGCCCTGGGTCGCGTCGGCCACGGCGGGTGCCCCATCGTCCTGCTGTCCATCTTGGATTGCCATTGCCGCCTCTGCTTGCGAATCCCGCGGCTCTTCGTGCTCACAGGAGCGACACACCCACGTGTCGCCCTCCGTGTGCATCAGCGAACCACACTCGTCACAGAATTGCATATAAAATAGGAACACACGAGTGTCGGATATATGTATTAACTTTCGATCCGTCGTGGGTTTCAGGCAACTGCTTATGCTGACTGTACCGATTGATGCCCTTTGCCCGTTATTTTCGCAGAACGTCGTGCAAGACTCACACCCTGTATCTCGCACGGCGTCAGAGAAGTTCCACGTATTTGGCAGGTGAATATCGGCCACGAGGACTCACAGTTTCAGGCTTGAAGCTACACTGAGCGTGGATGCCTCTTTCGCGTGTGTAACCCCATCCTGCAACTGTTTCTCGCCCACAGCACTCCGACGACAGATCCGCAACTGGCCAGGCGACGAGAAACCTTTAGACTAGTGGAATGGAACCTCAGATATAGTGAGACGTCTCGACGACACTGAAATCGATGAAGTGCTCATTCGAAATGGCATCGGCGTGCTGGCACTGATCGACGGCACACAACCGTATGCAATCCCGATCTCCTTCGGCTACGATGCAGAAGAGATGGTCTTTCCGATGCAGTGGGGTGGCGGCTACAGCAGCCGAAAGAGTGAAGCGATCGAATCCAACCCGAATGTCTGTCTCACGGTGTACGAGCAAGACGCAGACGACCCGGCGATCTGGCGGAGTGTCATTATGACTGGCGAGATCTACGAGATCGAGGACGCCGATACAGAGCAAGCATACGCCAGCCTAGCCGCAAACGCAGAGTTCCCGCCAGATCTCGGTGTCTGGGGGATTCCCTTCGAGGACGTCGAGTTCCGCTTGTTTGGGTTGGCTACCGACAACTGCACCGGACGTGAATTTGCCACTGAATATGGCGGCTGGGACGGCTGAAAGACATCCAGCTGACAGTGACTCTCAGCGCCGAATACAGCGAAATAGACAGGGCACTACGTATGTCTCTCCGAGGAGGAGCTAGCTAGGCGCGTCAAAAAGTCTCACACCGGCACTATCACGCAGTTTTAGCTGAATGCAGGCGCTAAGCCCCCGTCCTCAAGGAGCGACCGTAGGGAGCGAGTAGGTCGGGGATACAGCGCCGTCATCGTCTCTCATACGCCCGCTTGTTGCTGGCCCACAGGCCCACGCATCAATACGTTCATGTTGATACAATGTCTAAATATTGGTGATGGATAGGCACGAAATCGAAGGCCACGAAGTCATTGAGGGCGAGGTGAAAGCCACCGGCAACGGCGCACACGTCCTCGTTCCAAAGCGGTGGCGTGGCGCAGACGTGAAAATCGTCCGAACCTCTGAACCCGACGAGTAACCGATGAACTACAACTACAGGTATCGCCTTAAGCCGACTGAACGCCAGCGTGAGACGCTGGACTACCACCGCGATACCTGTAGACAACTCTACAACCACGTCCTATACCGCTTCAACCAGATTCCCGAATCCGATGGCACAGTCAAACAGCGTGTCCGGCAGATTCGTGATGAGCTTCCCGCCCTCAAAGACTGGTGGGACGCACTTACCGACGTGTACTCGAAAGTGCTTCAGCCTACCGTTATGCGGATTGCGAAAAACGTCAAAGCACTCGGGAAGCTCAAAGAGCAGGGTTACAAGGTCGGTGAACTTCGGTGGAAGTCACCTCGGGAATTCCGCAGTTTCACCTACAACCAGTCCGGCTTCGAACTCGACAAGAAGGGTGGTCAGACCGTGTTGTCGCTGTCGAAACTCGCAGACATCCCCATCGAACTCCACCGACCGTTGTCTGACGACGCCACAGTCAAAGAAGTCACACTCAAAAAGGAGAAAACCGGCGAGTGGTTCGCCATCTTCGGTATTGAGATGGACACAGAACCACCAGCCAAGCCACCGCTGGAGGAGATCGACGCCGAGGAGGTAGTCGGCATCGACGTGGGGATTCTGAGGTATACTCACGATACAGACGGCACAGCGGTCGAATCACTTGATCTCTCGGAAGAACGTGGCTGGCTTGAACGGGAACAGCGGAAACTCTCGCGCAAAGAGTACCAGTCAAACAACTGGGAGAAACAACGTAGACGTGTAGCTGAGTGCCATCTCGAAATCAAGCGCAAGCGGCGTGATTTCCTGCACAAACTCTCGAATTACTACGCTCGGGAGTACAAACTTGTCGCGGTCGAAGACCTCGACGTGAAAGGGATGCTGGAGTCGCCACGAAACAGCCGCAATACGGCGTCGGCAGCATGGAACACCTTCACCGATATGCTCGAAACAAAGTGTGGGCGGCAAGGCACGCACTTCGTGAAAGTTGGACCCGAAGGAACCACCAAAGAGTGCGCTCAGTGTGGCGTCGAAACCGACAAACCGCTGTGGGTGCGTGAACATTCCTGCCCCGCCTGTGGCTTCGAGGCGGACAGAGACGCAAACGCGGCGTGGAACATTCTTTCTCGCGGACTCACCGACCTAGGAGTGGGTCACTCCGAAGGAACGCCTGTGGAGACTGCGCTCCCTGTGGATACACCTGTATCTGCAAAGCGCGTCGTGGAAGCAGGAAGCCCCTACCTCAAGGAACGAGCGGCTACGCCGCGAGTGAGTAGGCAGGGGTAGTTCACTCTGCATCAGCACCTCCGAGAGAAGAACCAAGACCCCTCAGTCAGCTTCGTGCTGTTGCACGACTTCTGGCACAGTCCGATCGCCAGCCGCCGCCTCGTCCCAGGTCACCCCATCCACAGCCGTCAAGCGTCCGAAGCAGGATGGTCGCGAACACAGCAAGTACTGCCGGGAACGAACCGCCAGGTCCAGTTTCGCACGGAAATAGTCCGCTGGGCCATCTGAAATCAACGTGCCTGGATCGCCGTTAGCCACACACGCCGGGATTGCCGGGGTCGGATCTGACAGATCGGGCACCGGGAAGCGATGCAGCGCCCACCCATGCTGGCTCCGGAGTCGCAAACCATACTCCGGGAGCGTCTGAATCGGAACGGGGATCTCCTCGCGCATCAGTCCGCTCCGCTGTTGGCTTCCTCGAGGACTTTTCGTTCGACATCGGTGAGCGTCGGCTCGGATGCCTCCGGCTCAGGAGTTTCTTCGGATGGTTCGGGCAGTTTGACGGTGATAATCCCCTCCGATTCATCGAGTTGCAGAAGTGCCATCGGATCCTCAACCGCCAAGTGTGAGTCCTCGATAGTGGCATCTTCCGTTTCTTTGATGAGGAGACCAGAGGCCTCGATCATCCGTGCGGGAATAGTGAGTCGGAAGGACGCCCCGCCGTCTTGGAGTCGGACACAGTCCATCATCGGCAATCACCTACTCGTGGTCGGTGCGTGGGAATACTGATGGAACGTACATACACCGGAATGTGGCCAGTGTGATGAAGCCACGATCACGGTCCCGAGCGAGATCGTTGATCGCTACGACATCGAGGCCGGTGACGATGTACTGTGGTACGACGACAGCGAGTGCGAGGAGCCGCGGTTCCTTCCGCCTAGCGTTCGCGAAGAGTGACGGCCTACGGCAGTATCGTCAGCAGGTTGTACGCACCCGGCATCCCTGATCTTCTGTTGATTCAAACGTCTCCACGCGACGGCATTTGACCGAGAGTCAATCTGATGCTAAACTAAGAGATAGGGTGTCATAGAACAGTTGGCACACCTGTTTCGAGCGGTAAGTGCAACCAATTTACTGCGCAGTGTCTGGGTCGATCTCGCAGGCAAATTGGTCGAAGAAACTCTCCATCACGTCCCAGCGTGACTCTCCGAGGCAGCGGCCTGGATCAGTATACAACGCGTCGAGGCGTTCACGTGCCCACTCGCGCAGGAGACCGACATCCGGCAACTCGGGTGCATCGTCGGTAAGTGTCGCTGCGTCATCGATAATGGCGTACTGCTCGCCGATGCGTCCGGAGCGTTCACCGACGATACAGGCGAGGCGAACCAGCCCGACGACACCGGTTGCGTCGAGTTTGTCAGCGTCGAAGAGCAACTGTGCCTCGATCGTTTCGGGATCTGGTGAACTTCTCCGGATGCTGTGTGCCCGCAGGCAGTGTTCGATCGTCGCGATCCGGTCCGATGCCACTCCTTCCGCGGCGAGGAGGGGCGTGGCTTCGTCGGCTGCCCAGTCGTCGTGGTCGTCGATTTCTCCGACGCGTTCGAGTGGTCGCCCGATATCGTGAAGCCACGCTGCTGCAGCGAGGACATCCCGGTCGACGCTGTCCGGATGCTGGTTCGCGAGCTGGAGCGCGACGTCACGCACGCGTTTCGCGTGGAAGATATCGTGTGCGGGGAAGGCGTCCTCGTAGTACGGGCGGGATAGCTCGCGGGACAGGAGGGCTACGTTGGAGGGCATCACTGTGGGAAAGTCACCACAGGACGCTTAGTTATTGTGAATTACGCGAGCAGGGTCTCACGGCTGATTCGGCTGTAAAGAATCGCGTGAAGAACACTCCGACCCCAGTCTCGGGCTTTCGGTCCCTGGTTGTGGGTGGGAGGGAAACGCAGGGGCACTCAACAGCCCGGTGGAGTCTGTCGATGGAGTGTTGCGGGTGCCAGGTGTGTTGGCGATGGATACGGAACCACGCCAACACGTTTGAGGAGGGACGGCAGTCCAATCAAGCCAGCGTTGGCTGGAAGACAGATTTCACTCTACGCGTTCTGTCCTTGACTTAGGGGAGGCTGACTGCCGGCTCTCTGCGCCGACCCATTTGCCGACTCCCTCGGAGGGCATCACAGAAGTCTTCCCGCACCTACAGAGGAATCGGTCAAGACAGATCAAATAGTTCACACTAATTAAGATGTAGAAAATATTTAAATAAGTCTTCAGAATCTCAAACGATGACTCGTCCTGAGATAGCCCCTCCTGCGTTTAAGCGAGGGTTATTGGTCCTCGTCACAGCATATTTTGTCATAATCGCTCTCCTGTCTGGACTCGCACTCATCTCTGGCAGAGGGTCTCCCCCACCACTTCTGGGGATGGCTTGGGGCATCTTGCTTGTTGGAATCGGGGTTGGAGCGTATAGACTTGAAGGAGTGTCCCCACGTTCGATTCTGTCGTTTTCCCAAT